>JAERMM010000425.1 GCA_016844585.1 Chloroflexota bacterium | reverse complement strand
GCCAAGACGGTCGTCGTCAGCACGACACACGCGACGAGCCATATCCCCTGGCACACCCGCCGGTCGAACAGCCTCATTCGCCTACCCTCCCTCAAAGCCCTTTGGTTGTGGAAAGCTCACAAACAGCCCTCTCACCTCGCGAGCGGGTCGGGGCGGATCTGGAACTTCACGACCTTGCCCATCGTACCTTTACCGCCCTCGATGTGCGTCAACGCGCGAGTCGAGTAGAGCGACCACACCCCCTTGCCCTTCCAGCCGGCCCTCGGGTCGTCGATCCGGCCATCGAGCCCCTTGGCGTGGAAGCCGAGCGGATACGGCACTCGGAGCACGGCGAATTTTCCATCCACGAGCGCCAGCAGCGAGCCCGATCCGTTGCCGGTGGCAATCGGCACGTTCCTCCCCAGGCCCAGCGTGTCGAACTGATCGACCCAACTGTAATAGCTGGAGTCGGCGCTGCCCGCTTCCGTCGCGCCCTTGAAGTGAGGTCCCGGTGTCTGATGCAGCGTCCAGCCCTCGGGACAATGCTGCCCCGTGGCTGTCGGCCCGTTGAGCGGGCCCTTGCACTTGCGTCGGTCGAAGCTCGCCAGGTGTCCACTCGCCAGGGACGCCCAGACGACCCCGTTGCGATCGATGTCGCACCTCGTAAATCTCCGCGAGCGCGGTCGCTGGCGGGTTCGAGCCCGGGTTCAACCGCACGACGGCGCCAGGGAACCCGGTCACCGTGCCCCAGATGGATCCATCAACCGGACTCGGAATCGCGCTGTAAAAGGCGTCGGGCAGCCGCTTGTCCTTGGTGGGCTCGAGTGGCTGATCGGGTTCGACGTAGGCGTCGCGCTTGCCGTTGCCGTTGGTGTCGAGGATAAGCGCCGTCCAGCCTTGGGACTTCGCTTCATCGCCCGTCTCCTCGAACATCTTCGTGTTGAGCCATCCGACGACCTCACCACCGCCGGAGAACCACAGTGTGTTATTCGCATCCTCGGCGAACAGCAGGTGATGCGTGCCGAAACAGGTGTCGATCAGGGTGAACTGCCCGGTCTTAGGGTCGTAGTAGGACACCTGTCTGCCGCTCCGCTCGATCGGAAATACCTTGGCTGAGGGGTGATCCGACCCGGGTCTGCAAAAAGCGGGCGTGTCGGCCGGACGGATTCTCGACGCCATCCACACGCGCCCCTTCGCATCGATCATGGCGCTGTGCGCGGTGGCCTTGCTGTTCCAGATGACTTCGTCTCCCCAATACACCGACGACGCTGTGACCTGGCGCGGCGATGAGTAGGGGGTGTCCGGAATGCGCACCGGAATCGGCACCTGGGTCGCCGTGTGCCGTACCGGGTCCATGACGCTCATGAAGTCCGAGCCGTTTTCATGGACGCCGTACACGGGCCCGCTGGCGTTGACAGTGGGGGTGCGCCTGTCGGTCGAGACCTCATCATGGAAATAGGTCTGCGGCGTGGCCCAGTCCCACATGGTGATGACGACGCGGCGCTCCACGCCCTGGGGGCGCGGCGGCGCCGGCGGCATTTCGCCCGCCGCAATCCGATCGGTCCAATCCGCGAATCCCGCCAGCGAGCGGGCTTTGCCCATGGCATTCACCCGTCCGATCATCGTGGCGCCGTCCTGCCCGGACTGCAGACGGCGCTCCCACGCGGCGACCGAAGAAGGAAACACGCCCAGGCTCTTGGGAATCTCCCGTGACGCCTTGTCGCCAATTTGATGACAGCCGTGGCACCCGTCCGTCTTCAACATGTCGACCCATTGGCCCTGGCTCCTCATCGTCGGCGCAATGCCGTTGCCGCTGGGTCCGGTGCCTGGAAACTCGCTCTTACCGGGTACCCGGAGCAACGAATACCAGTAGTTGGCCGGATAGTATTCCGCGGCGGCCCGCGGACTCGGCGCCACCACGGCGCTCAGGTTGAGGATCAGTCCCGGTGCGGCCTGCACCGACCGGGAGTCGACCAGCCCGTAGCCGCGCACCCAGACGTTGTAGTTGGCCTTCGGAAGGTCCGGCACGACGTAGCGGCCCTGATCGTCGGTGACCACGATCCTGACGAACTTGGTGGCCAGGTCCGCTGTTTCCGCGATAACCCAGACGCCGGCCTCTGGTCCGCGCGTGCTCGTGACCACCCCCCCCACATCGTCGGTGTCGATGCGAACGGCGTCATTCGGGATTTGGCCGGCACTTGTGCCGGCCGCCGAGGCGGCCAGCAAGATGGCGAGACATATGCCGACGATGCTCCCGTACAGGAATCTTGTCGCTCTCATGCCTGCTCCTCCCATCTCCTCGTAGTCGAAGTTGAGGGTTGCGGCCCATTCTAGCCGGGATTTCGATTCTTCGATCGGGAATGTCCGCACCCGCCCCCTGGGCACGTGCGGCAATTTCGGATACACGGTCCCGTTCAGCTGGAAACGGCTTGAGGCAGTGTACGGCAGCTACAACGAGATCGCGACCACGCCTGGGTCGGCGGCTTCTACATCGGCCCGAGCGATCTCTCGAATTCACTCGGCGTGGCGCCCGGTTCGCCCGACGTCCCGCTTGCGTCGATCACCGTCTTTGCGTACGCTGAAGTCATGTATGCGACTGCTGTCGTAGAAGGCAAAGTCGTCGGGTTCACGCTCTC
>JAERMM010000022.1 GCA_016844585.1 Chloroflexota bacterium | reverse complement strand
GGCCTTCAGAAACGTGCAGGCCATTCCGCCGCCGATGATCATGGCATCCACCCGTGGAAGCAGGTTTTCCAGCACGGCGATCTTTGACGAAACCTTGGCTCCACCAATCACCGCGACCAGCGGGCGGTCCGGGCTCTCCAGGACACGCCCGAGCGCATCTAGCTCGCGCTCCATCAACAGTCCCGCTACGGCCGGCAAGTAGGCGGCAATGCCCGCGGTTGAGGCGTGCGCACGGTGCGCGGCGCCGAACGCGTCGTTCACGTAGACATCGCCCAGCGTAGCCAATTCCCCGGCGAAGCCCGGATCGTTGGCCTCTTCGCCGGGGTAGAAACGCACATTTTCGAGCAGCAGGACATCACCGGGGCTCAGATTGCTCACCTTCGCGTGCGCATCGGGGCCGATCGTATCGTGCGCGAACGCGACGGGCGCTTCCGTCAAACGCGCCAGCTCTCGGGCTACCGGCTCGAGCGTCAATGTAGGAACGGCCTTCCCGTCCGGTCTCCCCAGATGCGAGACCAGAATGATCCGGCATCTCGCGTACCGCAGATAGCGAAGGGTCGGGAGGGTCTCTCGGACGCGGCTGCTGTCCGTGATCGCGCCGCTTTCATCCTGCGGCACGTTGTAGTCAACGCGAACCAGGACGCGCTTTCCGGCAAAGTCGATATCCCGAATCGTCTTCTTCATTGCGGATTGCGGACTAACCCAGGCAACCCGTAGACCAACCCGTCGCAACGAGGCGCCCTCACCTAACCTCTCCCGTTGCGACGGGAGAGGGACAGCAGCTTCATCCCTCCATCATGCCAGCCATGAAGTTCGTCAGGTCGGCAACGCGGCAGGAGTAGCCCCACTCGTTGTCGTACCAGGACACGACCTTCACCATGCGGTCTCCAACCACCATGGTATCCAGCGCACTAAAGATCGAGGAGTGCGTGTTGCCCTTCAGGTCGCTGGAAACGAGGGGCTCCTCGGTGTACGCCAGAATCCCCTTCAGCGGCCCGTCCGCGGCCTTCTTCATCGCGGCGTTGATCTCCTCGACAGTCGCCGGCCGCTCCAGGTCCGCCACGAAGTCGATAACCGAGACCGTCGAGGTCGGCACGCGGAAAGCGATGCCGTTGAAGCGCCCCTGCAGCTCCGGAATCACCAGGCCCACCGCTCGCGCAGCACCAGTCGGGGCGGGCACAATATTCATCGCAGCCGCACGTGCGTCACGGAGGTCCGGGCTGGCCATGTCGAGCAATCGCTGCGAGTTTGTGTACGAGTGGATCGTTGTCAGCAGCCCCCTCTGAATGCCCCAGGTGTCGAAGAGCACCTTCGCCACTGGCGCGAGGCCGTTGGTCGTACACGACGCGTTGGAGACGACGTGGTGCTGCGACGGGTTGTACGTCTGCTCGTTCACGCCCAGGACCAGCGTGACGTCCTCGTTTCGAGCCGGCGCGGTGATGATGACCTTTTTAGCACCCCCGTTCAGATGGGCGCGGGCCTTGTTTGCGTCGGTGAAGAAACCCGTGGACTCCACGACGATGTCGGCTCCGACTTCACCCCATTTGATCGCGCCCGGGTCGCGTTCCGCGAACACCGTGATCTTCTCGCCGTCGACGACGATGTCGCCGTTTGAAGCTTCCACGGAGCCGGGGAAGCGTCCGTAATTCGTGTCGTACTTCAGCAGATGCGCATTGGTCTTGGAATCCATAAGGTCGTTGATGGCCGCGATCTCGAGATTTCCGGGATGGCGGTCACGAATCGCCTTGAAGACCTGCCGACCGATTCGGCCGAACCCGTTGATTCCGACACGTACTGCCAATGGGTCTCCTCCTTGAACTCATGTGCGGATAGTGTGGTTACTTTGCCCCAGGGTTGTCACCCTGTCACCGTTGTCACCTAGGTCTTTTCCCAAAATTACGCACGGTGGGCGACCGTCGAATGATGCACTCAGAGCGCCGCTGGCGCTACCGCGGCGATTGGCATACGCCGGGCCGAGGATCCCGCATACCGGGCGTTCTCCCCCAGCAGCTCCTCGATTCGAAGCAGCTGATTGTATTTCGCCACCCGATCCGTGCGCGCAGGAGCCCCGGTCTTGATCTGGCCTACGCCGGTCGCCACGGCTAGGTCGGCGATGGTTGTGTCCTCTGTCTCGCCCGATCGATGGGAAACGATGGAGGCGTAGCCCGCGGCACGCGCTACATCGATCGCGTCGAGCGTTTCGGTCAGCGTGCCGATCTGGTTCACCTTGATCAAGATCGCGTTCGCGCAACCGGCGTCGATGCCGCGCTGGAGCCGAGCGGTGTTGGTGACAAACAGGTCATCTCCCACGAGCTGCACACGGGCGCCGATGCGATCGGTCAACTCCCGCCAGCCTTCCCAATCGTCTTCGGCTAGACCATCCTCAACCGAGAAGATGGGATACGTGTCGACCCAACTCGCGAAAAGGTCAACCATGCCGTGCGAGTCGAGGGCCCGCCCCTCGCTGGCGAGATGGTAGAGACCGTCGTCTCCCAGTAGCTCCGTAGCCGCCACGTCCAGGGCAATCGCAATCTCCACCCCGGGCTGATAGCCGGCGCTCTCGATTGCCCGCACCAACAGCTCGACCGCCTCGGAGTTTGCGCCGAGGGCCGGCGCAAAGCCGCCCTCGTCGCCCAGACCGGTGCTGAGCCCCTGTGCCTTCAGCAGCCCCCTCAGCGCGGCATAGACTTCGACTCCAGCCCGCAACGCCTCCGAGAAAGACGGCAGCCCGTAGGGGACCAGCATGAACTCCTGGAAATCCGCCGAGTTCTCGGCGTGCTTTCCGCCGTTCAGCACATTCATCAGCGGAATAGGCAGCACTCGCGCGTTGACTCCTCCGAGGTATCGGAAGAGGGGCTGATCGAGAAAGCCAGCGGCTGCCTTGGCGCATGCAAGCGAGACACCCAGGGTAGCGTTGGCGCCGAGCTTGGACTTGCTCAGCGTTCCATCCAGCTCGATCAGCAACGCATCGATAGCGGGCTGGTCATCGCACGGGTGCCCGAGAAGATCCGGTGCGATGAGCTCGTTCACGTTCTCAACGGCGCGCTCTACACTCAACCCGCGATAGCGAGACTTGTCGCCATCACGCAACTCCAGCGCCTCGTGCGCGCCGGTGGAAGCGCCTGACGGGACGGCGGCTCGGCCAACACTTCCGTCTTCCAGAATGACGTCTACTTCGACAGTCGGCGTTCCCCGGGAGTCGAGAATCTGTCGGGCATGGATGGCTGCAATCGTCGTCATAGGCGTATTCTACGTCTCCTCTGGGCGTACCGTAAGGCGGAGTCCGTTTGCCGAAATGACCTTCACGCGCCTGCCCTCAGGGATCGGATTTTGAGGCTCTTCGGCCGACGCTTGCCAGAACTCCCCCGCGACGAATACGGTGCCGGTTCGGCCCACGCGCGTCCTCGTTGTCCCCAACTCTCCCAGCAAGGCCGCGGTACCGGTGTGGGTGGGCTTCCTCCGTCCGGACAGAATCAGCACCGCCACGAACCCGAAGAAGGCCGTGAACGCGAGCGTCATTGCGCCGGCCACCGGAACTGACACCCGCATGAATGCCTGGGTATCAGGAGCGATGGCGAGCAACGCGGACCCCAGGGCAAACGAAGCAATACCACCGACAGTGAGAAACCCGCTTCCCCCAATCATGATGTCTGCAAGGAGAAGGAGCAGCGCGAAGAGAATAAGGCCGATGCCGGCGACGTTTACCGGCAGCGTCCCAAGCGAATAGAGCGCAAGAAGCAATGCGATGCCTCCGACGACGCCCGGAAGGATCGCGCCCGGGTTGGACAGCTCGTAAATCAGTGCGAGGCCGCCCAGGCTGAGCAGGAGGTAAGCCACAGTCGGATCGCTAATCACGTGGAGCAGGCGCTCGATTGGGTTCATCGGCACGAGTTCGACTTCAAGTCCTCGCGATGCTATTCGCCATTCACGGCCGTCGACCCGGACGGTTCTCCCCTCGATCGACTGCAGCAGGTCGGCGACATCCAGTGCGACGAGGTCGACAACGTTGATGCGGAGGGCGTCCGATGCCGTTAGATTGACACTCTCGCGAATCGCCTGTTCGGCCCATTCGCCGTTTCGGCCGCGCGCCTCGGCAAGGCCGCGAATCAGCGCCACAGCGTCGTTGGTTACTTTTTCCATCATGATCGACTCGGCTGGCGGCGACCCGCCGCCACCCTCCATGACCGGGTGTGCGGACCCAATATTCGTCTGAGGGGCCATTGCAGCGACGTGCGCCGCGTACGTAATGAAGACGCCAGCGGAGGCCGCGCGCGCACCCGGGGGCGAAACGAAGACCACAACGGGGATTCGCGAGCGTAAGATACGCTGTGTGATGTCGCGCATCGAAGTTTCGAGGCCACCAGGCGTATCGAGACTGAGGACAACGAGCGGCGCCCCAGAGTCTTCGGCTTCAGTGATCAGACGGTCGACGTAGCTCACGGCAACTGGATTGATGACACCGCGAAGCTCACCCACGGGGATTCCCGACGTCTTGGCCAGCGCACTCTCATGCCCGGACAGGACGAGAATGCCCAGCGCGCACACGACTGAACGCCAGAGCGGAATAGAGCGAGCATTGCACGGCAAATGAACTGCCTCAGTCAACGGGTCCATGACGGCCTTGCACCAGCATTATGGCACCGATAGAATCGTGCCAGTAGATGAGCTGTGGGCCGGACAAGGATGAAGAGGAAAGAATGAACAAGCGCAAGAAGGTGGCCTGGCACAAGCACCTAGCCAAGGCGAAGAAGGCCGAAGAGAAGCGCAAGGCGAACCGAGGCCGACTGGCGTAGTCGTCACCGACTATCTCCGTGCGGATGTGATTCCGGCGCGTGCCAGGGTCGGGTATGATCCTTTCGCTGACACGCCCGAAGAGGGCCGTGCCCTGCGACCGGCCGCGGCCGGCCAATTCAGCAATCTGAGGGGAGGCATCTGTGGCAGGACCGGTTAGACCCATATTCCCGTTCACAGCCCTCGTCGGCCAGGAACGGATGAAGCTGGGCCTACTGTTGAACGCGGTAAACCCGAAGATCGGCGGCGTGCTGGTACGTGGAGAGAAGGGGACGGCAAAATCCACGGCCGCGCGCGCTCTTGCCGCGCTCTTGCCCGAAGAAGCCACCGTTCTCAATTGCCGGTTTGGCTGTGACCCAAACCGCCAGTCATCCTGGTGCGACGAGTGCTACGCGCGATCCAGCTCCGGGAGGATGCAGACGTACACCCGCCACGTCCCGCTGGTCGAGTTGCCCGTCAGCGCGACCGAGGACCGGGTTGTCGGCACGTTGGACATCGAGCACGCTGTCAAACAAGGCGAGCGGCGCTTCGAACCAGGCGTCCTGGCGTCGGCTAACCGCGGGATCCTGTACGTCGATGAGGTGAACCTCCTCAGCGACCACCTCGTGGACGTCCTGCTTGACGCGGCGGCGATGGGCGTGAACTACGTCGAGCGTGAAGGGATCTCCTTCAGCCACCCCGCGGAGTTCATCCTGATTGGCACGATGAATCCAGAAGAGGGTGAGCTACGCCCGCAGCTGCTCGACCGCTTTGCCCTGACCGTTGAGGTGGAGGGCATACCCGAACCGCGGCTTCGCGCAGAGGTGGTTCGCAGGCGCGCGGCCTTCGAGTTGGATCCGACGCAGTTCAACGTCCTCTGGGGCGAGACGGAGGAGGAAGAGCGAGCACGACTCGTCAAGGCGCGCGAGCTACTCCCCGACGTGACCATGCCCGAGGTCATGCTCGACCTGATCACGCGCATCTGCTCCGACCTCGAGGTCGACGGCCTGCGCGCCGACATTGTTATGTACAAGACGGCCATGACGCACGCCGCCTACCGCGGAAGGGTGACAGTCACCCCTGAGGACATCCGGGTGGCGGCGATGCTGGCCCTTCCCCATCGCCGAAGACGCCAACCGTTTGACGACGCCAGTGGCGACCCCGGCGAGCTCGAACGACGGATCCAAGCCCAGGTCTCCCGCTCTGAGGCGGAAGCGGCCGAAGGCGAGGCCACCCCAACACCTGAACCATCGTCCATGGCCGATGAAGACAAGGCCGGACAAGGAGATGCGCCCCGGGTTGATCAACCCGGGGCCACCTTTTCGCGTTAAGAAGGTAGGCGCCCAGGTCGTCCCACCGCGCGAGCGGCAGCGAATTGGGCGGCGGACGAGCGTGACCAACTCCGAGCCGGTAGGGCGCTACGTGCGGGGAGCCATCCCGGAGGGGAAGGCGCATTCGCTCGCGTTCGACGCTACGGTTCGCGCGGCAGCGGTCCACCAGATCGAGCGCAAGGCCGAGGAGCCGGAAGGCTCGCCCTTGCGACTGGAGACCTGGGACGTCCGCGAAAAGGTGCGCGAGCGCAAGATCTCGAACCTCATCGTCTTCGTGCTGGACACCAGCGGCAGCATGGGTGTCGAGAACCACATGACGATGACGAAGGGCGCCATTCTGTCGCTCCTGACCGACGCCTACCAGAAGCGCGACCGTGTGGCCTTGATCACCTTCCACGGCTCGGAAGCTGAGCTGGTGCTGCAGCCAACCAACAGCGTACAGCTCGCGGAGCGCATCCTTCACCAGCTCCCCACGGGTGGACGGACGCCACTGGCCGACGGTCTGCGCGTCGCGGGAGAGCTCCTCGAGAAGGAGCGCATGCGGGACCAGGGCGTCTTGCCGCTCCTGATCGTGGTGTCTGACGGACGGGCCAACGTGGCGCTGCACGGCAGCGACCCGATCGAGGATGTGCGCCGCATGTCCGGCAAGATCCGTGAGCTGGACATCAACACCATGGTAGTAGACACAGAGGCGGAGCACTTCCGTATCGGCCTGGCGTCTCGGCTGGCCATTTGGCTCGGGGGGCCCTGCTACCGCATAGAAGACCTGGACGCCCGCTCAACCAGCGCCCTGGTGCGAAACGCTCTGGCCAAGTAACGAATGAGCGCCGTGTAGTGGCTGAGCGGGTAGTCGTCACCGGGCTGGGAGCCATTACGCCTCTGGGCCACAGCGTGGTCGCGACGTGGGACTGTCTGCTCGCGGGACGATCCGGAATTGGCCCCATTACCGCGTTCGACGCCAGCGAGATAGACGCGCGAATCGCAGGTGAGGTCAAGGACTTCACCCCGGAGGCGGTGCTGTCGCCGCGCGAAGTCAAGCGGCTCGACCGCTTTTGTCAGTTCGGGCTGATCGCCGCGCGCCAAGCCATCGAGGATTCCGGAGTCGTCATTGACGAAGGTATCTCAGAAGAGGTTGGCGTGATCTTCGGCTCCGGGATCGGCGGCATCATTACGCTTTCCGAGCAGATCGAGGTCTTGCGGACCAAGGGACCGCACCGAGTGAGCCCGTTTCTGATCCCGATGTATATCGTGGACCTCGCCGCCGGTCAGATCGCCATCGCGACAGGGGCACGCGGTCCGAACTTCGCAACCGTCTCGGCATGCTCGACGAGCGCGCACGCCCTGGGCGAGGCCGCCGAGATCATCCGCCGGGGTGACGCGAAGGTGATGATCGCCGGCGGCTCAGAGGCGCCCATCCTGCCCATCGGCGTCGCGGGATTCGCTGCGATGAAGGCGCTCTCCACTCGCAACGACGAGCCACAACGCGCCTCGCGACCGTTCGATCGCGAGCGGGACGGGTTCATCATGGCCGAGGGTGGCGGCGCCGTGGTGCTCGAGGCGGAGAGCTACGCTCGGGCCCGGGGCGCTCGCATCTACGCCGAGCTGGCAGGCTACGGCGCTACGGACGACGCATTTCACATCACCGCGCCATCCGAGGGCGGTGAAGGCGCCGTCCGCTCGATGCGCATCGCGATTCGCAAAGCTGGCTGCAACCTGGAGGACGTGCAATACGTGAACGCACATGGGACCTCCACGCCCGCCAACGATCGTCTCGAGTCGGCGGCGCTCAAAACCGTCTTCGGCGACAACGCCGGGCAGATTCCGGTCAGCTCAACGAAGTCGATGACCGGCCACCTGCTCGGCGCCGCGGGCGTCGTCGAGGCCATTGTTTGCGTGAAGGCAATCGAGCAGGGCGCCATTCCTCCAACCATCAACTACGAGAACCCCGACCCAGAATGCGACCTTGATTACGTCCCGAACCAGGCTAGGCAGCGGCGGGTGGACGTAGCGCTCACCAACTCGCTCGGGTTCGGCGGACACAATGCGTCGCTGATCTTCCGCCGCTTCTAAAGGTTGGGGGGGACGATTGACTGACGACGACGACCGGTCGATAGGCCCGAGAGCTTCACCCTCACGTTCGACCCTCCAACCCGACAGCAGCAGCAATCAAGCCGCGGCTCCATGGCGAGGCACGCTTAGAGCCGTCATCGCCCTCGCCGAGGCCAGCGACGTGCGCGAGTTGGAGGTCCGCAGCGGCGCGCTACGGATCGCGCTTCGACGGATGACAAGCGTCGAAACGCTCGCCGACAACACCGTCGGGGGTCCACGCGCCCAGGCGATACTGGCGGAAGACGAGCATACGCGTCTGATACGAAGCCCACTCACGGGTGTCTGGTACGATTCGCCATCCCCGGGGGCTCCCCCGTTCGTTCGCATCGGCGATCTGGTCGAGGTAGGAACACTCGTTGGGGTCATCGAGACGATGAAGATCTTCAACGAGGTCGCATCGGACGCGTCGGGGCGGGTGTGCCAGATCCACGTCCACGCCGGCGAACTCGTGCAGGTGAACGCGCCGATCATTGCATTGGACCCATCCGAAGGCCCGATCTCCTCCGAAGCCTTCGATCAGTGAGCACCACAGAGCGCTACGCACGCATCGCGGGTTTGGGACACTTCGTCCCTGAGCACATCGTGACCAACGACGATCTCGCAAAGCTGGTGGAAACCTCAGACGAATGGATCCGCAGCCGAACCGGCATTGCAGAACGCCACTTCGCCGGCGAGGGGGAGTCGACGGCTACTATGGCGACGAATGCGGGACGCGAGGCGATCGAGGCCGCGGGCGTCGCGCCCGAGCAGATTGGGCTGCTCATTATCGCCACATCGACCCCTGACTACCCGCTCTTTCCCTCAACCGCGTGCCTCGTGCAGTCAGCGCTGGGCTTGACTCAGGCGGGAGCGTTCGATCTCTCGGCGGCTTGCTCAGGATTCGTCTACGGGCTGATCACCGCCAGCCAGTTCATTACCGGCGGCGCATACGAGCACGTACTGGTCATTGGCGCAGACACGCTTTCTCGCTTCGTCGATTTCACAGATCGAACCACCTGCGTCCTGTTCGCCGATGGCGCGGGCGCAGCGGTCGTGTCGGCCAGCCCTGGGCCAGGGGGCCTCCGATCCTTCGTGCTCGGCGCCGATGGCGACGGCGCCGACCATCTCATCGTACCCGCCGGCGGATCTCGGACACCGCTAACGGCCGAGTCGTTAGCAAACCACGGCCAGACCATCCACATGAACGGACGCGAGGTCTATCGCTTTTCAACCACGACGCCAATCCTGGCGTTGGAAGAGGCGGCCAGGCGCGCAGGCGTTGCAATCGGAGATCTCGACCTCGTGGTGGCTCACCAAGCCAACGAGCGGATCCTTCAGACTGCAGCGAAAAACCTCGGAGTGCGCGAGGAGCTGTTCTACTCGAACGTGAACCGCCTGGGGAATACGAGCGCGGCCTCCGTTCCGCTCGCGCTCTACGACGCCGCGGCCTCTGGGAGAATCAGGGCAGGGTCCTGTGTGGGCCTTATGGGGTTCGGGGCCGGCCTCACCTGGGCGACTGCTATCTGGCACTGGCAGGGGCTGTCGAGCCCCTGCTAGTCTATGCGAGCGAAAAGATAAGCGCAGCCAGCCGCGGAACAAAGAGGATGCCCCCCACCACCATTGACGCAACCGCGCCGATCAGGACCGCTGCGGCCGCGCAGTCCTTTGCGCATTTCGCCGCGACCGACGGGGGACGCTGGATCGCGTCCACCGCCGATTCGATCGCCGTATTCATCGCCTCCAGAGCCAATACCAGTCCGATGGTGAGTACGAGGAGAGCCAGCTCGGCGGACGAAAGGCCAAGCCACACGCCAAGCGCACTCGCGAAGACCCCGACAGCGCAATGGACTCGTGCGTTCGGCTGCGATCGAGCAGCATATTTGACGCCGTCGATGGCGTGGCCTAAGCTACGCGCTCGGCCTGAGAAGACGCCAGTGGACCGGGCGGACGGCCGACGCGAAACGATCGGGGTGACGTCCATCACGCTCCGTTGCGTCTCAAGCCCAGGTCGGCCAGGACATCCTCTTCCCGATGGCGCATCTCACGACGCTCGGATTCCGTCTCGTGGTCGTAACCCAGAATGTGAAGCACCCCGTGCACGGTGAGAAAGGCCAACTCGCGCTCGACTGAGTGCCCGCCTTCCAACGCCTGTGACTCGACGCGGGTGAAGGTGATCAACACGTCTCCCAGGTGAAGCGTCTCCTCTGGTGGGAGGACGAAAAAGTCTTCCGACAGCCCTTTGCGCGGCCGAAGGTCGAGCAGTGGGAAGCTGAGCACGTCGGTGGCTTCGTCGATGCCTCGGCGCGTCGCGTTGATCTCGCGCATCTCATCTTCGCCGACGATCAGCACGTCGAGACTGGCCGGCTGATCCCATCCCTCGCGCTCAATGGCCCGTCGCACCACGCGCTCGATCAGCTTGGAGTTCACTTTGCGTCCGAGGCCACGGGGAACCGACACGTTTACGCCCACGGGGCTTGCGGCCTCGGTGGCCCTCGCCGAGCGACGGCGAGGCGTTGGAGCCGCCTCCGTTGGCGCCACCGCTTCGTCGGTTAACGGGGGGGCGTCCGTCTGGGGGCTCGTCGTCGGAGGTTCATCAGTCACGGCCCAGATCTCGAGCATCGGCGTTGCCACGGCAGAAGGCTGGACAAGCGGACCATCAACGACAGGTTTGCGACTGCGCCCACGGCCTCCTCGCCTCCGCGACGGCGGCCGTGCATCGGACTCACCGGTCCCCAGAGCCGACACCCCGGCCACGACCTCGACCGGAATCGGATCCGGAGCGGGGAGCGAATCGACCGGCTCCGCGGAAACAGTCACTGGCGTAAACAAGTCGCCCGAGAGCGGCGTGGGGGTGCGGCGGCGCGGGCGGCGCCTGGGTCGTCCGTCCGCTTCCGTCAAGCCAGCAACTCCAAAACAACTTCGGACACGAGCCGCATGTCAGCTTTGCCTCGCAATCGAGGCGCTAACTCTTTCATCACTTTGCCCTGGTCCTGGCGCCCCGAGGCTCCAACACTCGCTATTGCCTCACGAGCCGCTGAGACGATCACGTCTCGGCTCAACTCCTCGGGCAGGTAGGGCTGGAGGATCTCCAACTCGGCCTGCTCGCGCGCGACGAGATCATCGCGCCGACCCCGCTCGAACTCGGCGATCGAATCGTGGTGCTGGTTGATCAACCTTCTGACGACCGCGATGGATTCGTCAGATTCGAGAGGGCGACCGCGTGCAATCGATTCGTTGTGAAGAGCCGAGCGCAGCAGGCGAATCGTGTCCCGACGGATCGCCTCGCCAGCTCGCATCGCTTCGCGCAGATCGTTTGCTAGCTCGTCTTCCAGTGGCACACATACTCCGACCAGCATTATATCCTTCGCGGTCGGGGCCGCCCCGCGCGAGCAGGCCGCGCGCTACCCAGCGACCAGCCGCCGATCGGGCTCGTTGCTGATATCATTCTGCGCGCTCACGCATCGGAGGGAATGTTTGGAGCCACTCGCCGAATTTCTATCGGGGATCAGCCCAGGTCGTCTGTTCGAAGACCCGCGGAGCGTACAGAGCAACGTCTACTTCTTTTTTCTGGGTGTCTTCACCATTGCTTTCGTGGTCGGCCTGGTCTTCTCCATTGGAGCGGATCGCATCGCCCGCGGACATCGCGTCCATCGGGCCCTCTTCTATCGCTACGGCGCCTGGGCGGCGTGGCTCGGCGGAACAGGTATCGCACTCGTTGGCCTACGATACGCCAACGTGCCGATGTTCTCAAAGCGTGTGTGGTCGCTCTTGGACTTGCTCGTTCTCCTGACGGTAGTGGGGCACTTCACCTGGTACAGATTGAAACACTATCCGGCGGAGATTGAAAACTATCGCGAGCAGGAGCGCCTGCGACGATTCGTGCCCACCCCGCGCCGCGCTCGCAAACGCCGTTAGGACTCCGGACACGGCGACAGTCGACCGGGTCACCCAGACGGATGGAGTGGCACACGCGCAACCGCGGTCGAAAGGGGGTCGGAATGCTTTATCTGTCCTATGACGACACGGTGAAGATGGACCTGCGCATGAACGACGTTGTGCCGGCCTTCGAGGAAGCTTACCGCCGCCTCGCCGATGGCGGCGCAACCACACAGTACCGCGTCCGCCTCGTCCATCCGCCGTTGGCTGAGGGGACGATGGGAACGGGACGCCCCTGGCAGCGAGACCTGCGCATCCTTCCGGCAATCCTCCCCGGCCTTGGAGTCGCGTGCCGCCTGGGAGCCACGGCCCACGGCTACGGCAGCGGCGTTTTGCTCATCTACTGGGACTTCGAGACGATGGCCGTGAAGACCGTGATCTCGGATGAACTGGTCCACGGCGTCCGCAGCGCCGCGCCTGACGGCCCGCTCACCAAGTACCTGGCCAAAAAGGACGCATCCGTTCTCGGTGTGATCGGGACTGGGCGGATCGCACGATGGGCGGCGGAGGCGGCGTGGTCGCAGCGACCCATCAAGACGATGAAGGTGTATAGCCGTGATGCGGAGCATCGCGCGGAGTTCTGCGCATACGTCGAGAAGCGGCTGGGCGTCGAAACGGTGAATTGCACGTCCAACGACGAGGCCGTGTCCGACGCCGACGTGGTCGTCATGGCAACATCAACGCGCAATCCAGTGATCAACGGGGACGCCATTCCGCCCGGCTGCACGGTGATATCGAACACGCCAGAGGAGCTTGACGTGGCCACCATCCGCAAGGCGAACAAGGTCGTCGCCACACTCGCTGAGGAGATCGAGATCCACGTTCCGCCGTGGCAGGCGGTGTATGACCTGGCAAGGGCCGGGGAGTTCTCGTTCCATTCGATCACGCAACTTTCCGACATCATGACCGGAAAGCAACCCGGCCGCGAATCCGACGACGAGATCATCGTGTGCCTCAATCCGGGCTCGGGCATCCACGACGTCGCGGCCTCACGTTACGTCTACTACCGTGCCCTCGAACTGGGGCTCGGCACAGAACTGCCAACTTAGGGGGCAGGGGACGGGGGACGGAAACCGCCGATTCACGCCGATGGACGCAGATTTGCTCGCTGGCATTCTGAATCGATGTGCATCTGCGGTTCGGCCCGGGTCGCGAGTTGGCAACGCCCCACCAGCTGAGCGAAAACGGCCACGAATTCAATCGGACCAGGCGCTCCATAATCGCCGCTTGACGCCGCCGATCAGGGGGCTACAATTGGGCCGATGGGTGCCGCAGGATTGTGAGTTGAGGAGGCAAGTCTGATGGATATCGCGGACGTCGGCACTATTCCTGATCTCAATGCCTGGATGGCAGAGCACGATCTCAGCGGCTTCTGGGAGCGAGACACCCGACAGCCCAGGCTCGAACCGCACCTTTGGAAGTGGGAGCACATCCACGCGGCCCTGATGAAAGCCAACGACGTCGTCGAAATGGACGACACCGGCGCTACGGGGAGGCGCACCGTCAACCCGCGAAACCCGTCGTTGGGTGGCCGGGGAAATCCAACCCTGGGTCTCGCCATCCAGTGTTTGAGGCCGGGGGAGGTTGCCAAAGCACACCGCCACACAATGAAGGCCATTCGGTTTGTGGTCAAAGGTGACCCGAAGTGCTATACGATCGTCGACGAGGAACCGATGCCCATGGAAGACGGCGACCTCCTTGTGACCCCGGGGCTCTCCTGGCACGACCACTACAATGGCGGCGATGAAACCGTTATCTGGTTGGACGGTGTGGATGCGCCGCTGACGCACTACCTTGTCAAGGGCATTACCGAGCCGTATCCGGGGCCGCAGCAACCGCGACGCAAGCCGGTCGGCTACTCCAATCTCGTTATGGGCTACGCCAAACCAACATGGCTCAAGGGTGAGCGCGCGACCCCGCCGTTCCGCTACAAGTGGACCGACACCCTCGCCAGCCTGAACGCCTTGAAGGAAGCCGAAACCGAGCCTGATCCGGTCGACGGCTATCGATTGATGTACGCAAACCCCCTTACCGGCGGGCCAACCTTCCCCACTTTCGCCTGCGAGATCCAGCTTGTAATCCCGTCTCAGAAGACGATGGCCCACCGGCACAACTGCACAACCATCTACCACGTGTTTCGTGGGGCGGGCACGACGATAGCGGACGGGAAGCGAATGGAGTGGTCAGAAGGAGACCAGTTCGTCATTCCGCCGATGAGCACCCATCAGCACGAAAACGACTCCGGACAGGACGCGATCCTGTTTTCGATTTCCGACTGGCCGACGACGAGTGCGCTGGGGCTATACGACGAGGAGGTGCTCTGAGGGCAGAGGCCGTCAGACGCGCTCCCAGAGATGCGCGTTACGGGCGACAGCCCCGCCTGAGGTGTCGCTCGTGTGAGGGAAGTCTTCCTCCAGATTCCCACGGAGCGTCCTCCGAACGTGCAGGAAACTGATGCCCCAGTAAACGGGAAGCGCGAACAGCTCGCTGGCCATCAGCTCACCCATGTCCCTCACGATCAGACCACGCTCCCGCGGATCCAGCGTGCCATAGAGCTTGTCGATCAGGCGGTCAAGAGCGGGATTGGCGTAGTGGGAGTAGTTTCCGCCCCGGAATCGGTTCTGCGCGGTGGCGGACTCACGACTGTCGAAGCTCGGGAAGATCCCCTCGCCCGCGCTACGGGCGCGTACGTCGAGGGCGGGGAAGCTGGCCTGCTGTTCGGGATCACTGCCGAGCTGCGGCGGTGTTATGTACTCGGTAACTTCCAGACCGAGACGCCTCCAGTCCGCCGCGATGATCGGAAGGGCGCTTCCATAGGCCGCGCCGGCTCGAAGCTCGAACTGCACCGGGGTTCCCGCCAGGTCGAGGACGCGCCCATCAGCGGCACGCCGCCAGCCCGCGTCGGCCAGCTCTTGTTGGGCACGAGCGGGATCGAACGGATAGCGCGCAAAAGGCTGCCCCGCGATGGCCGCCCGCGAATCGTTCGCCGTCATGAACGTGTCGGCGCTCGTGTCCGGTTGGCCGGGGAGCATGAACTCCCGCAGCGCGTCTCGGTCAAACCCAAACAGCAGGCCGCGCCGAATCCGCACGTCCTGGGACAGCTCTAGCGGCCGCGCATACTGTGGGTCGAACTGCAGCCAGGCGTAATTCCAGTTCTCCTGTCGGCTCAGGACGACGCCTTCCCCGCTGCGACGCCACTCCTGCTGGAGCTGGATGCTCAGGTTGGTGGGAATGGACTTTTCTGTGATGACGTCGATTGCGCCAGCCTTCAAGCTCGCAAACATGGTATTCGGGTCCGGGATGACGCGGATAATGATCTTGCCGACTTTTGGACGTCCAAGAACGTAGCCGTCGTACCGCTCGAACACCATGTCCTGGCCCTGGCCCCAGTCGAAAAGCCGGAACGGGCCCAGATGCACATAGTTGGTCGTGAAGTACGGGAGTCCCAGGAAAGCGTCCTTGTCGCTTTCGAGCGCCTCGGCGAGGAGATGCTTCGGCATGAGCCAGAACGAGCGATGGTCGAGGTAGAGGGCGTTGTAGTAGGTGCTCTTCCAGGTGATGACGGCAGTCAACGGATCCGGCGCATCGATGCGCTCGATGAACGGCGGCGTGTGCCTGAGCGAGGCGCGCAGCTCTGGAGTGGCGTGCACGGCCTGGGTGAAGACGACGTCCTCGGCGGTGAACAGCGCACCGTCCTGCCAGGAGACGTCGGAGCGCAGCCTCCAGGTGGTCTGCATGCGTCCATCCGGCAGGAAGACAATTGAGCCTTCGTCGAACGAGGGTATCCCGCCTGCGAGACGCGGGATGGGGTTGCCCTGACCGTCGAGAGTGACCAGCCCCGTGCTGTGCACCTCGCCGAGCGACGCAATGCCACCGGCCGTCGTCCCGAACTCCCAGACGCCGATCAGTTTCGGAGCGTTAAGCTGTGCCAGAACGAGCGTTTTCGAGGCCCCGTCGTCAACCGATGTCGGACCGCGAGCCGCGGCTGCGTCCGAGGCGGGCGCCGAAGGCGGCACGCATGCGCCGGCCGGAATGAGAGCGAGCGAGACGACAACGAAGCGGAGCCATCGCATGCAGACACCTCATTCTTGCGGCTCAGCCCAGCTTGCCAAGCGCGCGCAAGATCTTCTCCGGGGTGAACGGGATCGCATCGAGCTGGACGCCGATTGCGTCGTAGATTGCATTAGAGAGGGCGGGCGCGACGCAGGGCACGGAGGTCTGCGCGATTCCCTTCGAGCCGAATGGCCCGGGACCATCTCCGTGCTCCAGGAGGATGGTGTGGAAATGCTCTGGGACGTCGGACATAAGGGGTAGGCGGTACTGGAATGGGTCCGCGTTCAGGAGCTGGCCCTCGGCGTAGCACATCTCCTCAAAGAGGGCGGCGCCCAGACCCATAACCGCGCCCCCCTCGATCTGGCCTCTGGCTGACTGATAATGGAGAATCTTGCCCGCGTCCGCCACAGCGGCGTACTGGAGGACC
>JAERMM010000174.1:1118-10181 GCA_016844585.1 Chloroflexota bacterium | reverse complement strand
CGCCAGCGCATTCGCCAGCGACAGCTGGCCCGCCTCGTCTACGAACAGGACGTCGACGGATTCGGCCATCTCCGGCCGCGCCCAGAGCCAAGCCGTGCCAGCCGCCAGATTCGCCTCGCCACTGCGTAGAGCCGAAAGCACTTCTTCGTTTCCCACCCGCCTGATGGCAGGGTGATCGAACGCCTGGCCCTCGTCAGCCTTCTGCACAGCTCGCACTGCAACACCGGCGTCGGCAGCCGCTCGGCACACGGCGTCGAGCAGATTTCCGATCACCTTATGGCTGTTCGCCGTGACGCCCACCCGCATACCAGCGTGGATCATGGCCACGATCATCCGTGCCCCGATGTATGTCTTGCCCGAGCCGGGCGGGCCCTGAATGGCGAGGACGGAATGGTCCAGCGCTACGCCCAGACTGACGGCGACCATGATCTTTTCGTCGCCGGGTCGTTGAAGCGACCCGCTGGGGCTCAACTTGTCGATTGCGACTCTGGGCGGGGCGCGCAACAGCACATCGCGGGCGGAGCGGTAGGGCCCTTTGCCTTCAACGTCGTTCGCGGCGACCCACTCCCCCAGGCGCAACAGGCTCTCCTGCAGCACCTTCGAGTCGACGTGCTTATCGGGGACGAGAGAGGTTGGATGCGTCGCGGTGCTCGCCTTCCCCCGCTTGAGGTCGATAAGGCACTCGCGCTCATCGATCCAGTAAACCTCCCCCGCGCCTCGACCCGTCGCCGGGTCATGAGGAGAGCGGCCAACTTCAACCTCGTAGTCCTGCGGAGGAAATCGGTACCGATAGAGAGTGGACCGGGCAACTTCGCCAACGGGCCCGATGAATTCGAGGCCTCCAAGCGGCTCTTTCTCTTCGATGCGCTCTTCGTCCGTAAGCTCGTCCATGAGGTGGAAATAGCGCCACCAGCCCGATTTCTCTTCGCGACGGTGCCAGCTCAGCATCTGCCCGAGCAGCCAGTTTGCCTGGTGCTCGGGCGTCCGATCGGCCGCGTCGACGGGTACACCCCCCAGGAGGCGCTCCTCCAGCGCTGCGACTCGCTGCAGATTGGCGCTCAACCCCTCGGTGGGCGCTGCCTCCCTGGGACCCGGCCGCGGCACTTCGACGCCTTTCGCCAGAAGTTCGGACCGCTGCGCCTCGAGCCAGTCGCGCAACTGCCAGGTGCTGACCACATCGTCGCGGTTGTAGGCCAGGATGCGGTCCAGAACATCGTCGCCCGGGCGCTCGTCCGAGCCGAGCTGCAGCCAGTGCTCGAACGCGACGATGCTCGACGTGGCGTCGCGCAGCTCCACTTCACGCGCGTAGCCGTACAGCGGCTCCAGCTTCTTGATCGAGTAGCTTTCCACGGCCGCGCGCAGCCCTTGCCTCACAGCTCGGTAAAGGTCGACCAGCACACCTCCCCGCAGCAAACAGTCCACCTCCTCCTCGCTGGTACCGTAGCGCCCCATCAGCCGCTTCAGCGCGGTCGGCTCGTAAGGAGCGTAGTGGTAGACGTGCAGGTTCGGATCGACCCTCAACCGATCCATGATGAGGTCGATCAGCCGTTCGAACGCGAGCTTCTCCCCTTCCAGGGAGAACTCTTCATCGAAGCCACGAGACCAGACCGCGTGAAATAAGGGCCTCCCGTCGCCGCCGGTTTTCGACGGCTCGAGCACGCCGAACAGGTAGTCAAACCCATCCTCGAACGCGTAGGGATCGCCCTCGATGTCGAAGAAGAGGTCGCCAGTCGACGGAGCAGGAAGACAGCTCAGCCCCTTGTCGGGCTCGACGGGAAGCAGCAGCTCGTGCAGAACCTTGCCGGCGTTCCGGCCTTCGAGCTGAATGCGCGCCTGTTCACGGACCCGCTCGGCGGCCGCCGGCTTGGTCCCTTCCAGGGGAGGATTGAACGGGATGTCGGAGCTCCCGAGCGCCTCGAGCGTCGTGATGCCGCGGACGGTCAGCCCTACTCGCTGGCGTGCGGATATATTCGCGACGAGGCTGAGGTGGTCGACGGAATGTCTGTGCGCGTCGCAGCGCTCAGACCAGCGGCAGACTCGACAATGATCGACCGGGTCCGGGGCGATCGAAAGCAACGAACGGAGCTGGTCCGCGTCTGCGAGCGCGGCCTGGAACCGATACTTCACGTTTCGGTAGTAGGCCATGAAGTCGTCGACACGCAGCGTCTCGGTCCGCCTAGCGCTGCCACCCAGCACGACGTGCAGTCGGTCGGGCCGAACTCGCTGGATTCCCTCCAGCTGGTCCACGTAGCTGCAGATCTGCAGGACGGCGCCCGCTTTGACCGCGCGGGCCAGCTTCGTGTCGGCGACCTCGTAGTGGTACGGACCAAAGCGGCTCGGACGGCCAGGATCGTCGACCCGAAGGAGGAAGTCGGGATGCCCGCGCCAGCCGTTGCCGAAGAACGTTCCCTGGTAGATCACGTCCACGCCGTCGGCCATGGCCTGTTCCGTGGCGCGCGCGGCGCCGACGATTCGCGCCGAGTAGTCCTCGACGGAAGCATCAGGCAGGATCTCGACGATGCGCTTTCCTTCGCCTTCGAGCGTCGCGCGGAAGCGCCTCTCATGCTCGAAGCCGCGCTTGCGCAGAACCTCCAACTCCGCGTCGTGTGCCCAGGGAAGCGGGACCACGCCGTCCACCGCGGCGCGGTCCAGGGCGGTCAGATGCTGGCAGGCGAGATACCCGACCAGGTCGGTGGCAGAGTAGACAGGAGCGCCGTCGATCATCTGCATCGTGAGGCTGATCATGGCACAAAGCGCGAAGGGAAACGAGCGCGACGCACGCCGGCTGTACGATTGCCACTATCTTCTCGCGCTCGCTGCGTAGCGGGGCGCGGACTCAGCACTCGCGGCGTCGAGATCCTCACCCAAGCGTGCGTCAGACGCTCGTCATGCGGGCCCTGAGCGCTGCGACGATGGCGCCTACTGCCAGAACGCCAAGTGTCGGAAGGATGAACGGGGCAACCCAGCCGAACATGGCTGCGCTTACGGATGGGCCGAGCGCAAGCCGAAGGCCAACCACCATGAAGACTGCGCCGCTGGCGCCGAGCCCGAGCACCCAGGGCCAGCGGCGGGCGGCTGGTGGCGCGCTGACAGGGAGCGCCGGGAGCCCCTTCGTCAGGTCGAGCGCAACGCGCTGCTGGACAAGCCAGCGCATCGACTCGTCGCGCTCACGCCGCTCCCATCGCACCCACACCAGGTGGAGTGCCGCCTGATACAGAACCAAGAGCGCCACGCCGATCGCCGCGACGGGAAGCGCACGCAGCGCCAGCTCGGTCGCGAGCGACTCCAGCCATAAAACAGCGGGGAGCGGCAGCGCTGCCCGCAGGCCATCGTCGAGCACGGCTCCAAGCCTGGCGCCCCAGGTGGTGACGAAATCGATTGCCTCCTTTGGGACAAGCGCGCTCAGCCAGGTCAGCTTCGCTCCCATCGGCGGCAGGTCGTTCCAGCGCAGCCACACAGTGAGCCCGAAGAACGCCATGACGAGCAGCCGTCCCGCCACCAGCACGCTGACCCGCCGCCGCCGCCGAGCGACCACGTCCTGCCGTTTCTCCTCGGGGACCCAGAACTGAGATTCCCAGAAGCGCGGCTTGTCCACCTCCTGCGCGATGCGGATGAGAACCTGCTCGTCGTTCGTCCAGTAGCCACCATGGTCGTCTGCGATCTCCATGCGATGCGTGACCTGGCTGCTCGGCGGTGTCGGGCCGATAGTCACCTTTGGATCGCGCGGCTCCGGACCGAGCACCATGTCCGTCACCGCGGGGGATGGCTTCCAGATGGCGGCTCCTAGCGGTGGCGAGAGCGGGCCGGCCGGAATGAAATCGTACGAGGCCCAGAAGTCGAGCCAGTGGACGTGGGGTGGCAGGGTCCGCCGCAGGCGCGGCTCCTCCGGCTGAACCAGCCAGCATTTGTTCAGCCCTGCGCCCAGCGTAAAGAGCTTCCGTACGGACGCGATCGCGGGGCTCGCTGAGTTGCACAAGGTATCGAACGCGACCACCGCCCCTTCCGAGTGGGCCACGATGTACAGCTCCTCGCAGCCCCGCTCGTCGATTAGCCATTCGAGTGTGCGTTCCAGTCGGCCTCGGATGTTCGCGGCCTGGACCTCGTCGTCCAGGAAGAGCTGGAACTGCGCAACGTTGACAGTGAGCACTGATCGAGCGAGTCTCAAAAGGATGAAGCTCTGTACGGCCTCGATCGGGATCTGAGCGACCACGGCCAGGATGAGCATGAACGGCGCGGCTAGGAACATAGCCACACTGTAGAGGGCAGTCACGACGATGCTGTTGAGCAAGTCTATCAGGCGGGCCAGGACCCCGGGGTCGTACTGCTGAGGATCGAACAGGCGCTGAGCCCGCTGCCACGTTCGCGCCCGGAGCTGGGCCACGATCTGAAAGATGTGGCGGAGCGTCCAGAGGATCATGGTGGCGATGCCGGGCTGGCGGAGGCTGAATGCCCACCAGGCCTCCGCCATCACCCAATCGATCGGGTCGTGCCCCGCCCGCCCCTCCACCGAGAAGGCGACATGAGGAGGGTCTGTACTAACCCCCGTATCGCCCGCGGCAAAGGCGAGTCGGGCCCGGTCGAAGCGGTAGGGTTGGGCTCGCAGGTCCATCCAGCGGGCCACCCAGTCGAGAAGGGGCTGGCCGATGTCGAGCAGCGTGCCGCTCTGTGCATGAGCCCCGACGCCGTGAATCACCACGATGCCCTTTCGTGTCACACCCGCACCTCCTTTGCGCTGCTTTCGGGTGTCACCGCCGCCAGGGTAACCTCGGCAGTGGCTCGACCCATATATCGCCGTCGGTCATCTGCAAGTGAGGCTGATCATGGCACAAAGGTCGACAGGAAACGAGCCAGCTCTGACAGAGACACCGCAGGACATCGCGTCCGCGAACGATAGTCGTAGCAGCAATGGCGGCGACTATAATGGGCGCCTGCATTCGCTTTTCCCGTTGCGATTGCGAAGATCACCCGACGGAGGCTCACCATGTATGAAACCAGAACCGACGGGGTGAAGTTCCGCGGCGCCGGCGGCCCGATCCAGGCGTGGATCTCACACCGGCTCCCACAGGACGAGCGACGACCGGGCATCGTCCTGCTACACGGTCGCAATGGTGTCAACGAACCCTTCAAGGATGTCGCGGTGCGGTTCGCCGAGGAAGGCATCGTCGCGATGGCCGTTAACTACATGACCCACACCGACGACCCGTCGGACCCAGACGCGTTGCGTACGATCGACGGAGCGCGCGCCTACTTGCAGTCAGAGCCAGACGTGGATGCCATGAAAGTCGTGCTGAGCGGCTACTGCAAGGGTGGCGGGCTGACCTATCTGGGGCTCGCCAGCCGCCCGGGGTTCATGGCGGGAATCGCGTGGCACGGTGGGATTCGCAACCGAGAGCTCAGTGCAGCCCACCCCGAACATCCCGGCGAGGCCGCCCGAAACATCGACGTACCCTTGTTGATTCTCCACGGCGCATCGGATCATCCCGTGCCGATCGCCCAGGTCTACGAGCTGGCGGGGGCCCTGAACGAGCTTGGCAAGCGCTTCGAGCTGAAAGTGTACGCTGGCACGGACCATGCTTTTACGCTACCGGGCGGCGCAAACTACGTCCCCGAGAACGCGGACGACGCCTTCCGGGAGGCGGTCCTCTTCATCCGACGCCTGTTCGATCTGCCGGTCGGCACGGTCGGTCCACTCGTCCGCCAGCCAGTCGGGGCGTAGGCCTCCTGGAGCAGCCTTTCCTGCGCTACGACGAGTCCCCGGACGAGGCTTTCTACGCCGAGCCTCGCCTGGTGACGCACATCGACGACGCGGCGATCGGCGCCGTGACGCAGCTTTATCGCGAGTACTTCCCTCCCGGCGGCGCGATTCTCGACCTGATGAGCAGCTGGTTCCGAGGTCTCGTACGGACGTGTTGTCGGTCTCGGGCTGAACGGTGTGGAGCTTGACGCCAACCCGCGGCTTCACGAGCGGGTCATGCAGAACCTCAACGTGCATCCGGAGCTGCCGTTTGACGACGCCGAATTCGACGGGGCCGGCATCTGTGTCTCGATCCAATACCTCACCCAGCCATGGGCAGTGCTGCGCGAGGTCGGGCGCGTGCTGAAGCCCGGCGCGGCGCTCGTGATCAGCTTCTCGAACCGCTGCTTCCCAACCAAGGCGGTGCTGATCTGGCAGCGACTCGACGACGCTGGCCACGCTGAGCTGATCTCGCGCTATCTGCAGGCCGCGGGGGTTTGGGCGGAGGTCGAGCGACTCGACCGCAGCCCGAGCCCAGCCTCAGATCCGCTCTACGCCGTCGTTGCCCGTAGGAAGCCGGTCATTCTGAGGCCGCGGGCGAAGAATCCGTAGTCAATTGGACTGCGGTTCACGGATCCTTCGCTTCGCTCAGAGCTTGTGAATAAATCGATTTCTTGACAGGTCTCACACCGCCGGGTTCATGCTAATGATAGGCTATGACAAGGAATTTTCGATAGATTCACGAACTCTCAGGATGACAGGGCTCTCGCGGTCACCGTTACACCTTTTCTTTGGCTGCACGCACGTCTTCGACGTACTGCTGGGCCAGCTTGTAGATCAGCGCCGCCACGTCGCCGCCGTGGCCCGGGCCCGGGCGGTCGATCTGCGCGGCACGGTACGTGAAGCCTGAGATGCGACCATCCGCCTCCGGTCCGGCTGCCGAGGACCCGCCCAGAACGGGGATCTTCACCGTGCGCACGACCTCGGCGTAGATGCTGTGGTCGGGAACGTGGGTCAGGTCCAGCATCGATGCGCCGGCCTCTTCCAGGTCGAGCGCGTCGCGGAGGATCTTCTCCCTGTAGCGTTTGGCCGTCTCCTCGGTCGCGGTATCAAACGCGGCGTTGGCCAAGGAACTCTGGGGTGAGAAGCCGAACTGCGTCCACACGGGAATGCCCGCGCCGGCGATGCGCTTCACGGCCTCGAGGTTTGCGGGCGCGTTGTCCACCTTGATGACTTCGGCGTGGGCCTCCTTCACGAGCCGGATCGCCGCCCGCACCGCAGCTTCGGCGCTCTCCTGCAGCGGGCCAAACGGCATATCGCAATTCACGACGGCCCGCTGGGCGCCGCGCGTGACTGCGGAACATGCCAGGATCATCTGGTCCACGGTGACCTCGAAGTGGGTGGGCTGGCCCCACATGTTCGGGCCCACGCTGTCGCCCACCGTGAGGAGATCGACACCGGCGCGGTCCATGATCTGGGCCATTTGATAGTCGTAGACGATCGTGGCGACGATCTTCTTGCCGTCGCGCTTCATCTGCTGCAGGTCGGCAACGGTCAGCTTCGCCATAGATTCTCCTTCAGCTCAGTGCGCGATTTCTCGCACCGACTCGATTGGGTGAGGTCAGGCCTGTCCGGAGGCCAGCCCGACAGGTCCCGCGGATTCTGCAGACTACGTTGCCGAGGTCGCGTAGTCCCACAGGAAGTAGTTCACGGTGGCAGTGGTCTTATTGAAATGGGCCGCCGTCTGGGCGGCTTCACCGTTCGCAAGACCGAGCAGCAGAACGTAGTTCAGGAAGCCGAACGCGACGTTCCCCGCTTTCAGCAAGCGCTCGGCGCTCGCCTCCGCCAGAAGGGCTTCTGGGTCGCCCTTGCCCATCAGGTCCATCACGCGGCGGTCGAAGTCAAGGTCCGGCGCGCTCGTGCCGCCCATGCGTGGCCCACCAACCTCGACCGACAGGTGCCCGCTGGACACCACGCCGACGCGCTTGCCTCCCGGCATGTCGTCGATGATGCGGCGCAACGCCTGGCCAATCTGGAAGAAGCGCCGCGCCGGCGGGAGGGGCGGCGCCATAACGTTCGTCCAGATCGGCACGATCGGGATGTCCATTTCTGGCCGAAGGAAGTTCAGCGGCACCGTGAAGGAGTGATCGATCAAGAACTCATCGGAGAAGGCCAGATCGATCCCGACGTCGGGGGCGCTGCGCAGCACGTGCTTCGCCACGTCGGTGTCGACCTCGACATCGTAGTGCGTCAGCCCCCAGCCCCTCTCCTCATGAGGAAACGGTCCGACCGCCCGTGGAGCTTTGCCCACGATGAACGGCGGCATGTTGTTCATGAACCACTGGTTCAGATGGTCGCTGGCCACGCAGATGAGAACGTCCGGCCGCGCCTTTGCCAGGCGCTGATGGAGCCCCTCGTAATCAGCCGCGCCGTCGAGAAGCGCCTGCTCAGCGTTCGGCGCCTTCAGCAACCCAGGCAAGAACGGATTGTGCGTCACTCCAATGATGTCGACGAGCTCTGCCATAGCACTCCTCCTTGAAGACAAGCGAGCCTATTCTAGCTCGGCCTCGCCTCGCCTGAGGCCCGTAGCACGCTAAGCGGTGGGAGCAGAGGGACCCGCTCGGTCCTGGAAGTAGACGATGATGTCGGTCCCTGGCGGCGGGCAGCCAACGCGCGTGAGCATGTCGCACAGTTCGGCGCGGTGGTGGGTCCCGTGATTCACCATCTGAAGCATGAGCTGCCACAGCGGCAGATCGTAGCTTGCGCCGCTGCGTGTCGCATAGTGCAGCGGCACGACGACCTGCTCTTCGGTGAGGCCCCGGAGATACTCGGCCCGCTTCGGAAGCAACGCTTCCCACTGAGCGCGCAGCTCCTCGATGGGCGCGTCGTCTCGGCGCGGCGGGGCCTGCGTGCTGGTCCACCGCGAGAAGTAATGGTGCTCGGCGCCTAGGATGTGCGCCACCGTTCCGTGAATCGTGTCGAAACTGCCGCCGAATTGTTCGCGCGTTCGCTCAGCGGGGACCTGCTCGACCACGGCAAGCAGCCGATGATTCACCCACTCGTTGTAGTCGAGCTGCGCGCGAACGACCTCCAGTGCCATGACTAGACCCCCTCAAAATACGGCTTTCTCGAATGGAACCAACGGCCGATTGGAATCTTACCCTGCCCGCCAGATCGCCGCTGCTGACCTCCCAAGCACGCACCCATCCGTTGGAGAAAAGGTCGCTACCCTCGCGGCTGGGACAGGGTTTCGCCGTTGGTGTCACAAACGCATCTCGTCTAGACGCAAACCTCTAACAATGAGGTCACTTGACACCATGGCACAGGCC
>JAERMM010000174.1:0-1096 GCA_016844585.1 Chloroflexota bacterium | reverse complement strand
CGGTTGGTGCACCGTTTCTGTCCATATAAGGTGGAAATCTGGTGGAAAACGGTGGGCTACACGCGAACAACCTGTGGACGATCGTGCAAACGACGACCCTGTGTCTCGGCGGACAGGATACTTCTGCCGAGGACCGAGCACCCCCGCTAGAATCCGACCGCGCCAGGTTTACGGCGGGCGAAGCAGATCGCTCTCGGGGCCGAAACCGAGCCGATGCGAACGGTTGTTCTGCTAAAATGGGCGAGGGTGGGCGAATTGTGCCTGCTGGTCGACCCCAAAACGCTGTAGCCGACGGCGGGAGGACGAAAGCCATGAAGATTGTGCTGAAGAAAGACGTTCCGACCCTTGGGAAAGCCGGCGAGGTGAAAGACGTTGCCGACGGCTACGGCAGAAACTATCTGATCCCGCGTGGGCTTGCCTCGGCTGCAACGAAAACAGCCGTGACCAACGTCGCGGCGCACAAGGCCGCCAGTGCCAAGCAGTCAGCAAAGACTATCGCGGAAAACCAGGCGCTGGCGCAGCGTATCGCAGAGACGCCGCTGACCCTGAAGGCGCGCACCGGCGAGCAGGGCCGCCTGTACGGCTCGGTCACGTCCGCGGACATTGCCGATGCGCTATCCCGTGCCGTTGGCCGCACGATCGACAAGCGCGACGTGGAGATCGACGAGCCGATCCGGCACCTTGGCCCGCACACCGCTCGAGTGCACGTGGCGCCGCAGATCTCGGCAAACCTCACCGTCGTGGTTCAGGCAGAGGATTGAGGTTTGTGGGCGCATAGAGAGTAGCGCAGCATGGTTTTGGATTCACTCGCGCAGGATCGAGCTTTCGAGCCACTGCCCCCGCACAGCTCAGAGGCGGAGGAGTCTGTCCTCGGCAGCCTGCTGATCGACCCGGAGGCCATTGAGGCCGTTGCCTCATTCCTTCGGGTCGAGGACTTTTACCACCCGCGCAACCGAGACATCTACGGCGCCATGCTGCGCCTGTTCGACCGGCGCCAGCCTACGGACTTCGTCATGGTGTGCGACGAGTTGGAGCGCGCCGACCTGCTCGACCTGATCGGCGGAATCGGCTATCTGTCGCGCATCCTCAGCTCGGT
>JAERMM010000173.1 GCA_016844585.1 Chloroflexota bacterium | reverse complement strand
CAAGAACCAGATCGACGACCTCTTAAAGGAGATCCAGGCGCGCGTTCAGCGCAGCGAGCGGTCCATCGTGACAACCCTCACCAAGCGGATGGCCGAGGATCTGGCGGATTACTTACGCGAAGTCGGTATCAAAGTGCACTACATCCACTCGGATGTCGAGACGTTCGAGCGCATCGACATCCTGCGCGACCTGCGCCTGGGCGTGTACGACGTGGTCGTCGGCATCAATCTGCTGCGCGAAGGACTCGACCTGCCAGAGGTTTCGCTCGTCTGCATCCTCGACGCGGATAAGGAGGGCTATCTGCGCTCCGAGACCGCGCTCGTCCAGACCATCGGACGAGCAGCTCGCCACGAGACTGGGCGCGTCATCATGTATGCCGACCGGGTGACCGACTCGATGGAGCGAGCTATCCGAGAGACCTACCGCCGCCGCGAGGCGCAGATCCTTTACAACGAGCAGCGCGGTATCACACCGCGCGGCATCGTCAAGGGTGTTCGCGACATCTCGCCGCACCTGCGCGCGGTCGCCGAGACAGCGGCTGAGTACCGCGTGGATGGAACGCTGGACCGCCAGAACGTGCTTCGGGTCATCAAGGAGCTGGAGGCCGAGATGAAGCGGGCGGCGCGCGAGCTGGAGTACGAGCACGCGGCGATGCTGCGCGACCAGATCACCGAGATGCGGAAGAGCATCAGTTGAGAAGCTCTTCATTCATTGAGGTTCGTGGGGCCAGGCAGCACAACCTCAAAAACGTTGACGTCAGCATCCCACGCGACAGGCTGGTCGTCATTACCGGGCTGTCGGGCTCCGGGAAGTCGTCGTTGGCGTTCGACACTCTGTACGCGGAGGGGCAACGGCGCTACGTGGAGTCGCTCTCCGCCTATGCACGCCAGTTCCTCGGCCAGATGGACAAGCCGGACGTCGACCTCATCACCGGCTTGTCGCCCGCGATCTCCATCGACCAGAAGGGCGTGTCCAATAACCCGCGTTCAACCGTCGGGACGGTCACCGAGATTTACGACCACCTCCGTCTCCTTTTTGCGCGCATCGGCCACCCGCACTGTCCAAACTGTGGACGCGCGATCACGCGGCAGACCGTCCAGCAGATCGTGGACAACGTCATGACCTTCGACGAGGGCGCGCGCCTCATGGTCCTGGCGCCAGTCATCGTCGGCAAGAAGGGCGAGCACCTCGGCGTGCTGGACGAGATCCGCGGACAGGGTTTCGCGCGCGTGCGCATCGACGGCGAGGTGCGCGACCTGTCCGAGACGATCGAGCTCGGCCGCTACCAGGCCCATACGATCGAGGTTGTGGTCGACCGCGTCGTTCTCCCCGGAGCGGATGATGATCGGGAGAGCCGACACGCCGACCTTTCGCGGCTGACTGACTCAGTTGAGACGGCCTTGCGCCTCGGCGAGGGCGAGCTGACAGTCGCATCTATTGGGGGCGCGGGCGGGGGCGAGGGCGATGGCGAGGAGACTCGCTATTCCGAACGCTTCGCGTGCGTGCAGTGTGGCATCAGTCTGGGTGAGCTGAACCCACGGAACTTCTCGTTCAACACGCCGCACGGCGCCTGCCCTACCTGCACGGGGCTCGGCTACCGGCGCGAGATCGACGGCGACGCGCTTATGCCGAACAAGGACTTGACGCTACGCGAGGGCGCCATCAAGCCCTGGTTTCGCGGCACCGTGGGCGAGCCCTACTACCTCGCGCTTCTCGAGGGCGCGGCCAAGCGCTACGACTTCTCGCTCGACGTGCCCGTCAGGGACCTGGATGAAAAATCGCTGGGCCTCATCCTCTATGGCTCGCGCGGCGAGCGTATAGCGGTACGCACGCCGAGGTGGAAGGGGCACTGGGGCCACCACGGCCAACAGCGAGACCGCGAGTATCAGATGACGTTCGAGGGTGTCATCCCAAGCCTTGAGCGCCGCTACCGAGACAGCGACTCTGACGCAATGCACGAGGAGATCGAGCGGTACATGTGGAATCGGCCGTGCGCGGACTGCGACGGCTTGCGGCTAAAGCCAGAGTCGCTCGCTGTCACCATCGTCGGACGAACGATCAGCGAGATCACATCATTTTCGGTTTTGCAAGCCGTCGATTTTGTCCAGGCGCTGGAGGACTGCCGCCAAACTTCGGTCTCCGGGAAGCGCGGGGTACCGAACGAGGAGATGTGGGAAGAGGAGCGCTCGCTCGTGCTGGTCGAGCGAGAGCAGATGATCGCGCGGCAGGTGCTGAAGGAGATCAAGGCTCGCCTCGGATTCCTGAACAACGTCGGCCTCGACTATCTCACGATCGACCGAAACGCGATGACGCTGTCCGGCGGCGAAGGCCAGCGCATCCGCCTCGCCACGCAAATTGGCTCGGGCCTGGTTGGCGTTCTCTACATCCTCGACGAGCCCAGCATCGGTTTGCATCAGCGTGACAATAAGCGCCTTCTCACGACTCTCAAGCAGCTTCGAGATCTCGGCAACTCGGTCCTCGTCGTCGAGCACGATGAAGAGACGATCCGAGACGCCGACTACTTGATCGACATCGGTCCCGGCGCTGGTGAGCTGGGCGGTGAGATCGTCGCGACCGGGGGCGTGGACGACCTGATGGCCGAGGGGCGCTCGATCACGGGCAAGTATCTCAGCGGCGAGCTGCGTGTACCCGTCCCGAAGACGCGCCGCGAGGGCAACGGAAAAGTGCTGCGGATCGTCGGGGCGGCCGAGAACAACTTGAAGCACATCGACGTCGAGATTCCGCTCGGACGCTTCGTGGCCGTTACCGGGGTGTCCGGTTCCGGCAAGAGCACGCTCGTGAACGAGATCGTCCACAAGGCATTCAGCCAGGCGCTGTACCGTGCGCGGGAGCGACCGGGCCGCCACGAGCGAATCGAGGGCATCGAGCACGTCGACAAGGTGGTAAACATCGACCAGTCGCCGATCGGCCGAACGCCGCGCTCGAACGCCGCGACGTACACGGCAGCATTCACCCCAATTCGCGAGCTGTTCGCCGCCGTGCCGGACGCGCGCGTACGCGGCTACGGTCCTGGCCGCTTCTCGTTCAATGTAAAGGGCGGCCGCTGCGAAACGTGCAAGGGCGAAGGAATTCTCCAGATCGAGATGAACTTCCTGCCCGACGTGTACGTGCCGTGCGAGGCCTGCGGCGGCAAGCGCTACAACCGGGAGGCACTCGAGATTCGCTATCGCGGCGTCAGCATCGCGGACGTTCTCGACATGACGGTCGCTGAGGCGTGCGAGGTTTTCACGAACGTGCCAAACGTGCGCAACAAGCTGGTGACGCTGAACGACGTTGGCCTCGGCTACATCCGCCTCGGGCAACCGGCGACCACACTCTCCGGCGGCGAAGCGCAACGGGTCAAGCTCGCCACCGAGCTGTCGAAGCGCGCCACTGGCAAGACCCTCTACATCCTGGACGAGCCGACTACCGGCCTGCATTTCGCGGACGTGCGGCGTCTGTTAGAGGTGCTTAGCCGCCTGGTCGACTCGGGCAACACCGTGGTCGTCATCGAGCACAACCTGGACGTCATCAAGACCGCCGACTGGCTGATCGACCTCGGACCTGAGGGCGGCGACCGCGGCGGGCAGGTCTTGGCGATCGGCACGCCCGAGGAGGTCGCTGCGTCCCCTCGCTCCTACACGGGCCAATACCTGGCAGGCGTCCTCGGGACGAGGCGCGTCTCGATGGTCGACGCGCCTCTCGCAAAGCCTCAAACTAGGGCCAGAAGAAAAGCGGTTATGGCCTAACAGAAATCGCCCGCGCTGACCATCGGGCCGCGCGGGCGATTACGAGAAGCTCAGCGGGCGGTCAGCGCTTGTAGTAGTCCGCATTGATCTGGGTGTACTGCTTCCACTCGTCGGGAACGTCGCTGTCCTGCCGAATCGCGGAGACCGGGCAGACCGGCTCGCAGGCGCCACATTCGATGCACACGTCGGGGTCGATGAAGAGCATCCGGTCGTCGTCATCCGCGTGGATGCAGTCGACTGGGCAAGCCTCGACGCAGGACTGGTCCTTGACGTCGATGCAGGGCTCGCAAATCGTGTATGTCACTGTTTTTTCTCTCCGTCGAGCAGATTACTTCCCATGCGCGAGGAACTATACGAGGCCCCACAAATGCCAGTCAACCGCGCCTCGCTGTGCGGCGAGACTGTAACATATGCCGCTTCTTCCGGAGTAAATTCACCCGATCGAGGCCACCTGTTTGGCTCAGTTCCAGCATCCATTTCAGCCCGATCCGTCGCGCCCACCCGAGCTGCAAGACCCGGTTCCGTTCGAGGTCGGTCTCGTGCACGTCATCACGGGCGGGGGCAAGGGCAAGACCACCGCGGCGTTCGGCCTCGGGCTGCGTGCCATCGGCCACGGCCTCCGGGTCTGCGCCATCCAGTTCATGAAGGGCGACACGCGCTACGGCGAGTTCTACGCCGTTCAGCACCTGTCAAATTTCACACTTCATCGCTTCGGGACCGGTGGGCTGATCGACATGAACAACCCCTCAGATGAGGACAAGGACGAAGCGCAACGTGGGCTGGTCGCAGCCCGCGAGGCGGTCGGAGGCGGGCGCTATGATGTCGTGATCCTCGATGAGGTCAACGTGGCATGTGCCTGGAAGCTGATTCCGATGGACGACCTCGTCGATCTGATCAGGGCCAAACCGCCAAACCTTGAATTGGTTCTGACCGGCCGCTACGCGGATCCGCGTATCGCAGAGCTTGCGGACTACTTCACGCAAATCACCCAGGTGAAGCACCCCTATCAGCAAGGCATCGTCGCGCGCCGGGGCATCGATTATTGAGGCCGGCTGTGGAACCATGAGTGATCAGACCATTCAGCCCCCTGCTCCGTCCTTCATCATCCGTCATGAGCCAACTCGGGTGCGGCACGTGAGCGTCGCGGTGCGCAGCATTTCCGAAGCGCTCCGCTTCTATCGAGACGCAATGGGGCTGAGTGTCAACCTGGACATGGACGTGTCTGGAGCGTCTTTGCGCCTGGTGCGCCTGAATGCACATGGGACCGAGATCCAGCTCATGGAACCGACGGACGCCGACGGGTCGGTCGGCCAGTTTCTGGAACGCCGCGGCGAGGGCTTGCACCACCTGACCTTCGAGGTTGACGACATCGAGCTGGAGCTGCGCACCCTATTAGCCCGGGGGATCGAGTTAATCGATCGTGAGCCGCGGGATGGTCCAGACGGTCGCGTGGCGTTCGTCCATCCGCGCTCAACGAGCGGCGTGCTGATCGAGCTTTTCGAACGGTGGCGACCGATCCCGCCTGCGCAGGCGCCCACTACGGATAGGCCAGACTCGAATGAACCAGAGCCTGGCTCGACTCCCAGCAACACGATCGCTGACGGCCAGCGGCCTGAGATTACGGAGGCGAAATGAGAGGCGAGATCGTCTCGGTGGGAACCGAGATGCTGCTGGGAATGATCGTGGACACGAACGCTCAGTACCTGACCCAGCAGCTCGCCGACATTGGGATCGACGTATTCTGGATCAGCCAGGTAGGGGACAACCTCGAGCGCGTCGTCGAGATCATCAATCGGGGTCGTTCACGGAGCGACGTGGTCATCATGACCGGTGGCCTGGGCCCGACAGAAGACGATCTCACGCGCGAGTCGATCGGCGCGGCGATCGGCGAGGAGCTTGTCGTCGATCCAGGGCTGGAGATTTGGCTGCGAGATAGCTTCGCCCGCCGCAATCGTCCTATGCCGGAACGAAATCTCAAACAGGCGACGCTGATACCATCTGCAACCTCGATCCCGAATCCGCTGGGCACCGCGCCGGGCTGGTGGGTCGAGCACGACGGAACGATCATCGCTGCCATGCCGGGTGTCCCCGCCGAGATGCGAGTGATGTGGGAGCACGAGGTCCGCCCACGCCTCCGCGATGTGCTGGGGCTGGGAGAGGCGGCGGTTGAGGAGGCGCTGGGCGAGCTGATCCACGGCGCCAACCCGACGGTGGCGACCTATGCGAAGGCCGACGGCGTGCAGGTGCGCCTTTCCGCAAAGGCGGTTGACGAAGCCACGGCCCGCGCGCTTCTGGCACCCGTTGTTGAGCAGGCTGAGCGAGCGCTGGGCGCGTGGGTCTACGGCCGCGACGAGGAGACACTCGCGGGCATCGCGGCCGGGTTGTTGCAGGAACTGGGGTGGGCGCTCGCGTCTGCCGAGTTCGGGACCGCCGGTGCACTGGCAAACGAAATCACTAATGACGATGCGCTTTCGACCGCCTATCGCGGCGGCTTCGTGGTCGCCGCCGATGGCGGTCCGCTCGGCGTCGCAGATGGCGATCCCTCCGCGCTCGCGAGCGCTGCGCGCCTCAGGACCGGTGCCGAGGTGGGCCTGGCAACGGCGATGGGAACGATTGAGGGCCGACCATCGGGCAGCATCGCGGTCGACGTGCGTGGCAAGGTCCAGACCGAATCAAGCCGCTGGAATTTCGCCATTCCCGAGCTGCGTCGCCGCGTCGCTATCGAGGCGCTGGCACTCCTGGTCAAGGCGCTTCGCGAGGTTCATTAGGGAGCCGGGAGCAAGAACGGTGACATATCAGCCCGAACCGATCGACGCGTCTCACATCCAGCTTAGCGCGGATCTCAGCGATCTCATGGAGCGGCTGGCGCGCGACGTTCACGAGCGCTGGGCCCTCGAACGGATCGCACAGGGCTGGACCTGGGGCCCCAGACGCGACGACAACGCCAAGACCCACCCGGACCTTGTTCCTTATGAAGAGCTTCCTGAGCTGGAGAAGGACTTCGACCGCCACACGGCCACCGAGGCGATCAGTTTCCTTTTGGCGGCTGGCTATCGAATCGAGCCTCCATCGACCGATGAGAGCGGCCACGCGGACGCTGGGACTGGCGAGGGATTGGTCGACCCGTCAGGCGAACCACCTGAGGAGCAGCGGCTCGAATCGCTTGACGTGGCGACGTTGCTCTCGATGTGGCGCGCACAGGACCTGCTGCCGGGATCAGCGTCCCCCGATCTCTGTCGGCTGCTCGCCCAGCGGCTGCGGGCCACCGGCGAACCACTGCTCGCCTACGACGTGATTCGCGAGGGGCTGGAGCACTGGCCGCAGGACCTGCGCCTGCGTCAATTGATGGGACTGGCCCTCGCGGATAGTGGGGCGACGGAACGAGCCAACGAAATGTTCGCGCAGCTCGCGGCCGAGGGTAACGACGACGAGGAAACCCTCGGAATGCTCGCGCGCACTCACAAGGACCTTTGGGGCCGCGCGTGCGACGAAGATGAGAAGCGCATGCGCCTGGATCTGGCGCGCGAGTGCTACGAGAAGGCCTACCGGCGCACTGGTGGCTACTGGACGGGTATCAACGCGGCCACCCTCGCCGCCCTCCAGGGTGACCCCGCCGCCGCCGCCCTTGCGAAGGAGGTGTACCCCCCTTGCCTGGCGGACCTGCGCCGCGCCGAAGCAGAAGGATCCGATCGCTACTGGTCCCTGGCAACGCTGGGCGAAGCAGCCCTGCTCATGGGCAATACAGCCGAGGCCGAGGAGTGGTATGCCAGGGCCGCCGACGTCGGACGTGGCCGCGCGCGAGACCTGAGCTCAACACGCCGCAACGCCCGGCTGCTGATCGCGCTACCCACGGTACAACCTGACGTTAGACAGCGGATCGAAGCTTGCTTTCGGGTGCCTCCCGTGGTGATGTTTGCTGGGCACATGATTGACGGGCCGGACAGGGCGCAACCTCGATTTCCCGCGTCAATCGAGCCCGCTATCGCCGCCGCAATCCGCCGTCAGATCGAGCCCCTGGGCGCCGCAATCGGCTTCTCATCGGCGGCTTGCGGCTCCGATCTTCTCTTCCTCGAGGCCGTGCTCGATCTCGGAGGAGAGGTCAACGTCATCCTGCCATACGACCTCGATCAGTTCGAGATCGACAGTGTCAGCGGCATGCCGTCAGGAAACTGGCAGGCTCGATTCAGGCGGGTACTCGGAAAAGCGGCACGAGTCGTGGTTGCGTCCGATCGGTGCAAGACGCCGAGTCCTTCAATCTACAGCTACGGAAACCTGCTGATTCGGGGCCTTGCCGCCGTGCGTGCAACGCAACTCGACACCGAGCTGCGGGCAATGGCTGTTTGGGATCGCGGTCCGGCGGACGGGCCAGGCGGAACAGCGGCGCTTGTGCATGAGTGGCAAGACTCCCAGGTTTCGCTTGACATCATCGATCCACGCGAAATGATGGGGGACGGTGGATTGGCGCGTGGGTTGGAAGAACCGACGGAACCGGTGCGGAGAACGGGGAGCGCAACGAGCGACGGCTCCGAATCCAGCGACATCAAAGCCATGCTTTTTGCGGACGCTGTCGGGTTTAGCCGCCTCTCGGAAGAGCAGGTACCGATCTTCGTCGACCGCTTCCTTGGCGCGGTGGGAGCCTTGCAGGCGAGGGTAGAAGAGGGCCCGATCATGCAGAACACCTGGGGCGACGGCCTGTTCTTCGTTTTCGATGGCCCCCTCGCGGCGGGCAGGTTCGCGCTCGACCTATGCGACGCCGTTACTTCGCCGGACTGGGGCACATTCGGCCTTCCTCCCGATCTGAACCTGCGAATCGGCCTTCACGCCGGACCGGTCCATCCTCAGATGGACCCGGTGACTAGGCTTGCGAACTACTTCGGGGTACACGTCAGCCGAGCGGCGCGCATCGAGCCGATCACACCGCCAGGACAAGTTTACGCGAGCGAGGCTTTCGCAGCGATGTGCGCCGCGCACAGAGTCGACGAGCTGATAGCGGACTACGTTGGCCAGACGCCCCTCGCCAAGGGGTACGGTACGTTTCGGACGTATGATGTGCGCCGGCGGCCATGCTGATCACGCCTGGAGGTATCGCACATGCCCCATGACGTCTTCGTGAGTTATTGCTCCGAAGACAAGCCCACCGCTGACGCCGTGTGCGCCACCCTCGAGAATCGCGGCGTCCGCTGCTGGATCGCACCCCGCGACGTGCTGCCGGGCATGGACTGGGGCGCGGCCATCATCGACGCGATCAACGGGAGCCGCATCATGGTCCTGGTTTACTCGGCGAAAGCAAATGACTCTCAGCAGATCAAGCGCGAGGTCGAGCGAGCGGTCAACAAGGGCATGCCCCTTATCCCGTTCCGCATCGAAGACGTGCCGATGTCCAAAACACTCGAGTATTTCATCAGCACCCCACACTGGCTCGATGCGCTGACGGGACCGCTGCAACAGCATCTCGACAAGCTGGCTGATACGACATCGCTAATCCTCGAGCAAGCAGGGGTGGCTCTTGCGCCTCCACCTGTGGGGCAGGCGGGCGCCACGCCAGCACGGCCGATCACCTCATCTCGTGAGATTGCGCGGGGTATCGGAAGCTGGGTGACCGGCGGAAGCGAGGCGCCAACGCTGTCGCAGGTCTTTCTGCCGAAGTCGGACAGAATTGCCAACATAGCCCTGATTGGTGGCTCGGTTCTGGCTCTCCTGATCCTGGCCCAGATCAAGTTCGGCCTCGTCTGGCTGCTTCCATTGGGAGTGCTTCTGGTGGGGGCCGCGCTGGGAAGCCGAAGCGGCGCCATTGCCGTCCTGATATTTGTCGGACTGGGTGTCGCCAGCATCCCCGTGTATGGTGGCGGGCAGAACGCCTGGAGCCGGTTGGATCTCGGGGGCCTCTACATGCAGCACGCGCTCGGGCTGCATGTCGGTCTGGTTGGCGCGGCGTTCGCTGTCGGATGGCTGGCGGAGAGACGCCTGTGGGATCGGAAATTCCCGACGGCGGCGCTCATGGCTCTCGTCGGGGTGGCCGCCATCTACCTGCCCGGGCGGATCTGGGCCGAGGCTATCGCCTTTGGCATGAAGGCCGACGCGCAGACTGGCTTTCTCCCTTCGATCCCGATGCTGGCTATCACGATCGCCATCATGACGGCCTCGCTTCCGATGGCTTGGAGATGGATAACCGAGCAACGGAAGCCACGACTCGAAGTGAAAGCACGGGAGACGGTCGCGGCAATGGTCGAGGCTGACCACGCAGCTCCAGACTTGAAGCCAGCAGCTACAGAGCCCGAACCGAAGTCGTAACCGGATCCTCTTGATCCGCGAGCGCCTCTCTCGTAACATAACCGAGCGCTGCGGCACGGAGACTGTCGAGGGTAGCATTCTCATCACTTATGCATAGCAGATGCTGGTTTACATGGTTTTCTGACCAGCACCGTCGTATACGCAATCAGCGATTCGTCCGCTGCCATAACACAGGAGGCTCACAATGAGGCCAGGACGAGAAGGTCGAAGCGAGTCCGCGTACGTGCCGCGCTTGATGCTGGGGATCGTCGTTTTGGCCGTGGCAATCGGCGCGGCACTCTATGGGTCCGTCGCCGAGTCGAGCGGCGGGTGGTCAGCGGTTTCTCAAGCAGAAGCGGCGTCGCTGCAGCAGAATTGCGGCCCAGGGACGCCGGTGCAGTGCACGCCGACGACCACGCCGCAGCCGCGGTGCGGTGAAACGGGTGTGCCACCCTGCACATCTACGCCAACTCTGACACCTCAGCAGCAGCCATGCTCCCCGACGGGCGCTGCTGCGCCGTGCACGGCGACGCCCTCTCCAACGGCGCCGTGTGGTCCGGCTCCGGCCCTGCCGTGTACGGCCACGCCGACGCCATTCCAGCCATGCGTGAATGCAGCCGGCGTCCCATGTACTCCAACGCCGGCGACACAACCCACGGCGCGGCCAACGGAGACGGTTCTGGTGGTAACGCAGGTCGCGGGAACCCGGGTGACCGCCACTCCCACGCCGGGATCCGACGACCCCACCGCGACGCCGATACCAAATGACGAGAGGACTGCGACGCCAACCCCGATTGGGATAGGTTTCCCGGTTACGGTGGTTATCGACCGCCCAACGCCGACCTCGACGCCTATCGCCACGATCGGGCCCGTCGATCCATGCGGCAACCTCACCGCAATCCTGGCGGTCCGCATCCGCGAATCCCCGACTCGCCCGTCAGCGCGTCGTGAGGGGTTCTTCGATGTCTTCACCGAGATAGCTCCCCCGGGCGATCCGGCGTCCAGCTTCTTCGACGTCTTCTACGGTGATCTCGACATCATGCGGAAATGTGGCGGCGATCCACAGAGTCTGCGGTCGTTCTTTGACGTCTTCGCCGATCCGTTGATGAAGGCCTCCGAAGAGGGTACCCTCGACTCCTTCTTCGACGTGTTTACGGAGCTACCTATGATGGCCCCGCCTGATGGGGGAATGCCTTCATCCTTCTTCGACGTCTTCACGGAGCTGCCTATGATGGCCCCGCCTGATGGGGACGCGCCTTCATCCTTCTTCGACGTCTTCACGGAGTTGAGTGCAGCTCCACCCGAAGGATCACAACCCGACTCATTCTTCGACGTATTCTTCGATGTGTTCCAACCGGGCGGTGAGAACTCGTTCTTCGACGTGTTCTTCGACGCGTTCGCCCCGGATCAGAAGGCTAGCTTCTTCGACGTGTTCACGGAGTTTGGCCCCAGTCAGGAGCGTCGCCAACATGCGCCAGTGGTCTTCATCAAGGAATGGTCCATCATCGTCGTTCCGCCGCAAGCGCCGATTCCGATGGTCCAATGAGACTGCCGGGGAAGCGCGGCTAGACTTCTGACGAGCGGCGCTTGTACCGTTGCGACCTCGGGTGCACGCTTCTCGGCAAAGCGCCGCTGAA
>JAERMM010000172.1 GCA_016844585.1 Chloroflexota bacterium | reverse complement strand
CGACCTGGACTCCGCCGGCAGGGGACATTGGTGTGCCAGTCACCGTGCGGCAGGTGGTCGGTGACCCACGCGACGATCGATCCGAAGAAGAGCGCGAGGTTGAGCACCGGCAGCGGCAGTCCGTCGGGGAGGTCACCCGTCTCCTCGTCCAGGGAATGCCGCATGTCGACGACCCAGCCCATTGGTTTCAAGATATGGTCACTCTGGAATGAATGGGGATCAGGGCGGCGGCCCACCCTGCCTGGTGAGTCGTGGCGCACGCTCCTCCAAGGTCTCCGGACGAAGGTGTTCCTGGCGCTCTCCGACGACGTGAGCGCTCGGATGGCCTACTCAGTACGTCGGCGCCTACGGTCGGCCTCTTCGGCAAGCAGTTCGTCCACGAGCGCCATTGAGACACGGAAGTTCGTCTCAAGGAGCCGTGCCAGAACGGTCGGCAGATCCACAAATCCTTTGAGTGCCGCTGCGTGTAGGATCCCGAGTGTTCCGGTATTCAGAATGCCTCGCCGTGATGCCTCAGTCCGGCCAGCGGCATCGTCGATCAACAAGAGCGCACCAGGTTCGGACTGGGCGAGGGTGATCGCCGCACGCTCGCCCGGATCGAGATGCAGCATACCGGCGTCATTGACGACCGTAACGCGGACATCGACCCAATCGGGAAGGCTCAGCGCTCAACCTCTTACGTCTCGGGGAGCTGCCGGATCGGTGAGTTCCGCGATGACCTGTTGCGGCACAATGATCGTGCCGTATAGCCGATGCAGCACGTCCACCGATCCAATGAGGGTGAGATAGTTCAGCGGAGAGCTGTCGGCGACGACAACCCTCATCGGGACGAGGCGAGAGCTGCGTCGCTGTCCTTCTGGACGTCCGCCAAGCTGAGGTCGAGAAAGACCCCATGCGCCTTCAGAAAGCCATCCATCTCGTATCGAGACTGGATACCGAGCAGGCGGCGGGCCTGAAAATTCGTCAGCTTTCCTGACCGGACGCCCTCGGCGGCGAGGGCCTCGAGCGCGGCGCGAGCCAAGCCCTTCGCATCCGAGGCGAGGTACCGCGCGAACTCCTCAGGGATTTCCAGATGAACGTCCATCGCCGCCTCCGATCGTCATTATCTCACCTTGCCGGGGATGCTCTCCACAGCCGGACATGCTGACCAGTCGAGCGCTGCCATTGTTCCGGTGCCTCCTGGTTCAGCCTAAAGGATCTCGCGACCACTTGTCACGTTCAGAGGCCGACGCATGCCACGGGCCTCTCTCTACCGCCGGCCGAGCGCTGTGGTGCTCGGCAGATGACCGATGCCCCCATTCATAGTGGCCTCATGTGCCTTCACCGCACCACGCCCGGCCGCGCCCGTCAGCCGCAGTGGCTGACGGGCGCGGGCTCTACACCGGGATGGTCATCATCGGCGCCGTCTGGACGGGCAAGACCTCGGCCTGCATGTATTCCTGCCTCGACTAGCTCCTCGCCTATCGGGCGAGCGATCCCGCGCGGAAGGTCGGCGGGTTGATAACGATCTGGACGCCTTGGCCCTGGCCTACGGCATCGCCACGCTCATGACCAACCTCTATGGGCATGGCATGCTGAAACACGACTTCCAGCGGGCGGTGTTGAACCGGATCCCGGCGATGAGTCGCACGCCCGATCGGCCGTGGCGATCGGTGTTTTTCATGTGTGACGAGTATCAAGCCTTCGCCACGAGCGGGGAGAACGAGCCCTCGGGTGACGAAAAGTTCTTCTCGCTGGCCCGCCAGGCGCGCTGTATCCCGATCGTGGCCACGCAAAGCATCAGCTCGCTGCGGTCCACGCTGTCGGGCGAGTCCTGGCGCACGCTGTTGCAGGGGCTGCGCACAAAGGTGTTCTTGGCGCTCTCCGACGACGTGAGCGCACGGATGGCCGCCGACCTCTGCGGCAAGGTCGAGCGGTTGATGCCCGGGTACACCCTGACCGAGTCCGGCCAGGACGCGGGGATCAGTATGCTGACGGGACGGGCCGCGGCGCACCGGAGCACCGTCAGTGCCTCGAAGCGGTACAGCGTCAGCGTGGACTACGTGTTTCAGCCGAAGGTCTTCGCCGAGCTGCAGAACGCCCAAGCCATCGTGCTGCCGTATGACGGGCGCAATCCGCACCCGGCCACCTACCGCTACCTCAAGCCGTACTACCTGGACCCACAGGCCAGCTACTTCGATCACGCCGAGGCCGGAGACGTGTGATGGGCTTCGACCTGATTCTGCCGTTCCTGCGACCGATCGCGCACCTGATTCAGGACCCGGACGTGTCCGAGGTCATGGTGAACGGATCACAGCGCGTCTTCGTCGAGCGCGCGGGCGAGATACACGCGATCGACGGCGTGGTCAGCCATCGCCCTCAACGTCGACGTTGACGTCCTGCTCACCATGCTGGCCAGTGGGATCTACCGCCTCTTCGCCCGCGCCTTGCGCGGCTACGAGCGCGCCCAGGCGCGGCAGGTCTTCCGCCGCTTCCTCGACACCACCGCCCGCGTCGTCATCGCCGAGCACGCCGTCACCGTCACGCTGCCCCGCCGCGCGCACAACCCGATCCTGCTCGACGCTGGCGTGATCGCGTCCGCGACCGAAATCCCCTGGTGGAGTGGGCGCAAGCTGCAGATCGAGATCGTCTGAGCCACCGACGGACCACCGAGAGCGGCGGGGCCGCTCCCGCGTTAACGCTTTGGGTGGGGTGAAAATTCAGGCTAACGGAAACCATGAAATTAGGCCCATTTAAGCGGCTTCGCGGATGAGCCAGTTGCGGAAATCGTCCAGTGCGGCGAACCGACTCCCTTGTGCTCAGTCACTTCCACGGATGAGCCGTGGCTGACAGTCATCCGGTTACGTACCGGACGCTTCGGTCGTTCCCTCAAGCCAGTAAGCCGCCTCGAATCAAGGCGTTGTTCCCGGCTCCAGCAAGCTGCCGTCAATCTCCGTGAACAATCTGTCCGGCTGCGCGCTCCAACGTCAAGCCGCATCCGCCCTTCGGAATGTGTGCGCACAACTGGATCAAGGCCACGCCCACCCGGACCAAACAATCGCTTAGCGGCCGCCTGCGTTGCAGCCGAGGTTATCCATCGTTCAGCGAATAGCTCGTGCTCCGCCCGCCGCCTGCGTCCTTCTTCAGAAGGCCGAGCTCGATCAGGCTCTGAATGTCGCGCAGGGCCGTGTCATGGGAGCACTTGGCGAGCCTCGCCCACTTGACGGTCGTGAGATTGCCGGTAAAGCCATCGAGCAGCCTGTTCAGGACGCCACGCTGGCGCTCGTTGACTGTGAGCCGCGCAGCCCGCTCCCAGAACCGCGCCTTGCGCATCACGGCGCCGAGCGTCGTCTCGGTGCCATCGAAGGCACGCCCAAGGCATGCAAAGAACCACTCAAGCCACGGCGTAATATCGAGCGTTCCTTTTTGTGTGCGCTCCAGGATGTCGTAGTAGTCATTGCGCTCCTGCCGGATCTGCGCCGACATACTGTAGAAACGCTGTGCGCTGTTCTCTGAGCGCGCAAGCTGCCAGTCAGCGATCGCGCGCGCAATTCGGCCATTACCGTCATCGAAGGGATGGATGGTCACAAACCACAGATGTGCGAGCGCCGCCTTGAGCACCGCATCGGTCCGGTCGTCCTCGTTTGCCCAGGCGAAGAACCGTGACATCTCCGCGTCGAGCAGCGGCGCCTCCGGTGCCTCGTAGTGCACTCTCTCCCTGCCGACCGGACCAGACACAATCTGCATCGGGCCACTCGCCTCGTCGCGCCATGCGCCGACTATGATCTTGCGCATACCGCTGCGGCCAGTAGGGAAGAGCGCCGCGTGCCAGCCGAATAGGCGTTCAGCACTTAGCGACGCAGCGAAGTTCTGCGTGGCGTCGAGCATCATCTCTACCACACCCTCGACATGGCGGTCCGCAGGCACGGCGCCGCCAGCGTCCATGCCGAGGCGCCGGGCGATCGATGATCGGACCTGCTCGGGGTTGAGGTTCTCTCCCTCGATCTCGCTCGACTTCAGAACGTCGAGAGTCAGCGTCTCGAGCTCAGCCTCTTTCTGGAGGGCGAAACCCAGCCCCTCCATCCTGCCGAGCAGCCGGCCCTGCCGGTGCCGGATCTCCGCCAGCGGCGCAGCCAGAGTCTCCTGGTTCCATTGGAACCGGGGCCAGTCGGGCCGTTGATGTATGTAGCCACTCACAATATACGCACTCTGTGCGTATATTGTGAGGCCTAATCCACGCACGGGTCAAGGAATAGATACGCTCATGATGCGTAGAATAAGGAACCTAAACTACGCATGACGTAGTTCAATATAATTGACCAGTGTCGCGTTACACAATACACTGGCCAAATGCCTCCATAAATCGACAGCCAACGCGCCCTTGGGGACTACGTACGCGCCGAAGTCCTGCCTGTAGGGATCTCCGTAAAGGAAGCCGCGGAGAGCCTCGGCGTCGGTCGCCCAGCGCTGTCGAACCTCCTTAATGGCAAGGCCATCCTTTCACCTGACATGGCAGCGCGGCTCGAACGCTCCTTTGGGGCCGATAGCCGCGCGCTGATCGCGCTTCAGGACCAGATCAGCCGCTCGTCCCGAAATGCCGCGGAGAAGACCTTCGCCATCCGCAGCTACGTGCCCACGTTCCTGATCATCACGGCGCACGAGATTCACAACTGGGCAGACCGCCTCGAGGCGCGCCCGCTCATCGCGGTGCTCCTGCGAAAGCTCATCCACTCCACCGCCCAGGATCTTCGCAAGGTCGATTTCCCCGGCCACGACAATGCCCAGCGTCATGGCTGGGACGGATGGATTGAGGCCGACGCGGCCACCGCGTGGATTCCCAGCGGAAAGTCAGGCTGGGAGTTCGGCACCAACGCCGATCCCCGCAAGAAGGCCAAAGACGACTACGAGGCGCGCGTCGCCGCCATTCCCGTAACCGCACACCCCACGGCATTAAGAGCCTTGAGCGGCAGATATCCCGATCCCCGATGCTGTTCGTTCAGGCTGTCGCCTTGACCTATCGCCGTCGTGACAACGGAGATGACCCCGCCGAGTGGCGGATCGACGATCCGGATCGCCAGGCTGCGGTGGTGGCCACGACCCATCGCCTATTGAGCGACATCAAGCGCACGCCGGGCACGAGCACCGACGGCAAGTCAATCGACTCCGCCAAGCTGCTGCAATGGCTCAATGAAGCAAGAGATCTCTGCGCCCAGCACGGGCGCGCCGAGACAGGAGACCGGTGCATCGGTCAGTTTCTCGCGCGATCATCCCCCGGGCCCGATGGTGCCTGGCCGCGGCCGGAAGTGTGCGAGGCGATGGAGGAGACCGCCTCGCCCGAAGTTGCGACCGGGTTCATCGTCGGCGTGCACAACGCGCGTGGCGCGGTCTGGCGGGGCCGTGGCGGCGCTCAGGAACGCGAACTCGCCGCTAAGTACCGCACGAGGTCGCAGGAACTCGCGATTGAATTCCCGTACGTCAGCAGGGTGCTCGAAGATTTGGCCGAGTCCTACGATCGAGACGCCCAGCGGCACGACGCAGACGCCGAAGTTCGAGAGCGCCTCGAGTATTAGCGGTGCGCAACTGCGCAGTTTCCATAGCGTGACTATCAGATGCCCGACTCCCTTAAAGAGCACACGAACTGGCGAACTCTTGTCAGCTACTGGGGTTGCATACGGCGGGCGCTGATGCCCAGCAGGTCCGACACAGGCTGGACTTTCCAGGGCTTCCCTGGTTCCGGGGACACTCGCAGCCGTGCGGAAGACGCTCCGCCTCGACCCTGTCTACTTAATGGGGATCTTGCGAGCAGAATCTCAGTTTCGCTGCTGCCAATGTGCTGCCAGAAGTAGACGCGACACGGATACGGCCGATTGAGTGGAGTGGTTTATCGAGGAAATCTGGAGCCGGCGAATGGGCTCGAACCATTGGAGCCGGCGAATGGGCTCGAACCATCGACCTGCTGATTACGAATCAGCTGCTCTACCAACTGAGCTACGCCGGCGAGGCGGGAAGTCGCAATCGTAACACACCGGTTCGGGCCGGGCGCGACCAATGCTCGGAGTCTCACGTGTGTTGCCACTGGGAAGCAGGGCCCTTCCCGACCACACAGGCGCGCGGATCGAAGATCCCGTCCTGCCGGACAGGGGCAACATACGTGAGACTCCGGGATTTAGCGCGGGGTCGACGCGGCTGTTCGCACGCTGGCCGGCACGGGCACGACGACGTAGACATTGCCGGTCTCGGTCTCGACCGTCGTGAGGGCGCGGGTGGTGACGCCATTCCG
>JAERMM010000171.1 GCA_016844585.1 Chloroflexota bacterium | reverse complement strand
TGTAAAGATCGTAAATGAATACGATCGGTTGGTCGTGTTCCGTCTGGGCCGGACCGGGGATGAGTTGGTGAAGGGCCCGGGTATCGTGCTGCTCATCCCTGTGATCGATCGAGCCGCGCGGGTCGACCTCCGAGAGAAGTTCATCGAGGTGCCAAGCCAGACGGCGATCACGAAGGACAACGCTCCGATCAATATCGACTTCTTGATCTATTGGCGCATTGCGGAGCCTCTGAAGAGCGTGGTGAACGTTGTCGACTTCGCAGGTGCGCTCCAGGGGATCTCGACCACGACGCTTCGCGCGGTGGTCGGGGACATCTCGCTCGACGACGTGCTATCGAAGCGCGATCAGATCAATGAAGTACTGCGCGTCAAGCTGGACGAACAGACCGGGCGCTGGGGCGGTAAGGTGACCACCGTCGAGATCCGCGAGATCATTCCGCCTCGCGATGTCCAGGATGCTATGAACCGGATGCTGAGCGCCGAGCGAAACCGTCGCGCCGTGATCACGGAGTCTGAGGGCACGCGCCAGTCGACGATCAACGTCGCCGAAGGAGACAAGCAGTCTCAGATCCTGCGCGCGGAGGGCGACCGTCAGGCGGCGATCCTGCGGGCCGAGGGCTTCGCACTGGCGCTGGGAACGGTGTTCAACGTGGCACACACGGTCGACAGCAAGACCATGACGCTGCAATATCTGGACGCGCTCCGCGCGCTCGGCAGCGGCCCTGCGACCAAGTTCGTCCTGCCTCTGGAGCTCACCAGCCTGATTCGGCCCCTCGCAGAGCTGACAAACCAGGCAGCCTCAGCGTCCAGCGGCCCAGGCAATTAGGTAGGCAGACCCGACTGGCGCCGCGCCTGGCACGGCGGGCGCTGCTCTCTGTTACAATGCGCGCCCCGTGAATCTTTCGAACAGCGAACATGATGAGGACCTCGGGTACTGGATTGCGCTGACCCGGGTTACGGGCATCGGGCCACGCCGGTTCCAGTTGCTCGTTGATGCCTTCGGCGCCGGGCGGGCGGTATGGGAGGCCTCTGAGCGCCAGTTGGCGGACGCCGGGCTTGACCGACGGACAGTCGATGCGTTGGCGAAGACTCGCCGCGTGGTCGCCCCCGAGCGTGAAGTCGAGAATCTTCGGCGCGTGGGCGCTCGTGCCATCATACGGTCGGATTCAGATTACCCGACGCTCCTGGCGGAGATCTACGACCCGCCGCCGGTGATCTACGTCAGGGGCGAGCTGGATGCGGTGGACACCTCGTCGATCGCTATCGTTGGGACCCGCGGTGCCACGGCCTACGGGCGCATGGTTGCCGAGGATCTGGCCGGCGGCCTGGGGAGGGCGGGAGTAACTGTTGTAAGCGGCTTGGCGCTCGGGGTTGATGGTTCTGCGCACCGAGGGGCGCTGCAGGCGGGTGGCCGCACGATCGCGGTCCTTGCCCACGGGCTCGACCGCACCTACCCATCTCAGCACGCGCGGCTCGCCCAAAACATCGCGGCCCAGGGAGCATTGGTGACAGAGTTTCCGCTCGGCACGAAGCCGGACGCGGTGAACTTTCCGCGACGGAACCGGATTATTTCGGGCCTCACGTCTGGTACGCTTGTCGTGGAAGCGGGAGACCGCTCCGGTGCGTTAATAACTGCGGCATTTGCGACGGAACAGGGCCGGGATGTGATGGCCGTACCCGGCAGCATCTTCAGTCCGATGAGCAAAGGACCAAATAACCTGATACGGGACGGCGCTACCCCGGTGACGCGCGTTGAGGACGTGCTTGCGGAGCTGCAGCCTTCTCGGGTGGTCAGGCAACTAACAATCGAGAGTATCCTCCCAGCCGACGAGACGCAGCGCGCGTTGATGCAATGTCTGGGCGCCGAGCCCACACACATCGACGAGATTGCGCAGCGAGCCGCGCTGCCGATGTCAGCGGTCAGCTCCACTCTAGCCATGATGGAGCTGAACGGCCTGGTCAGGCAGACTGGTGGGATGCATTACGTGAGGAGCACGCATTCGTGACGAACAAACTGGTGATCGTTGAATCGCCTGCAAAGGCAAAGACGATCGAGAGATACCTGGGCCGAGACTTCAGCGTGCGGGCGTCGCTGGGCCACATTCGCGACTTACCGAAGAGCAAGCTCGGCGTCGACCTGGACAATGACTTTCGCCCGCAGTACCTGGTGCCCCGGGAGAAATCGAAGCACGTAAAAGAGCTGCGCAGCCAGGCGCAGAAGGCTGACGAGATCTTTCTCGCCACGGACCCTGACCGTGAGGGGGAGGCAATCGCCTGGCACCTGGCTGAGATGATCGATCCCGGTGATCGGCCGGTCCAACGCGTCGAGTTCCACGAGATCACCAAGGCCGCGGTGCTCGCGGCTATGGAGCATCCAAGGCAGATCGACGTCAAGCGCGTTGATGCCCAGCAAGCGCGTCGCATCCTCGACCGTCTGGTTGGCTACCAGATCAGCCCCCTCCTCTGGAAGAAGGTCAAGAGGGGCCTTTCCGCGGGCCGCGTTCAGTCCGCCGCGTTGCGATTGATCGTCGAGCGCGAGCGCGAAGTCCAGGCGTTCGATGCGGTCGAGTATTGGTCGATCGAGGCCGAGCTGGCGAAGCAGCAGGCGGCAAGCGGAAGGCGGCGGACTCAGACGTTCGTGGCCAGCCTCCAGGAGATGAATGGCAAAAAGGTGGATCTCCCGAACGAGCCCCTGGCCGGAGCGATAGTCCAGGATCTCGAAGGCGCCGCTTACGCGGTTGCGGCTGTGCGCCGCCGGGAGCAGCAGCGCAACCCGCCCGCCCCCTACACCACGAGCACGATGCAGCAGGAGGCCAGCCGCAAGCTGGGCTTCACGGCAAAGCGGACAATGGCCGTGGCGCAACAGCTTTATGAAGGCGTTGACATAGACCGCGGCGAGAGCGTCGGGCTCATTACCTACATGCGAACGGACTCCACGAACGTGGCGCAGAGCGCCGTCGAGGAGACTCGGGCCTACATTCGTGAGATCCACGGCGCCGAGTTCCTGAGCGAATCGCCGCGGGCCTACCAGACCCGCAGCCGTCTTGCTCAAGAGGCCCATGAGGCAATTCGACCGACATCTGCCTATCGCGCGCCCCAGGATGTGGCGCACTTTCTGACTAGGGAACAGGCTCGACTGTACGAGCTAATCTGGAAACGCTTCGTAGCCACCCAGATGGCGTCGGCTCGCATCGAGATCACCACGGTCGACGTGGGGGCCAGGGGGCGGGTGGCCAGCGTGGCCGGCGAGACTCCAACCCCAAACGACTACCGTTTTCGCGTCTCCGGCTCCGTCGTGGTCTTCCAGGGATTCCTGCTACTCTATTCCGAGGCTCGCGACGAAGATGCCGCAGTGGAGGATGATGAGCGGAAGCCCCTTCCGCAGTTGACAGAAGGCGAGGCGCTCGATCTCGTTGAGCTCAAGCCCCTACAGCATTTCACCCAGCCACCCCCCCGGTTCTCGGAAGCCAGCCTCGTGAAATCGATGGAAGAGCGGGGCATCGGTCGTCCGAGTACATATGCCCCGATCCTGTCCACATTGCAGGACCGCGGCTACGTTATGCGGGTCGACAAGCGTCTGGAGCCCACGGAGCTCGGGGAGCTGGTGAACGACCTGCTGGTGGAGCACTTTCCCGACATCGTAAACATCGACTTTACCGCCAATATGGAAGAGCGCCTGGACGATATCGCCCAGGGCCGAGCCCTGTGGGTCCCCGTCCTTCGCGAGTTCTATGGGCCCTTCGCGGCCACGCTTCGCGTCGCCGAGCATGCGATGGAGCGGGTGCAGCCGCCGGTCGAGCCAGCCGGTGAGAATTGCGAGAAATGCGGCCGCGAAATGGTCATCAAGATGGGCCGCTACGGCCGTTTCATCGCATGCCCGGGGTTCCCGGAGTGCCGCAACGCGAAGCCTCTGCTGCAGAAGATCGGGGTTTCCTGTCCCTTGTGCGAATCCGAGCTGGTGCAGCGCACGACCCGAAAGCGCCGAGTCTTCTATGGCTGCTCGCGGTACCCCGAGTGCAACTGGACTTCATGGTCGCGGCCGCTGAACATTCCATGCCCGTCGTGCGCTGGCCTCCTGGTCGAGGCGGGTCGCGACAAGGGTAAATGCACGGTCTGCGGTCTGGCCTATTCGGTGCCGGATCTGCTGGAGGGCGACGGAGTTTCGATGCCCCGCCGCGCCGCGGTGTGAGCTCGGCAGTGGACGCGTCGAGCCGCCTTTCGCGTGTGCGGGGCGCCATGCAGGAGGCCGAACTGCCGGCCCTTCTCGTGGCACAACCGGAGTCGCGTCGCTACCTCAGCGGATACACCGCGGCCGACCTGTCGCCCCGTGAGTCGGCTGGCTACCTTCTCATCACCGACGATCGCCAATATCTGCTGACTGATCCGCGAACTGAGGGTGGGGCGGCCGAGGAGGCGCCGTCCTTCGATCTGCAGATCTACCGGTCTGAACGGCCCCTGTCGGAGGTCATCCGTGATCTATTGGTCGCGTCCTCCGCGCGCTCTCTTGGGGTCGAAGCGGACTACGTACCCCACGGGCTGTGGCTCGAGCTGGCGGAATCGCTGCATGATGTCGCTGATCTCAAGCCATCCGGCCCTCTGGTAGACCGCCTGCGAATGGTGAAAGACGCTAACGAAATGGAGGCCCTGCGCGCATCTATCTCATTGAACGACGCTGCCTTTTCGCATCTCGTCCACACCGTCCATCCTGGCATGGCCGAGACGGCGTTGGCCTGGGAGCTGGAGGACTTCGTACGCCGCCACGGAGCCGAAGGCGTCTCGTTCGATCCGATCACCGTTGGGGGCCCGAACACCGCGATCCCTCACGCCGTGCCATCTGACCGACCGATCCGAGCCGACGAGCTCGTACTCTTCGACATCGGAACCAGGCTTGGCGGATACTGCTCGGACATGACACGCACGTTTTGCATCGATTCCGTCCAGCCGCGCTTACGGGAAATCTGGAACGTCGTTCTGGATGCGCAGCTGGCGGCAGAGGCAGCGGCCCGCCCAGGCATGAGCGGCAGGGATGTGGATGCGGTGGCAAGGAACGTCATTGAGAAGGCAGGCTACGGCGAGGCATTTGTGCACGGAACGGGCCATGGCGTTGGCCTGGAGATTCACGAGCCGCCCTGGATCACCCACTCTCGTGGGGCGGACGTCCTTCTGCCCGGTATGGTGTTCAGCATCGAACCCGGTGTCTATCTGCCCGGCCTGGGTGGCGTTCGCATCGAGGATCTCGTGGTGCTCACGGAAAGCGGCGCCGAGGTGCTCTGCGCGTCGCCCAAGCGTCTTGCCCTGGCAGACATCCTCAGCGAGCTGGAAAACCACACCTCCGGAGGTTCTTCTTGATCTCGACCGGTGATCTGCGTAAGGGCGTCGTCATCGAGATGGATAAACAGTTGTTCTCGGTGATGGAATATCAGCACTTGAAGATAGGCCGGGGTAGCGCGCAGGTGCGCATGCGGCTAAGGAACGTGCGGACCGGCGCGGTAATCGACCGGACCGTTCAATCCGGCGAGAAATGGCCGCGGGTGCGACTCGAGCAGCGCATGGTGCAATACCTGTACGAAGAACCCCCGAACCACGTTTTCATGGACCAGGAGACATTCGATCAGATCACCCTCACACCAGAACAGCTCGGCGATGCCGCTAACTACCTCAAGGATGGCATCGAATTCGAGCTGCTCATGTACGAGGAGGAGCCGATCGGTGTGGAGATGCCAATCACGGTCGATCTGAAGATTGCTGACACTGATCCTGGCTTCCGAGGTGATACCGCGAGCGGCGGCACCAAGCCGGCCACGCTCGAAACGGGTCTGGTCGTGAACGTACCGCTCTTCGTCACCAGTGGGGAGACGATCCGTGTCGACACCAGGACGGGTACCTAGGGAGTCCGCTTGAATCCAAGCGGCGATGCGCCGAACCCAGCGCGAGCGATCGAAGAGGTTCTGGACGCCGTGCGCGGCAGCAGTATCTCAGAGCTGGAGATCGAGTGGGAGGATCTGCGCGTTCGAGTCGCCCGCGATCCATCGGCGAGCAATCTGGTCCCTCCGTACGACGAGTCCGCGGTTGAGCCAGATCCCGAGGTGACGGTCCGCTCGGCTTACGTTGGCGTCTTTCACGTGGATAGCTCGCTTCCGGGTCATGGAAGCTCACTCTCCGCGGGCGCCAGGATCGGCGAGATCGAAACCCTTGGCATGCGTAATCCGATCATATCGCCTGTGGCCGGCGTCCTCGTCGACGTCCTCATAGAGGACCTTGCGCCTGTGGAGTACGGGCAGCCCCTGGTCACGATCTTGCCGGACGAGATCTCCGATGGCTGATCTCGCGCTGTCGCCAATTGCCGCCCACTACTTTCAGGTCCACGAGTTGATCGCATATATCAGGGGCTTGCTGGAGGCCGACCCCACCCTTTCCGATGTGTGGGTCGCTGGCGAGATCACGGAGTTGACGCAGTCTGCCGCCGGCCACGTCTACTTCACCGTTCAGGACGACGCCGGGCGCATCGGCGCGGTGATGTTCCGCTCCGCGGCGCGGCGGCAAACGTTCCCACTCCGCGTGGGGTTCGAAGCCCTCGTCCATGGCGCTGTGGGAATCTATGAGCAGCGATCTACCTATCAACTGATTGCCGACGTGGTGCTTCCCGGCGAATCTGGCCTGCTGCGTGCGCAGTTCGAGGTCCTGCGACAGCGTCTGGAGGCAGAAGGGCTCTTCGCTGAAGGGCGAAAGCGGCCGCTGCCCAAGATCCCGCGCCGGATCGGCATCGTGACGTCGGAGGCTGGCGCCGTCATTCACGACATGCTCAACGTGTGGCGACGTCGATTTCCCGCGCTCGAAATCGTCGTTGCCGCGGCCGCCGTGCAGGGTGAGGATGCTCCGCGCCAGATCGTTCGTGCGTTGCAGCGGCTCAATGATTTTCATGAGGTGCAGGATCCGCTCGACGTAATCATTCTGGCTCGCGGTGGAGGCCCTCCCGAGGAGCTCGCGGTGTTCAACGACGAGGGCGTGGCCCGCGCAATCTTTGCCGCGCTCGTCCCCGTCGTCTCGGCTGTCGGCCACGAGGTCGACTACACGATCGCGGACCTGGTGGCGGATGTGCGTGCCCCTACTCCGTCCGCGGCTGCCGAGATCGTGGTTCCCGACCTGAGCGAGATCAACCGCGGAATTGTTCATTTGAAGGATCAACTTCGTTTTGCGCTGGTTCAGAGGGTGGGCGCGGCGCGCGTGCGGGCGGAAGGCATTCGGCAACGACTTGACCGCCACTCACCATCGCGGCTTATCACGGAGCGGCGGCGAGCCGTTGACGACCTTGTAGGGCGCGGCTACAGGACAGCGAGCGCCATCATCACAGTGGCGCGGACTCGTGTGGAGGCCGGCGGGCTGCAGCTCGCTGCCCTGGACCCCACGACCACCCTGAGGCGAGGTTACGCGATCTGCATCGTCGGGAAGGGGACGGTAGTTGTCGATTCGGAGCAACTGACTCGGGGCGACCGGTTTGAGCTTCGCCTCGGGCGGGGCGAGGTCGCCGGCGAGGTCGTAGAGACGCGTGTTGGCCCATCCGGTGCCAACGAGGAGAAGGCGCATGCAGGCTGAAGAGTCGCGCGAGCCAAAGACCTTTGAGGAAGCGTACGAGCGGCTTCGTCGGTCTGTGGAGGAGCTCGAGGGCGGGCCGCTCCCGCTAGAGGCGGCGATTGCCCGATACGAGGAGGGCATGCGTCTTGCTCAGCTATGCAATGACATGTTGGACAAGGCCGAGCTTCGAATCCAGACCGTGCTCCGGGAGGCCGACCGCGAACCGTAGCCCGCTCGAGAACCGCATTCTGGTCGCAGCTTTCTCTGCGTGGTTGCTGGCGCAGACGATCAAGCTCATTGTGGAGCTTGTCCGCTCGCGGCGGCTAGATTTTCGCTATCTGGTGAGCATGGGCGGAATGCCAAGTGCGCACTCTGCGCTAGTCACAGCTCTCACGACCGCCATCGGACGAGACACGGGCACTGGGTCGCCGATCTTTGCGCTTTCAGCAGTATTCGCCGCCATGGTCATGTACGACGCCGCCGGCCTTCGCCAATCGGTAGGCATCCAGGCGCGCATCCTCAATCGCATGCTGGACGAGCTGTTCACCCAGCGGGCGTTCAGCGAGCGGCGCCTCCGCGAGCTGCTCGGCCACACGCCGCGGGAAGTGGCCGTTGGGTTCCTTCTCGGACTGTTCGTCGGAGTCGCCGGAACCCTTTGAATCGTCAGAGCTCTGTCGTGGCATTGTTGAGCATGTCAATACAGAGCATCACGACTCGCTTGCGCTGATGGCACCGTCCGATCAGGTACCACGACTCGCCGTATGGCAGCAGCATATGCGGATCGACGATCGGTTCGGTGAGATAGCCGACGTTGCTATGCATCGGATAGCTGAGCTTTACCGTCTGACACCGTGCGACGGCGTCGGCTAGGACCGCGAAGACGTCAGGCCCCGGCCCGAATCCGTCGGTGGCGGGCGGCCCCAGCGTCTTGCGAACGAGGGGTTGGAGGGGCGGCGGAAACGCATGGGGGAGCTTCTCGACAACGGCAGCTAGCGCAACTGGCGATGTGTCGGGATCGCTGGATGCCCGCTGAATGAGGAGGAACAGCGTGTGCAAATCACGCAGGTTGAGCGCAAGCGGCGCGTTGCCGTTGTGAGCGAAGCGATATCCATGGTCGCGCGTGAGCGGCAACCCAATCTCGTCGCGAATGAGGTTGAGATCTGCCTGGAGTTGCCGCTCGCTTAGCGCAAAGCGCTGCGCAAGCTCGAACCTCGTAAGGCCAGGCTGCTCAGCAATGAATTCGGCGATTGACCACACACGCCGAAAGCGATCGGCTACGAGTCGTCGACGCTCCACCACAGCTTCCTATCCCCGGAGTGGGCGAGCGATAGTGTTGCACGGATGAGGATGCAACGCAACCATCAGATTGGATCGAATGGATGCATTGCTCACAGGGGTCGCTGGGTTCGGGGAAGTGGTACGCCGGGAGGGATTCGAACCCTCGGCCTCAGCCTCCGCAGGGCTGCGCTCTAATCCGCTGAGCTACCGGCGCGCGAGGAGGAAGTATATCATGGCCCCCAATCGCCCGAAGCGACGGACGGCCGCCTCCGCAGCAGCAGGTATAATTCGGTCGAATCGGGCCTCTAGCTCAATGGCAGAGCAGCTGACTCTTAATCAGCGGGTTCGGGGTTCGAGTCCCCGGGGGCTCACCATGAAACGCATGCCTTGTCAGGGGGAAGCGACCGGCCGTGGGCAACGGCATGTCGCCGGTATCTACGCTTGGGGTCTTGGGCGCAGCGTAGCCGCTGTCACCTTCGCATGCCAGATCGGCCTTGCTGCTTGCGGGCAGCCACCGGCAGGCGGCCCAGCGCGGGGCGGAGAGCCCACCGTGGATCTCACCAGAAAGCCGGAGCGCACGGTCGTCGTCGCGGCGCGCAACGAGCCGCGCAGCCTCTCGAGCCTTGCGCCGACGAGCGGCTCCACCAGTACGTCTTTCACCACCTGGCCGTTCAACGCGTACCTCGAGCTAATCGATGGTCGCGGCGCGGGACGCCCTTACCTTGCAGAGGGGCTGCCCCAACTCAACACGGATACCTGGCAGGTCTTCTCGGATGGCCGCATGGAGACCCGATACGGTCTGAAGGCCAACCTCGCGTGGCACGACGGTACGCCGCTCTCAGCTGAGGATTTCGCCTTCGCCTGGCGTGCCTACAGTTTGCCGTCCCTGGGGTTTACGGCGGCTACCGCGCCGCCGCTGAACCAGATCGAGGACGTTGTGGCAGCGGACGAGCGCAGCGTCATTGTGCGATGGCGTCGGCCCTATCCCGGGGCCGCGGTGCTACAGGAAGGTGGCAATGTCGTCGGCCTTCCGCCCCTTCCGCGCCACATCCTGGGGGAGGTGCTGCAGGACGGGCAGCCTGATGCCTTTGCCAATCACCCGTACTGGTCATCGAGCTTCGTGGGGTTGGGCCCGTACCGCATGGACAAATGGGAGCCGGGCGCTTTCATCGAAGGCGCGGCTTTTGACGGGTACGTCTTGGGTCGTGCGAGAATCGACCGACTGCGCATGGTCTTCATCGCCGACGAGGGTACGACGATCGCCAACCTTCGATCTGGCGCCGTCCACATGGCCGAAGGAAACACGTTGACGTTCGACCAGGCACTGAAGTTGGTTGGCGAGTGGGCGCCGACGCGCGCCGGCGGCATGCTGAAAACGCCAGGATCGTGGCGTTCCGGGGTGTTTCAGTTCCGCCCGGATCTCGTCCAGCCGGCTACGCTCCTGGACCTTCGAGTGCGCAAGGCGCTGGCTCACGCCATCGACAAGCAGTCCTTGAACGATACCATCTGGTCTGGTGAGGGCATCCTCACGGAGAGCATCTTCGACCCTGGCGCCGAATACTATCCGGCCATCGATCGCGCGATCACCAAGTATTCATATGACCCGCGTGCCAGCCACCAGTTGATGGGGGAGGCGGGCTTCAGCCGCGACCCCCAGGGGCTTTTCGTCAGCCCGACGGAGGGGCGCTGGAGCTTTGATGTGCTGTCCAGCGCTTCAGGCAGGATCGAGCGGGCGGTCGTTGCGGCCGGGTTCCGTGAGGTTGGCTTCGAGGCCCGCGAAGTGGATCTTCCAGTTGCCCAGGCGCAAGACAGGGAGGTACGCTCCAGTTTCCCCGGCCTGCACCTCCAGTCGAGGAACGCGGCGGAATCCGCCACGACAGCCGGATTCACGTCCGGGCAGGTCGCGAGGCCCGAAACCCGGTGGGCCGGCAACAACATAGGTGGTTGGTCGAGCCCAGAGTACGATCGTCTCGTGGTCGCTTTCAACGAAACACTCGACCCGGATGAGCGGGTCGGGCAGCGCGTTCGGCTGGCCGCGCTCCTTAGTGAGCATTTACCGGCGCTTCCGCTCTACTACAACCTCAACGCCAACGTCTACCTCGCCACGCTTCGGGGTCTCGGTCCCACGGCGCATGCAACGACTGGAGACGCAGGCTGGAACATCCATGAATGGGAGATCCAGTGAGCGGCGCTCAGTCCCGTCAACGATAAGCCCCGGCTCCAGAATGTTCACATGACGCCTATAGGCGCTACTCAAGCGACCACTGCTGGGCGTTCCAGACGCTCCCGGAGGTGGTGTTGCCGGCGATCACGCCGTGTGGTCACTCCCGGGCGCCTCAGAGTAGAAGACCTGAACGGGGGCAAGCTGTGTCAGTCAGAGACAAGTCCGTCATCATAACCGGGGCCGCGCAGGGGCACGGCCGCTCCATCGCGAACGCGTTCGCTTCGGAGGGCGCCCAGTTGGCGCTGGTCGACATCGCGCCAATGGACCAGGTGATTAGCGAATGCAAGGCTTATGAAGTAGAGGTCCTTGAGATCCCGACCGATCTCCGTGAGCCGGACCGAGTGCGCGCGCTGGTGGAGCAGGTGCATCAGCGGTACGGGAAGATCGACGTGCTAATCAACGACGCCGGGATTGTCCCCCACTTCCGCTACGGCGTGACCCCCTGGCCGAAGATCGCCGACATGGAGCCGGACTTTTTCGACAACGTGATTCGAACGAATCTGTTCGGCACGTTTCTCACTACGAAGTTCACCTTGCCCCATATGCAAGCGCAAGGTTCCGGGCACATCATCAATTTCGGCCAGGGCAGAATCGGCCGCGGCCCCAGCACCGGAACCGTCGGTTCGGCAGTGTATGACGTTTCGAAAATGGCGATTCGGGCCTTCACCCAAAGCGTAGCGGCCGAAGTAAAGGCGAACGGTATCTGTGTCATGAGCTTTGGCCCGGGCGGGCCAGGAGCGACGGAGGGTTACGATCTGGACTCGCTGCCTCCGGAACAGGTACGCGCACTGGCGGCGGAGATCCA
>JAERMM010000170.1 GCA_016844585.1 Chloroflexota bacterium | reverse complement strand
TTTTGTGCCGGGACGCCCGGATCGACGTAGACCTCATGAGCAAAGACGAAGTCCTGCGCAGTCAGCGGTGTGCCATCGTGCCACCTGGCGCCCTCACGCAGGCGGTATGTCGTGGTCATGGTGCCATCGGGGTTGACAACCCACATGCCATTCGACTGTGTGGGAATCTCTTCCGCCAGCACGGGGTGGGCAACGGCCTGGAAGTCCTGAATGGTGAGCGTGGAGCTGAAGATCCAATCAAACTCCGCCGCGCCGGAGCCCTGGCTGAACTTGGGATGGAGCGACTCCGGCTCCACCTCATACGCCCAGATGAGGGTTCCTCGGCGCCGGATTTGCGCACGACGCGACAGCGATGGCCGCCATAGCGAGGAACCAGAATCCGTGACGTCTGTTGGGTTGCGACATAATGCCCTCTCGGATGCGTGTCAGGAGTCGAGACCGACTCACTCCATTCTACCGAGCGCTGCCCGCAGGTGCTATACCCCGATGGTCGCCTCGACGCGTTCGGGAAGCGCCCAACGTTTGAGGGGGCGGTCCTCCGCGAGGGCCTGAAGCTCGCGCGCCCAGACTCGACGGATCAGCGAGATGACAACGTCTGATCGGCCGAGGTGCTCGTGGAGGCGGTCGGCCAAGGTGCCTTGGCCCACCTGCGCGATGGTGTCCTGCACGCCCACGATGTATGGCGGCTTTCCGATCTCGTCAACGTGAATCTTTCCGGTCATGATGTCGCCTGCGATCTCGTTGACCGTAGCGGATACGTCCGCCCCACGTCCGGGGCGCTGGCGCAATCGCTCAGCTGCCTCACCTTCGACGTGCTGCAGCACGATGCCATAGCTCACGTGGTGCTCGTCGTCGATCGGTATGCGCCAGGCGATCTGGTCGGTCCATCCAGTCTCTGAATCGTCGGGCGAGCCCTTGATGTGAAGGATGTTGGGCATCATGTGATGGGTGGTCCGAACCGCGCCGCCGGGTCGCTGCGCGTGCGTGGCGACGCCATAATCGGTCTCCTCGCCGAACACATGTGGCAGGTCGATCAGTCCGTTGTCGGTGAAAGCCGACACGCGATGCACAAAAGCGACGTGGACTGGGTCCACGCCGTTCTCGATGCTGTTGTAGTAGTTGCAGTCACGGCGATAGGTCGTAGCGGTTCGCACGCCATCCTCTTCGAAGAGCGGGTACCGCGGAAACGGTGGTGGCTCGCCGTCGCCGAGGTACACAAAAATCAGCCCAAGGTATTCCTCTACTGGGTAGACGCGAATCTTGATGCGCTGGCAGAACGGCTCCGGCTCGGCGGGCTGCTCGATACACTGGCCTGTCGCATCGTACTTCCAGCCGTGATAGAAGCAGCGGAGGTCGTCGCCCTCCACCCAACCCGCGGAGAGCTGCGTCCCGCGGTGGGCGCAGCGGAACGCCAGGAGATGGGGCAAGGGGGGAGGGAGTGTTGCCTCTCCGTCTGGGAGAGGGACAGGGCTCGCTTCGCCTCGATAGAGCGTGAAGTCTTCGCTCATGATGCGAAGCGGCTTGGCACGACCGTGATCGAGATCCTGCGAGCGGTAGATCGGCTGCCAGAACATCCGCAGATAGCGGCCGGCTAAGGTGCCAGGACCAGTGTGGTCCACGTCTGTCCAATCGGCCTGCGTCTGAGGCTGGGCCGACCCGTTGGTGGACTGGATCATCTGAACGCCTCCCTGTTGAGAGCTACCCCCCACCCTAACCCTCCCCCACAAGGGGAGAGGGGACAACAAAGTCGCTCTCCTCTCTCCCGTTTCCCTATCCCCTATCCCCTATCCCCTATCCCCTATCCCCTATCCCCTATCCCCTATCCCCTATCGGGGTAGCGCTTCGATGCCCTGGAGGATCTTTTCAGGGGTGAACGGGATCGACCCCAGACGAACACCCACGGCATCGTAGATGGCGTTGGCGATCGCTGGAGCTACACATGGAATAGAGGTCTGAGCGATACCCTTCGATCCGAAGGGTCCGGGGCCGTCTCCGTGCTCGAGCAGGATGGTGCGGAACTGCTCCGGGATATCGGACATCAGCGGCAGCCGGTACTGGAAGGGGTCTGCATTCATGAGCTGACCTTCGTCGTAGATCAACTCCTCGGTGAGGCTGGCGCCGAAGCCCATGATCGCTCCGCCCTCAATCTGGCCCCTGGCAGAGTGGTAGTGCATGATGTGGCCGGCGTCGGCCACCGCGGCGTACTGCAGCACGCGGACGCCGCCGGTCTCTGTATCGACGTCCACCTCCACGGCCGCGACACCCGGCGACCAATGGTCGTGATCGCCAAAGCGGGCGCTCACGATCGGCCCGCCGTGAACGTAATCTCCACGCGCCCGCAGCACTGCCCCGCCGGCCTCGACCGGCAGACGCTGCGCCAGTTCGGCGAAGCTCAACATCGTCATTCCGCGCCTGAGCACGCCGTTCGAGATGGACCACTCGTCCGCTGCCCCGCCGTAGACCCGAGCCGCGGCGCTTTGGAGAACTTTCTTGAACTCGTCGCAGGCGTTGCGAACGGCATTACCCATCTGCACGGTCACCCGCTGCGAGCTGGTGCCTGAGAAATGGAGTTGATTGCCCGTGTCCGTCTCGCTCACCACGATCTGATCCTGGGGGATGCCAAGCGTCCCCGCCGCCACGATACTGATTACGGTGTGTGCCCCCTCGCCGACGTCGGGCGCGTTCTGCCATATCGTGACCATGCCGTCGCGGTCCATGCTGGCCATCGCGGTCGCGGATCCGATGTGCGATCCGCGCCTGACCGAGCAGGCCATGCCGCGACCGCGCAAGCGACGGGAGCTGCCCTCGACGAGGATTGGGCCCGGCGCGCGCCCGTCCCACCCGATGGCAGCGACCGCCTGCTCCATGAGCTCCGCATAGTCGGTGTCCATCAGCGGAATGCGCGCGTCAGACTCTTTGCCGTTGCGCTTCCAGGTCTTGACGGGGATGGTCTCACCGCGCTTCATCATGTTCTTCTGGCGAAACTCGATTGGCGCAATGCCCAGGTGGCGGGCGACGGCGTCCATCGCAGCGTCGGAGCCAAACGCGGTCTGGCTCTTTCCGGTGTTGCGGAACATGGCCGCGGGCACCTTGTTGGTGTAAGCGGTGCGCGCGCGGACGCGGAGGTTTGGGACACGGTAGCCGCTCCAGGCAGAAGTGACGGCGTTGCCGGTCGCGATCTGCGCGCCCGTGAAGTAAGCCCCGGTATCCATGTCGAGGACCACGTCCATAGCCACGATGGTCCCGTCGAGCTTGACGCCGACCTTCACACGGTAGTCGACGTGATGCCGCGCGGTCTGACGGAAGCTGTCCTCCTCGGTCGCGAGGAACTTGACCGGACGGCCGAGCTTCATCGAGAGCGCCGTTGCCGAGAGCGTCTCGCTCGCGTTGTGCTTGGAACCGAAGTTTCCGCCGACGTACGGCACGTGCACGCGGACGTGGTCGGCTGCAATGCCAAACAGCGCGGCGACGTCGCTTGCGACGTCGAACGGCTGATTGCTCTGCGACCAGATCTCGATCCCCTCGGTTGTGTAATTGACGAGCATCGACATCCCCGGCTCGATCGGGTGATGGTAGATCGTGGGCGAGGTGAAAACGCCCTCATAGACGTAGTCCGATTCTCGCAGGCCCCCTTCGACGTCGCCCCATTCCAGGTCGTCGGCAACGGCGACGTTGCTGCCCGCGTCCTCATGCAAGAGTGGCGCGCCGTCCGCGAGCGCCTCGCGATGCGAAAAGAGGGGGGCCAGGATGTCCCACTCGATGTCCACCAGGGAGGCCGCGTATCGCGCGGTGCGCAGGTCCTCGGCAGCCACCATCCCGACCACGTCGCCGTCAAAGCGGGCGCGGTCCGTCGCGATGAGCTGGTGGTGCGTCATGATCACATTCGCGTGGCTCTCGAAGCCGAGCTGAACGTCGTACTCCGAGAGAGATGTCGGGTCCATGACGGCGAGAACGCCAGGGACGGCACGGGCCCGCGATGAGTCCACGGAGACGATGTTGGCGTGGGAAAAGGGGCTGCGCACAGCGACGGCGTAGACCGTACCTGGAAGATCAGGTACGTCCTCGACGTAGTGAGCGGCGCCGGTCACCTTGTCGCGGATATCGACGCGAGGATATTCGATGGCCGCGCCGCCATTCGTTCTCTTCTCGACGTCGAGGGCCATCACGAACCTCCCTTATCGCCCGCTGATGGATTGCGCGACGCTGACTAGGGTCCGCCGCCATGGTACGCCAACGCGGTCACCCGTTCCAGCGCGCCACATTCGCGGTGACGGTTCGTGTCGCGACGGTTCGTGTCGTTGACACTGCCTGAGAGCGGTCGGTACAGTCGGCTCTGATCCGCACCGATTGGATCGGACCGGAGGGCTCGCGCTTGCGGTACGGGCTGAACTTCTTTCCATCGTTTCGGCTAACTGACCGCAGCACCGACGTGTACTACGACCAGGTGCTTCGGCTGAGCGAGCGCGCCGATCAGCTCGGGTTTACCTCCGCCAAGGCCGTCGAGCATTACTTCAACGACTACGGCGGACACACACCCAGCCCTATCGTGCTTCTGTCGGCGATCGCGGCTCGCACGCGCCGGATGCGCCCGATCACCGGTGCCGTCACGCCTGCATTCAACAACCCGATCAAGCTAGCCGCGGAGCTGGCGATGCTGGACAACATCAGCGGCGGGAGACTGGACGTCGGCTTCGGCCGGGCATTTATCCCGGCGGAGTTCGACGCCTTCCACGTCAACATGGACGACAGCCGCGGGCTGTTCGAGGAGGGGATCGAGGTCATCAAACGGCTGTGGACTGAGGACCGCGTGACGCACCACGGCCGCTTCCACGACTTGGACCAGATCCACCTGACACCCCGCCCGGTCCAGCACCCACACCCACCCATCTGGATTGCAGCGGTCACGACCGAGCAGTCGTTCGCCTGGGCCGGCAGTAATGGCTACCATCTGATGATCGTCCCGTTCGCGGGGGCACTCGTACGAACAGCGCAGTTACTCCAGATCTACCGAGAGGCATGGCGCTCGGCCGGGCACCCTGACGGCGCCTGGCAGGTGCAGCTGTCGCTCCATGCGTACATCGCAGAGGAGCACAACGTCGCCATCGAGGGCTTCAAACGCCCGATCGAGCGCTACGTCGAGGTGTTCAGCGAAGCGATGGCATCGTGGGAGGGGCGCGCGTCCGGAAACTACGCCGGCTATGCGAATGTCGTGGAGGCGATCCGCTCTCAAACACCAGAGAAGCTGCGCGAAGGCAACGCGGCGCTGGTCGGCACGCCCACGGAGGTAACAGAACAGCTCACGTACCTACGGGGCGTCCTTGGCGAGTTCGAGCCCTCGATGCAGGTCAACTTCGGCGGCATCGGTGATGAAGACGCGTTTCGCGCGATCGAGCTTTTTGCAACACAGGTTGCACCACTGTTCAAGTGAGCGAGAACGGTCCGCAGAATGTTGCGGATTCCGACGTCAACGCCGCGGAAATGCCAACCAGAAGAAGCAGAAACGTCTTCATCGAGTCACCCGGGTCACCCTGACTACGCGATTCAATGGTCGCGGGTCACGCCGTAGTCGAAATGCAGGAATTGGCCATCATCGATGATCCAGCCGCCAAAATCGGCACGCATAATGCACGGTCGCGCCAGGTTGCAGATCGACGGACCTACGATGAACGGAACCTCCTGGGTCGTTATGCCGCCGCCGGAGCGCGCCTGCACAAACAGGCGATGTGGTCCCATACCCACATTCGTCGTCCAGAGGAGGCCGAACCCGCTCTTGTCCCAACCTGGGCGCTGAAGCTGGGTCGCCACATCGGGCCGGGGCGTACCGTAGGTTGCCTTGCCGAGCAGGATGCCGCCGCGGGCTGGCGCTCCGTCGAGATACACATCAACCTCTAAGGCGCTGGAGCCAGCTGGATCGACGGCCCAGCCACCGACAAAGAGTCGCTCGCCCATCGGCACCGTTGCGTTTTCGACCGGCAAGTCGACGGAGAGGCGCGGACTATCCCCTGACTGGGCAAGCGAAGCGACCGAAAGGATCGGCGCGACAAGGCAGGAAGCGACGGCAGCGATAACAACGCGGTTCAAATAACCCATTCAGATGCTCCCCCTGGCGAATCTCTGTCGGCACCCAAACCCGCCCAGTCAGCCCATTTCTAGCCCGACCGCGTGATGATGTCAAGAGCCTTCCGCCCTCATCCTATCTCTCCAAACGGGAGAGGACAAAAGATCAGGACGCCCACTCCCAGGTGTGGCCATTGCGGAAATAGCTGCCGTAGTAGCCGCTGGCCTGGATGCCGCCGCCCCAGTCGTCGGCTAGC
>JAERMM010000021.1 GCA_016844585.1 Chloroflexota bacterium | reverse complement strand
CCTCGGGCATGGCCATATGGGGCGAATGCCGATGACCGCCCCCCGCAGACTCAAGTGGTCCAGCGCGTCCGATACCGCCGGTGTATCCAGCTTATGCAGACGGTCAACCAACGTGCGCCAATCCTGCGCCATGCTTACCTCCGAAACCCATAAATGTCCATGGTCAGCTCGCCCTTGCGGATGCGCTCGACGATCGCGCGCTCGGCCGCCTCTCGCTTGCTCCCACCCTCCAGCGCGGCGTCCACCCGCGCGCGCGGAATGCACATCACGCCGTCCGAATCGCCGAGGATCACGTCGCCCGGGTTCACAAGCACGCCGCCGACGACCAGCGGAGTCTGCAAGTCGCCTTGATCGTGCTTGAGAGTGCGAAACACCCCAGTTCCGCGCGCAAACGCCGGGAAGCCGAGATGGCCGATCTCCTCCGAATCACGCAGCCCGCCGTCAAGAACGAGCCCTGCGACGCCCTTGACCTGAGCCCCGACGGTCAGGATCCCGCCCCAGTAGCCTCCCGACAGCCCACCGTTCTGAATGACAAGCACGTCGCCAGGACTCACGAACTCCAGGCAGCGATGAATCGCGAGGTTATCGCCAGGCGGGCATCGCACCGTGAACGCGGGCCCGCAGACTTTAGCGCCGGGCCAGACCGGCTTGATCGCCGCGTCCAGGGCGCCGGTGCCGCCGCTACCCTCGTATACGGTGGCTACCCCCAGGTTCCGGAGCGCCTCGTAGGTGCCCTGCGCGATGTCAGCCGCCATTAGTTCGCGCTCCTCTGGAGCTGGTGATACCCGTACTTGATGCGCGCTTCGCGAAGCGGTGTCCCGCTCAATGCTTCAGCGACAATGTTGTCCTCGAGCTCCGCGATTTCCAGGGCGGTCTCGAGTACTTTGACCTCGTGCTCCTGCTGCACGACAACGATGCCGTCGTCGTCTCCGATGATCAGGTCGCCCGGCTTCACCCGCATGTCACCCAGACTCACCGGAACCTGTAGGCCCGAAACCTCGACGCGATCCTTCCCTGTCCGCATGAAGCGTCCAGAGTTGAAGATGGGGTAGTTGTTCTCGAGCGCACGTGAGTTGTCGCGGGAGACACCAAAGATCGCCGTGCCCGCGATGTTCTTGTTGATGGAAACGGCCGTTAGAATGTCGCCCCATACGGTGCAGTTCGTGCGTCCATCGTTGTCCAGCACGACAACCTGCCCGGGCTCGACGTCATCGATGTAGTCGCCGACGGTTCCAGGAGGGCTGCCGACGGGCGTGTACTGAATGGTGTAGGCCCGGCCGATCATTCGCTGGCCGTCCTGGATTGGGTGAATGCCCCAGGCGCTGCCCGGCATCCGCAGTCGATCCAGAGCGTCCGAGATGTTTGCGGTAGACATGCCGCGGAACCGCTCGATGATCGAGTCGCTCATCGTTCCTCCTCACATGGTCGCCCGATGGTACCACAGAGCTGTTCGCGCACGGCCTGCCCCGGCGGCGGCTGTCGTCGGCCCACTGTGCGCCGACATCGACGGCGTACGCGACGGCCGACGGTATACTCGGCCTCCATGACCCACGCCCCCTACGCCGGCGAGCACCTCGGACCGCGACCCCACGTCGCCGTCATTTTCCGCGACCAGATTGGCGACTTCGTCGTCGCAACACCCCTGATGCGCGGGATGCGCGAGCGGTTCCCCGACATTGTGCTCGACTATTTCGGTGGCGAGCGCACGCGTGAGCTGGAGGAGGCGAGCAGGCTCGTCGCCGCGCGTTTTTCCCTCTTTGGTGGCAGTACGGATTCCCTCTCAACGTTCATCGAGCGGCGAACTCGAGAGGCAGGCCCGTACTCGCTCGCGGTAAACCTCGAGTCTGATCCCACCGCGGCACGCGTCAGCGGAATGCTGTTCCCGCGGTTTGTCGTCGGTGCCTTCGTTGACCCTATCACCGGCGAGGACCGAACACCGCCGACGAACGGCATCGACCGCCTCTGGTCAGACGTCTGGAATCGGGCGGACCTGCTCGCCGACTATCCTGAGCTCCGGACGCAGTTCATCGGAGAGATTTTCTGCAGGCTTGCGCGCGTCGAAACCGACTTCACGCGTGCCGAGGTACCCCTGGCGACGGCGCCTTTTCAGACGCCCTCCGTCCTGATTGCGACGGGGGCCAGTCGAGGAGCGAAACTCTGGCCTGAGGAGCACTGGACAGCTCTGACGAGCTGGCTCATCAATCGCGGCCACCAGGTTGGTCTGCTTGGCGCCGCGGCCCCGGTGCAGATTGCAACCTACCACGCCGGCGCGGTGGACGATATCCTGGTTGCGCAAGGTGTGGCAGATCTTCGCGGCAGCCTCACATTGCCCCAGGTCGCCGGGGCGCTGGCAAGCGCAAGAGTGTTCGTCACGGTGGACAACGGCCTGATGCACCTCGCAGCCGCGGTCGGCGCGCCGACGTTCGCGCTGTTCGGGGCGAGCCCACAGCGAATCTGGGCGCCGCGTTCTCCGTCAGTGCAGATTCTGGAGCCGTCCAACCCGTGTTCGCTCTGTGAAGAGAACCGCTTCCGCAATGCCGATTGCCTGCTGCCCATCCATCAGTGCATGCAAAGCGTCGAGCTGGCCCGCTTGATCCGTGATCTGTCGCCGCTGCTGGAAGGGTAGCGCCGAGGGTTGAGGCGTCAGCCTAAACGAAGCCCACGTTCTCATACTTCGCGCCCAGGACCAGCTTCTGGTCGGCGCCAAGCCAGCCATCCAGCACCGTGCCGTATACCGAACGGAAGTCAACGCCGTACCGCAGGTTGCGGTTTGCATCGAGTACGGTCATGCTCGGGTGCTCGCCGTAAAGTCCCCCTCGTACCCGATCCCCGATGATGAACATTGGGCCGGCGGTGCCGTGGTCGGTTCCCAGACTTCCGTTCTCCTGAACCCGCCGCCCGAATTCGGAGAATGTCATCAAGAGAACACGATCGCTCATCCCCATGGCGGCCACGTCCTCAAGAAATGCGCCCACGGAGGCCGAGAATCCTCCCAGCAGCCGGCTCTGAGTCGCCGCCTCCGCTGAGTGGGTGTCGAAGCCGCCGAACGACACGTAGTAGACGCGGGTGCCAAGCCCACCCGACATGAGCTGCGCCACCGTCTTCAGGCTGTTGGCCAGGGGGAAGTTCGGATACTCCACCGCGGCGCCATAGTCCTGGACCGACTCCTGAACGCGCTCTGACGATGAGATCGCGTTGGCGCCTGTGCGGGCAATGTGTGCCTCAAGTGGGCTGTCCGAGTAATCCAGGCTGTAGGCCAGGTTGACGTAGCCCAACTGATTCTCACGGTCGGTCGGAAAGCGCGAGTCAACGCGGAACTGGTAGGCGGGGATGCTCCCTATCGTCGGCACGGGGCTGAGCCGTTGCCGTAGAGCGCTCGTGACAAACCATCGGTTACGCTGGCGGCATACATTGGGTTGTTGTCGTCGGCGTTCGTCGACGCCAGGTAGTCAGCAAGCCAGCCGCTGGGATCGTAATTTTCCGGCACAGCCGTTTGCCAGATCTCCATGGCGCGAAAATGCGACAGATTGGGATTCGGGTAGCCGGCGCCCTGCACGATCGCGACGTGGCCCGCTTGATACAGGTCGCGGATCTTCTCCATTTGAGGGTGGAGTCCGACCGTGTCCGTGAGGGGCAGCACGTCCGATTCCTTCACCCCGAGGTTCGGACGTGCCTGCCGGTAGCCGTCCAAACCATAGGGCACCACGGTGTTGAGTCCGTCGTTGCCGCCGCTCATCTGGACGACAACGAGGATCGTGTCGTCGCCATACCCAACGGCATTCTGGCCGGCCATTGCGGCCTGGGCCGCCCGCGCGAAGAATGATGGGGCCGCTGTCGCGGCGGTCGCAGCCAGCCCAGCTCGCTGAATGAACCAGCGTCGCGTCAACATTTGTATGCGTCTCCCTTTCGCGGATCCCTCAAGCCATCTGATACACGGGTGTGGACATGATCAGGTGTGTCACGCCACGAACTGAACGATCCACAGCCTGGCTGCTGCTCAGGCCTCCTCCGCTGTCTACGTACTCGATCAATGACGTGCGGATCTGGGGCGGGAGGTCTGCGTCGACCAGCAGACTCAGCAGACCGTCCACCAGTTGCCCGGGCGACTTCGTCCCAACCCGGGCGCCGATCGCCACCGCGTCCATCCCGAATTGCGCGCTGTTCCCACGCTGCGTGGTCAGCATGTTGGCGGCGTTGAGCCGCTCCAGGAAAGTGGCGCTGCCGATCCATGCCGTGCCCCAATCGGGGCCTCTCTCGTGTACTCGGCGATCCCTAGCGATTTCATCGATCCGACGAGGAAATCTACCGGGCTCTTCACCACTGCGTGATGGGCCTCGGCGGAGGAGAATTCAGGCGATTTGAGCACCGACCGCATCAACTCCCGCACGTTGTAGCCGCTCGTTCGGAATCCGTCCGCCAGGCGACTGACGGCCGCTGAGGTCGGATGGTCGTGGACAAAGAAGACGAATACTTTTCGAGCCATGAATTCCGCGGTGACGTGTCGCTCGAGGATGATGTTGAGGATGTCGTCGCCATCCCAGGGGCCGGTCCGACCGAGGAACGTCTTCTGACCACTGTCGTGCTGATTGCGGTTGAAGACGAACCCCAGGTTGCGGTCGTAAAACCAGCCCGTGAACGCGCGTGCGGCCTCTTTGACGTCGTTCTGGGTGTAGGTGTCCACGCCCATGGTGAAGAGCTCCATCAGCTCGCGCGCGTAGTTCTCGTTCGGACTGGCCTTGCGGTTGGTGTTGCCGTCCAGCCATCGGATCATCGCCGGGTCTCGCGAGATGCCGGCGAGAAGGTCCCGGAATGACCCCATGGCATTCGCTCGCAAGAAGATGTTTTGCGCGTACATGGCTTCAGGGCGGCCGACCTTCGAGTTCGCGGTGGCGAAGTGGTTGTGCCAGAAGAGCGTCATCTTCTCTTCGAGCGGTCGAGCTGTGTTGAGAATTCGGAACAGCCAGATCCCTTGCTCGGACGGCAGCCGAGTCAAATTAAGGGACGCTTCCATCGCTGCCACCTGAGCTTCAACCGCGTCGTTCGAAACGTTTCCGTAATCGACGAGCCGGTCGACCGCTGCGTTGAAACCCAGCGCGAGGTACCTGTCGATCTCCTCAGGACTTCCACCGAATCCCGCGCGGCGCAAGAGGTGAGCAATGCGCCGACGCTCAGTCATGATGGCCATGGGTTCCTCCTCCCGTAACGGCACGCAACAGGGTGCGTTTCAACAAGAGGACGATTCCAGGACAACGTTTCATTTTGGTCTCTTTCCTAGGCGAGGAGGCGTGGCGTGGTGGGCGAAAGCTATGATCGCGGCGGCGGAGGCACGAATGCGCTACCAGCACGGCACGGATGAGGAACTCATCGCGACCATCCGGACGGAACGAGGGTCCGCCCCTGGCTCTTTCACGTGGCCCGCGACAAGTGCATCGACGCTATTCGTCGCCGTCGGCCCACCCCGTTCGCTGCGCACCAACTCATCCAGAACGCAATCCAGGCGCCTCCCGTTCGACGAGAGAGGTCGTCCTCTTGCGCTATCTTGGAGAGTTGACGTTCACGGAGATCGGCAGCTCGCTAGGAATTCCTGGAGAACACCGCCAAAACCATGTTTCAGAGAGCCATGCTACTCCTTCGCGGACGGCTGGGCAGGCGAATGTGAAACGATTCACAGTAGTGGGCCGTCACAACGAAAGCAGCATGCGGTCTCGCCGCCCCGGGACGACCTTGGGGTTTATCCTTTGGACCCTACGGTTCTCGCGATCTCCGTAGCCTCGACCCGATCGAGCGCATACATCTGGATGGGGTTATCCCAGATGATTCGCCGTTTGGCAGATTCGGAGATGTCGCGGCGGTCATGGAACGTTTCCATAGCTTCGATGAACTCACTGCGTGGCTCGTGGGGGAAGTCCGAGGCGCAAAATAGCAATTCCTCGCCGAACTCGGCCACGACCCGCGCGAGCCCCTGCTCCTCCAGCTCCGTGTGAACGAATATCCGGCCACTGCGGACGTGCTCGCTGGGACGGACCTTGAGCCCGGGCGCCTGGGCGGTGCGGTGGGAGTATTCGAGGTCAAGCCGTTCGACGAGATAGGGGAGCCATCCGCAGCCGGCCTCGCAGAAGGCGAAGCGCAGCCGTGGGAACGCATCGAACACCCCCTCGAACATCATGCTGGTCAACTGCACCATCTGGCTGAAGGGGTGGGTGAGCGTGCGCACCTCGATGAGGCGGCGCAGCCGATCCAGTCCGAGGCCCTGCCCCGGCGCGCCGTGTACTGCGAGCAGCAGTCCGAGGTCCTGAGCCGCTTCGTAGACCGGCCAGAACATTCGGTGCCCGAACGCCTCACTCAGGCCGACGGCCGGAAGTATCGCCCCCACCATTCCCAGCTCTCCGGCTGCCCGTCGAAGCTCATGGACCGCGCGGTCCGGGTCCTGCAGCGGGATGAGCGCCATTCCCTTGAGCCGCCTCGGCGACAATCGCAGAAATCGATCGTAGAGCCAGTCGTTGTAGGCCTGGGCCAACGCGGCCGCCCATTCAGGATCGCTGATGAGGCCGAATGAGAGCCCGCCGGTTGGAAAGATGACGCTGAGCGTGATGTTTGCTTGCTCGACGAAGTCGACCCAGTCCTGGCCAGTCGGGATGTTCTCGATGCGGCCCTTTCCATCGCGCACGCGCAGAGCCTGGCGGTGAAATCCGTCCAGCGTGGGGAAGAACGGTGACGAAAAGAGCGCCGTCGCGCCGCGATAGGGTTCCGGAAGGTACTCGAAGATCTCCCGATCTGACTCGAAGACGTGTCCATCGGCGTCGATGAGTCCGGGCGCCTTCTGCGTCACGGCATGCCCTCCTGGCAGAGTCGTTCTCCACGCAGAGTCGTTGTGGAAATGCGACCTCCGCGCGGGCCGATCATACATTCAGGGGCCGCTATACTGCTCCGCGAAACCCCTGCGACATCGACGTGTGGGTTGAGGGCGGCGGCTTGCACGAGAGCGACGACGCAAGCAAGGAGATCTTCCACGGCCGGATGCCCGGCGACGTTGTACTTCGACGTCGCCGCCTCCGCATTCATCGGCTGCGGCGTTCGCTGGCCGTCCCGGCGCTCTTCAGCACCGGTTACGGCAACGTTGGGTCCTCTATTTACTATGCGCTTGGTGTTACGGCGTTGTACGCGCTGGGGGCCGCGCCGCTGGCGCTTCTCGCCGCCGGCGTTTTCTTTGTCCTGACGGTCCTCACCTACACAGAGGCAACGGTCGCCGTTCCTGAGGCTGGGGGGTCGTCTAGCTTCGCGCGTCACGGGCTCGGCGAGCTGATGAGCTTCGTAGCCGGATGGGCCACGATGCTTTCCTACACCGTGACCATCTCGATCTCGGCCTTCGCGGTTTCGGGTTACCTTTCCGTGTTCTTCCCCACCCTGAGCACCTATCCTGCCAACGTCATCTTCACCGTCGCACTCATCGGGCTGCTCATGCTGCTCAACGTTGTCGGCGTGCGGGAGGCGACCACGATGAGCGTTGTGTTCGCCGTGCTCGACCTCGTGACGCAGCTCTTGCTCGTGGCCGTGGGCGCGATAACCATCCTCAACATCCCGCTGCTGATCAGCCAGGTGGACTTCGGCACGGCGCCGACCTGGGGCAATTTCATCTATGGAATCTCCATCGCCATGGTGGCGTACACGGGGATTGAGACGATTTCGAACATGGTCGAGGAGGCTCGGCAGCCCGAGCGCACGGTCCCACGATCGTACGGGCTGCTCATCGTCGCGGTCCTGGTTCTCTTTGGAGGGATTTCCGTCGTAGGGCTATCGGCCATGCCCGTCTATCAACTGCCCGATGGCGTGTACACGACCGAGCTCGCCACCACCTACGTGCACGACCCGGTGGCCGGGATCGCGGCCAAGTTGCCGGAGCCGCTCAACCAAATCTTCGAGCCTATGGTGGCAGGACTGGCGTCCACTATCTTGCTCATCGCAGCAAACGCCGGCATCATGGGCGTATCGCGCCTCTCCTTTGCGATGGGAAGCTATCGCCAGTTGCCGCGCATGTTCAGCCAGGTGCACCGTACCTTCCGTACGCCATACTTCGCAGTCATCTTCTATTGCGTCATTGCCGCTGCCATCGTCCTTCCGGGGAATCTTGGTGACATCTCGGACGTCTATATCTTCGGCGCTATGCTGACCTTCACCCTGGCCCACGTTTCCGTCATCGCCATGCGCATCCGCGTGCCGGGCCTCACGCGCCCATTTCGGTTGGGCCTGAGTCCGCGGATCGCGGGCGTCGAGATTCCGCTGACCGCGGTCGTCGGCGGGCTCGGCACTTTCGCCGTGTGGCTACTGGTAGTGTTCAGCAGGCCATTTGGCCGCTGGGTGGGTCTCGGCTGGATGCTCGTCGGCCTGGGGCTCTACGTTTATTACAGGCGCTCCAACAGGCTTGGCCTAAATGAAACGGTGCGGCTCGCAGCCCGCCCGGCGCCAGCCGGTGGGGCAGAGAGCTCGCAGGCAGGTCGCGCGGTAAGGACTCGTTAGGGTATGGGTGCCGTCGACTTTGCACGAGTTGTGTTGGCAGGGCTGATTGGGGCTCTCTCCATGGCGTTCGCCAGCTACCTGTTCAGCGCAATGAACATCCCGATGGTGGATTTCGGCAGGCTGATCGCGACGAAGATCCTGCGCTACCACTCGCACCGCACGAGACTCGGGCTTGTGCTGCATCTCGCAAATGGCGTTCTGCTCGCGCTGGTCTACGCCATCTTTCTCGGGCCGCTCATCCCGGGTGATTACTGGCTCCGCGGACTCATTTACGGCGCCGGACTGTGGCTGTTCATGATGGTTGCGGTGTTGCCAGCGATGGGCGATGGATTCTTCGGCTGGAAGACTTCGCGATCTATGATTCCATCGGCGCTTGTGGTGCATCTTGTCTACGGGCTTGTACTCGGATTCGCCGTTCATCCTTAATAGAGGAGATCCCATGCCAAATGTCCCCGTAACCCTGGCGACCTCAAACAATTTCTGGACGCGCGCCATTCTCGACGGCGACGTGACCGCCGAGGGCATCGACCTGAACGCCTCAGTCGTCATGCCTCCTGAGAAACGCCATTCCCAGATGAAGCGTGGGGCGTTCGATGCTGCAGAGTTCAGCTTCTCCACGCTGATACGCTCCTGCGTCGTCGGGGGTGGACAGGCGCAGCGTGCCCTGCCCCTCTGGCTCAACCGTGGCCTGCGCCACAAGACGATCATCGTGCGCAAGGGGTCGCGCATCACCCAGCCGAGCCACCTCAGCGGTGGCAGGATCGCCGGTCTCAGCTACGGAGGCAGCACGAACATCTGGGCGCGGCAGCTGCTGGCCGACGACTACGGCGTCGACCCGAAGAGCGTCACCTGGGTGGTGCTGGAGGAGGAGGACGACCTCGATCCTTCGGCCGGCATCCGTACCGAGCAAGTCGACGGAGGATTGGACAATTTCGCGGCCTTCTGGAGCATGCTGGCGAAAGACGAAGTCGATGCCGTCATCTCGCCGGGTTTCAACTTCTTTTATGCCACGTTTGAGCGCTTCTCCGACATGGTTGCCCGCAGTCAGAGCAGCGGACGCAAGGGCCCAGCCGGTCCGGGCAGCGTTCCCACGGAGTTGAGCGACGCATTTGAGTCGCTCATCCCAGAGACAGCGACCGCGGCGGATTACACCCGGCGTACCGGCGTCTATCCGCTGATCCACACGATCTCGATAAAGGCAGAGCTGGCCGAACAGCATCCGGAGGCATCGGCGCGGTTGGTCAAGCTGTTCCGGGAGGCGGCGCGACGAGCCCCGGATTACATGCCCGACGGGGATCGCGAACTCCTGGTCAAAGAGCGCGAGCTGATGGGATTCGATCCGTACGTGCAGGGCTGGGGCGATTGGCAGGAGCGGACGACTGCAACCTTTGTTCAAAGCCTGGTGAAGCAGGGCCTGCTGCCGTCCGTGGTCGGACCGGATAGCTTCATGGTCGCCGGCTATCGGGAACTCTGACCGCCGTCCTTCAGGAGAAGGGTCCGGTGAGAACCTCTCGTTCGTGCTGCAAAAGGGCTGGCGACGAGCAGAGTGGAACGGAGGGAGGGTCGCTGCCGATTGGATAGCGTCGCCCTCGCACTGGTTCTAGTCGCCTTCCTCCTGGGGACTAGTGTCGCCCTCGTTTGGGCGATCCGGCGCCAATCGCATCCGCCGGCCGGGGTCACGGCGGCGGACCTCCTGTCCGCCATGGGTGACCTCTCCGCCAAAGCGTCCCAAATCGAGGCGATCGGGAAGGACATCGCCAGCCTGCAGCACATCCTGCGGCCGCCCCAGCTTCGCGGCGCTCTCGGCGAGCTGCTTCTCGAGCGGCTCCTGGCGCAGGTGCTGCCGTCCGACTGCTTCCGCATGCAGCATCGCTTTCGCGACGGCACTGCCGTCGACGCCGTCATTCGTCTCGGCGACTACCTCGTACCGGTCGATTCCAAGTTCCCGCTCGATGCTTTCCGCGCTCTTTCGGAGGCCACGACTGATGATGAGCGCCGCGTGTGCCGGCGCCGATTCAACGTCGCGCTCCGAGGTCACATCGACGCTGTGGCGAAGTACATCCGAACCGACGAGGGAACCCTGGCCTTCGCACTCATGTACATCCCCGCCGAGAATGTCTTTTACGAAGTCATCGTCAAGCAGGACCTCACCGAAGGCGACTTGCGTGACTACGCGCTGAGCCGCCGCATCGTTCCGGTATCGCCGCAGAGCTTCTATGCGTACCTGGAAGCGATCGCCCTTGGCCTCAAGGGGCTGGCCGTAGAGTCGCGGGCGCAAGAAGTCGTGGACAAGCTCGAAGCCCTGAGCCGCGATCTGCGTACGTTTCAGGAAGACTTCCGCATCCTGGGGAGCCACCTGAGCTCCGCTCATCTCAAGTACGGCCAGGCGGAGCGCCATCTCACCCAGTTCTCAGACCGCCTCGCCGCGGCAGCGGACGCCCCCATCGCGGAGATTGGCGCAGCGACAGCGGAATCGCCTCTTAACGAAAAAATGTGAGGATGGTCAAAGCCGGCCCCTACCACTTGCGGTACGGCAGGAACTTGCCGTCTAACGTCACCACAACTCGGTCTCCCTTCGGATCCGCCTTCCTCTCTATGTGCATCTCGAAGTCGATCGCACTCATGATGCCGTCGCCGAACATCTCGTGAATCAGCGCCTTCAGAGTGGTTCCGTACACCTGGACCATCTCGTAAAAACGGTAGATCAGGGGATCGACGGGAACGGTTGGGTCCAGTGATCCTTTCAGAGGATCCGTCTGTAACGCCACGGCCACCTCCGGATAGAGCCCAAGCGCAGCCGCGGCCGCTTCAGCCTCCTCTGGGGCCATCTTCATCTGCCCCAGGAGTGCCGCGGTCGCCCAAACGGGGTCGCGACCCAGTGCCTCCGCGATCTGTAGCCAGCTAAGGTCCTTCTCCTGCTTCGCCATCAGCACCCTTTGCGTGGCCTCTGCTCTCGAGATCATCGAACCCTCCTCGTGCGAATTGACCCGGTTGCGCCCACGATATCGGCGCCAGCAGCGTCCCAGCCTTTCAGGAAGTCCGCGACCGTCTGTGGTATCTGCTGACCGTTGCCTACGCCGATTGCGCGGCATGAGGCCGAGCTTCTCGCGCAGCAAAAGAGGGATGCACTCCAGGTGGGGCGTCTCCCTCGGCGACTCTCTTTGGTTGCTTCTCGGGGTGGAACGGCCCGGCCTCTGACAGTCGCTACTGTTGTTCCTGAGGTAAGGCCGTCCGGGACTCCAATTGCGGCCGCCATTCGTGCTCTACGGCAAAGATGACGATCTTCCCGTCTTTGATCACGCCGCGAAAGCTGCCGTACCTACAGCGGCGGATCTCATCCGCGTACTTTTCGAGCACGGTCTTGAGGTCCATGCCCACGCTGGTTTCTGTCACGGTCTTTCACCTTCGAACTTCGTACAGAGAAAAGATACGGGCAGTTCTAATTGACGCGTATGGTGAAATGAACCAAAATCCCGTGGTCGCACTTAGGAACAGCGCCCAAGGTGGGTCGTGGTCAGACTGTTCGGGCCTCGTCGAGCGCCCGGAGGAGACTTTCCCGCTCCACCGGACCAGCCCAACGCCTGAGGATCGATCCGTCTGGCGAGACTAACACCGTAGTGGGCAGACCGATGACCCCGTATGCGCGCGCAATGATCGAGCCGCGATCAAGGCCGGCGGGGTAACTGATGTCAAAGGCCCGCAAGAATGACGTGAGGGACAGCTCGTCGTCCTCGATAGCGACGCCGAGCACGGTGAAGCCAGCCTCCCGTTGCGCTCTCCACACGTCCTCAAAGACGGGCATCTCCTCCCTGCAAGGAACGCACCATGACGCCCAGAAGTTGACGAGTACGGTCCGCCCACGCAGGTCGGCGAGCGAGATCTGTTCCCCGCTGAATTGCTGCAAGGTGAGCGCCGGAGCCGGCGTCCGATGCGGGCCGCTGGGTCGGCATCCGTTTAGGGCCGCCAGCACGAACAAGAGGAGCATCAAGAAGGGTAGGAGTCGCGGCATCAGCATCATGGTATCAGCCGGGCGATAATCTCTCACCATGCATGGAATCTCCGAACGAGACCTCCGAATTGTCTTCTTCGACGTCGGAGGCACCCTCGCATACCCTCATCCTTCGTTTCATGCGCTCATCGCTGACGTGTGCGTCCGAAACGGCGTGTCGATAACGGCTGAGGATGCGGCCAACGCCGAACCCGCCGTCTGGGAGCGCATCAGCAGGCGAGAGGATGCCGGCCGTGGCTACAGTGTGTCGAGGGACCGGTCCAGGGAATTCTGGCTGTGGGTGTATCGCGCCTTCCTCGAGGAGGTCGGCCACCCGCGGGAGGCGCGCGGGGACCTCCCAGAACGCCTTCTGGAAACCTTCCTCCGCCTGGAGAGCTACCGCCTGTTCAGCGACGCACTCCCCACGCTGGAGCGCCTGCATACTTCTGGCCTGAGGCTTGGTGTTATCTCGAACTGGGAGGAGTGGCTCGAGCGCCTGTTGGTAAGCCTCGGTGTTGCACAGCACTTCGACGCGATTGCCGTCTCCGGCGTCTGTGGCTTCGAGAAGCCGGACCAAGCCATCTTTCTCCAGGCGCTCGAAGTTGCGGGTGTCGCCCCCGAGCAGGCGGTTCACGTCGGCGACAGCTTGCGAGATGACGTGGAAGGCGCGGAAGCCGTGGGCATCCGAGGCGTTCTCCTGGAGCGCAACACGCCTTCAGTTGCTCGCATAGAGAGCCCCTTGGCGCCCGGCGCACATCCGCGAATCTCGACGTTGCGCGAGCTGCCTGGTCTACTCGGTTTCGAGCAGAGCCGTGGCTAGCGACGGCCCGAGCGTCCCTAATTCGACCCACCGCATCGCCTCCGCCGCCATGCTTATCGGTGCCGGAAACGTAGCGAGTCGCTTGCTGGGGCTGGTGCGGGAGCAGGTCATCGCCGCGCTCTTCGGCGCAACCGGTGCAACCAGCGCCTTCCGCACCGCCACACGCGTGTCGACGGCTGTCTATGATCTGTTGCTATCCGGTGCCACGACCGCCGCCCTGGTTCCCGTGTTCAGCGACTACGTGTCCGCGGGCAGGACTGCTGACCTCAGTCGCGTCGTGAGCACTTTCGTCAATCTGACCTTTATCGGCCTGGGCGCGATCGTAGTCGTGCTGGTGGTCGGCGCTCCGCTTCTGGTGACGGCGCTCGGCGCCGACGCCGAGCACTTCGAGCTTGCCGTCGAGTTGACGCGGATCGCGCTGCCGTCTGTGATGCTTCTGGGAGTGGCGGGCATCCTGACGGCGGTCCTGTACGCGCGACAGACGTTCGCCATTCCGGCCTTCGCAGGCGCTGTCTACAACGCCGGGATCATCATCGCGGCGGTCGTACTCGTGGGTTCGCTCGGCATCCACGGACTGGCGCTCGGCCTCGCACTCGGCGCCTTCTTCCAGCTCCTGGTTCAGCTGCCGGCTTTCCGCGGACTGCATTATCAGCCGGTCGTAGACCTGCACCATCCCGGCGTGCGCCTGGTCATCCAGCTGTACACGCCAGTCTTTGTCGGGATGATCGCGAGTTACGTGCTGGTCATCGTCGACACCTACCTGGCCTGGCAGACAGGCCCTGACAGCGTCGCTGCCATGGCGTTTGCAACCACCCTTGTTCAGTTCCCAATCGGTCTCGTGGGAGCGGCGGCCAGCCTGGCAATCCTGCCTTCGCTGTCGCGCATGGCCTCAGATCCCTCCCCTGATGCCCAGGCGGACTTCGAGGCTACGCTGGCGCGTGGTCTCAAGATGGTGCTTCTGCTCATCGTTCCGCTTGCGGTGACACTCGTGCTGCTGCGCCAGCCAACGGTGTCCGTTCTCTTCGAGCGCCTGGCGTTCGATGCGGTGGCAACCCAGCGCACGTCTCTCGCCGTCCTGGCATACGCGCCGCAGATGCCCTTCGTCGTCCTCGATCAGCTGCTCATCGTCGCGTTCTATGCGCGCAAGCAGACTCTGACCCCGGTGCTGGTAGGCATTGCAGGAGTAGGCGTCTACCTCGCCGTGGCGCTCGTGCTCGTCGTCCCCCTCGGCATGCCTGGTCTTGCCCTTGCGAACGCGGTCCAGAACAGCGCTCACGCCGCCGTTCTATTCGCCTTGCTCAGTTGGCAATACGCGTCGCTACGTGGAGCGTTTGCCGGATTTGTTTTGCGCGTCGTCGTCGGGGGAGTTGCGGCTGCAGCGGGCACTGCAATCGCGTCGGCCGTTCTCGCACCGTGGCTGGATTCGTCGTCGCTTCTGCCCCGCCTGGCCGCGATCGTTGGGGCGGCCACAGTCGGGCTGGTTGCATACTGGGCGACGCTCGTCGGGCTGCGAGTCAGAGAAGTAAGCGAAGCGGCCCGCATACTTACTCGCCATCTGCCGATCCGCTAGCCTAGCCGGACGGCCCACTGAACTCGAGCGTCACTCGCGGTCCTTCCACCTGATCCGGCCAGGAGGCGACGGCGAACAGGACGAAGTCGTGCTTGCCAGCGCTTAGCGTGGAGCACGGAAACAGGAACTGGCCGTCCGCCGCTGCGACCGCGCTGCCAAGGTACTCGCCATTGTCGGAGACGTGAACGCGAGCGCCGGGGACCGTCTCGCCCACCAGGGCTGTGCCGGTCCACGTCGGTAACGCGGCGACCGTAGGCACGTTTGGAAGCAGCCAGAATGGTTGTGACCATGCCGTGCGGCCGTCCGGCCGAACGGCCTCGATGCGAATCCAGCGCTCCGCCCCCGTCGGACGATAGGATCCCCACTGGGCCGGTGACTCTTGAAGCACCTTCAGGTCCTGGTCGATGAACCGCAGCACCGCCGCGTCCGGGCTGGACGCCGTGACGGCGCCGTTCAGCACCCCGAGGGCGCCGAACGACGGTCCACTGCTCGCGTAAAACGCCCCGTTCGTCATTGCTTGGCGCACGGCATCCCTGTCGAGTGACGGGGTCTTGAGCATGATCCAGCCCATGTCAATGTTCGCGACGTCGTGCGCGTCGTCTACCGCCACGGCCCAGGTCCTGCTTGGGCGTCCCTTGGCATTGAGGACGTCGTGCCACAGTTGCATGTTCCCCTGGATCTTCGGCTGGTTGTCTCCCGCTATCTGGTTGAACACTTCAAGGCCGAAGAACCCGTTCAACGACCGTAGGTCGGTGTTCCGCCAACCAATTCGCCAGGAGGGATGATTCAAGATAGCCATCCCCCCCATTGCATTGATAGCGTCGATGCGCGCCTGGGCGGGAAGCGCGGGCGACACAGGCATGTCGACGAAGAGACCGGTGATGTGACCGCTGTCGGAGGTGCTCTCGTAAGCGGGAATCACCGCAAAGGTACCGTCAGTCACCTGTTGCGGATTGGACACGACATCGTGGTCCGTGATGGCGACGATCTCGTAGCCCCGCTTCTTGTATTCCAATGCCAGTTGGGCTGGCGGCAACGATGTCCAGCCGTCGAATGAATTTGTCGAGTGGGTGTGGAGTTCCGTCTTGCGAAACTTGCCCGCCGACGCGTATGGATTGTCGATGGTGTAGGACGAGTTCCAGACGTCGGCAATCTTGACCGTGATTGTCTGCTCGACGGACGACGTGCCTTCGATACCGGTCGCCCGAACGCGTATTCGATGCTGGCCCGGTGACGGGTCCGACCAGAGATAGCGCCAGCGTCGCGAGTCCTCGGCGCTGTGATCGGCGGGCATCCACGTTTCGGAGCCATCGATGGACACCTGAACGCTATCTACCACTCCATCAGCCTTGTCGAATGCGTTGCACTCGATCATGACGAGGTTCCCGTCACCCACTTCTGCTGAGTCCGAGGGACTCAAAATGCTGAGCGGCGGAGCGGTCTGATCTGCGAGGTCGGCCAATGCTGGGACGCCGAGAAATGGGAGCCCTACCATCAGAGCCACGATAAATCCGAGCGTCGAACGTCCCAGAAGCCGGCGCCAGGGGTGTCCTGCCCCTATGCGGCGCCGCGACGCTCGTCGTCTCACATGGCCTCCGTAGAATCGGTAAGGCGAAGTGTATCAGAAACCTAAGAGGAACGTAAGAGCCCCTTCAGCGGGCATCAGTGTACCATTAATCTAAGAAAAAAGTAAGAGTCAGGTGCAAGGAATGATGATTCGGATGGCCGTAGGTTCCGAGGAGCTTCCGAGCTTGCCGTGGTTCAGCTTTGGCGCGACGTGGGTCCCCTCAATTCGACCTCTTCGCCGTCGGGGCCGCTGAACACGCATCGCAGCCAGTTCTCTTCGCCGGCCTCCCGCGCACGTGTCGGGCGCGGCTCCGACTTGACCGGTACCCCCTCCTCGACGAGGCGGTCGAACGCGGCATCGAAGTCGTCCGACACGAAGCAGAAATGAAATCCTTCAGAGGGCGGGCCGTCCGTTGCATGCATGAGTTCGACGATGCCCTGCGGCGACTTCAGATAGGCGATCGCCTTCAGCGGCCCGATTGGGCCCTGGTGGATCGCATATGGCTCGAGGCCGAAATGGCGCTCGTAGAAGTCAATAGATCGGTCCAGATTCGTCACGCGGATCGCCACGTGGTCGAGCCGATTGATCAACGTACTGCCTCCACGGAAATCTCCTGCCGGTTGCTGAAGCCTCGCTGGTTGTCGATAAACAGAAGCGATGTCGGCGCCAGGCGGTACAGCCGTACGTCGAGTGCCCGCCCGGCTACCTGCATACCTCGTAAAAGCTGGCCCGGCGATAGGAACTGTTTCACGAACGGGTACTTCTTTACATAGGAGGCAAGCGCGCGCATGACCTCGCGCTTGCCGGTTACCTCCGTGCAGATGGCCGACATCTGGATCCCTTTTATCTGCTGCCAGTCGCGGTAATCTTCGTTGATGGTAGCGGCGACGGCGGGGTTGGCGGCTACGTTTTGCGCATGTCGCGTCTTGGGCTCAGACAGGAAGTAGAGCGTGAATCCAACGTTTGCGTAGAAGACCGTCGAGGCCCACACCCCCTCGGCTTCCCGCGTTGCCACCGACACGGTGTTGTGGTCCTCGATGTATCGCAGCGCCGTCTGCCGTAGGGCCCCCGACTCTTCGACCGTGGGGCCGTCACTCATCATTGATCACTCGTATCGTAACGGGATCCCCGTCCAGCAGGCCGAGATCCGCGCGAATGCTCTCTGCCGCGACGATCTCGATCTGATCGGGTGGATAGCCTTCGATGTGAGGAAGGACGATAGCCCCGCGGATGCGCTCATTCACCACGACGGGAAAGCAGCGCGCGGCGCAGGCGCCACTCGCGGGCTCAATGGGAATACCGGGCTGCTCGCGAAGCACCTCCCATGCTGTCTGCATCGTCGCGTCCACCAGCCGCACGTTGAACGTGCCGGGCCACACGTGCACGTGGAGCCGTTCGGCGAACTGAGACCAGACCCAGGGAATGTCCGTGAATCCCGTTGCCTGACCGAGCCCGCTCGCGGCCAAACCCTGCAGCACAACTTCGCTTTGACCCCTTTCCTCGCTTGAGAGGGTGAGTCTGGGCCGTGGTATGTCCTCCAGTCCACGTCTCCTTTAAGAACCGTGCTTGCTGAAGGTTGTCACGGTTGTCACGGTTGTCACCTACCCCTTTTTCTCGATTCGTGCCTGGCAGCGAGGTGATTTTGAATCGATCAGATGCTAGCACATGCCCGCTCGAACCGGACGCACCGCATAATACGTTGCGTTCGGCGAGTTCACCCGCCATCCCGACGGGAAATCGATACACTCTTCGGCCAGCGCTGGAATGCGCCGCGAGGATCAACGCCGGTGATCGCCTCCTACGTCGTCCAGCGGCTCTTCCAGCTTGTGCCGGTCCTCTTCCTCGTGAGCATCGGCATCTTTCTCATCATCCAGCTCATACCCGGCGATCCGGTAATGGTCATGTTGGGTGCAACGCCCGAGACCAGCGGGAACATCAATCGCCAGCAATATGAAGAGCTTCGCCACCAGCTTGGTTTTGACCAACCGCTGCCAATTCGATATTTGAACTGGGTGAGCAAGGTCGTGCGCGGTGATCTGGGGATGTCCCTCAAGTCTCGGCGGCCGGTCCTGGAAACCCTTTTGGAACGATATCCCGCTACCATCTTCTTAGCGATCACTGCGTTGATTGGCGCCGTTATCGTCGCCGTTCCGGCCGGAATCATCGCGGCGGTTCGGCAGAACACCTGGGTCGACTACCTTGCCATGGGATTCTCGTTGTGGGGCGTTGCCATGCCCAACTTCTGGCTGGCCCTCATGCTCATCGTATTGTTCAGCATCAATCTCGGCTGGCTGCCCTCCATCGGGTACACCAGCCCGCTTGTCCAGCCGGTCGACTTCCTGCGCCATGCGTTCATGCCGGCGATTGTGCTCGGCGCCAGCACGTCCGCGCATTTGACGCGCTACCTGCGCGCTGAAATGCTCGAGCAGTTGAGCCAGGATTACGTTCGCGCGGCCCGGGCGCGCGGATTGCCGCCGCTCGTCGTGATCGTCAAGCACGCTGCAAAGAACTCGTTGCTGGCCGTTGTAACCGTGGTTGGCTTGCAGACGGCGCGCTTGCTCGGAGGGTCGGCGATCGTGGAGACCATTTTCTCCTGGCCCGGCGTAGCGAGCTTGCTGCTGGAGGGGATCTACGCCCGGGATTACCCCATTGTTCAGGGTGCGGTGCTCATCCTTGCCCTGACCTACGTGTTCATCAACCTGGTGGTCGACGTCGCATACAAGTTCCTCGACCCGCGGGTAAGGCTGGAGTAGCTCGTGAGCATCAAAGCCGAACCGGCCGTTGCAAGTCCCCCGGCTGCGTCGACACCTGGCACCGGAACCTATGCGTCGCAGCTCATCGCCGCGTGGCGAGTCATCTCCCGGAACCGCCTTGCCCTTCTTGGTGGCTTCGTGATCCTGGTTGGCGTGTTCACCGCCATCTTCGCTCCGCTGCTTGCGACGCACGACCCGTATGAAATCGATATCGTCAATCGGCTGCGGGGGCCCGGACCCGGGCACTGGCTTGGGACGGATGTTCTTGGCCGCGATACCTTCAGCCGCCTCGTCTACGGGGCGAGGACAGCATTTCAGGTCGCCATCGGCGCCGTGGCGCTCGGAGCCATCGCGGGCATTCCGCTCGGCGCCATCGCGGGCTTCTATGGCCGGCGTGTTGATGCAATCGTGATGAGGTTCATGGATTCCGTGCTCGCTTTTCCAGGCCAATTGTTGGCGATCGCGTTGGTGGCCGCTCTCGGCGGCGGCCTCATTTCGCTCTATATCGCCATTGGGGTTAGCTCGATCCCGCAGTACGCGCGTATCGTCCGCGGGGTGGTTCTGTCTCAGAAAGAGCGAGAGTACGTCGAGGCGGCACGCATGGTCGGCGAGTCGAACCTGCGAGTCCTCTTCGGGGAGATCCTCCCCAACTGCGTAGCGCCCATCATCGTGACGCTTTCGTTCGACTTCGCCCACGCGATCCTGATCGAGTCGTCGCTCAGCTTCCTCGGCCTCGGGTTCCCCCCGCCAACGGCGAGCTGGGGGCTCATGCTGAAGGAGATCAGCCCGTTTCTGGAGCTGCAGCCGCTCTCAGCGCTTTTCCCCGGCTTGACTATCGCAATCATGATCCTCGGCTTCAATCTGTTTGGTGACGGCCTGCGCGACTTGTTCGATCCCAGACACTACGAGATCTAGATTGCCGCTCCTTGAAGTTGACGGCCTCGAAGTCCAGTTCTTCACGCCCCGCGGCGTCGTCAAGGCGGTCGACGGCGTTTCGTTCAAGCTGGAAAAGGGCCAGACACTCGGCATCGTTGGCGAGACCGGCTCCGGCAAGAGCGTGACAGCGTTCTCGATCCTGCGCCTGGTCTCCAACCCTGGTCGCATCACCGGTGGCAGCATTCGGTTCGAGGGCCAGGATCTCCTCACGATGAGAGATCGCGACGTCCGTCGGATCCGCGGCCGTGAGATCTCCATGGTGTTTCAGGAGGTCATGACCTCGCTGAACCCGAGTTACACCGTCGGTGAGCAGATGCGGGAAGTGCTGCGGGTTCACCTCGGCCAATCCGGCCAACAGGCCCGAAAGAGCGCGCTTGACCTCCTCACCCGTGTGCGCGTGCCCGGGCCCGAAACCATCCTCGACCGCTACCCACACCAGCTCAGCGGAGGAATGCGCCAACGGGTGATGATTGGGATCGCCATCGCCTGTCAGCCGAAGCTGCTTATCGCTGACGAACCAACCACCGCGCTTGACACGACCATTCAAGCGCAGATTCTGGACCTGCTCGAGGACATGCGCCAGCAGCTCGGCATGGCCATGATCTTTATCTCGCATGATTTGGGCGTGGTGGCGCGCGTCAGCGAGCGAATCGCCGTAATGTACGCGGGTCGCATCGTCGAGATGGGCGACAAGTACGAAGTGTTTGACTCCAGCCTTCATCCCTATACGATTGGCTTGATGGACGCGATTCCGCGCCCGGGCTCGCGCCACAAGCCGCTGCAGCCGATTCGCGGCGCCATTCCAAATCTGCTTCACCTGCCAAGCGGCTGCCCGTTCCACACCCGCTGCCCACGTGCGGAGGCTCGCTGCGCGGTTGAGACTCCGGAGCTCTTGCAATGGAAAACAGCGCACTGGGCAGCGTGCCATTTCGCGGGCGACCTGCGCAGCGTCGTGGCCCCGCTCGCGGACCCGGTCACGTGACGGCGACTCTGGACGAAGGACTAGCGCCACACACGCATTACATAGGAAAGGGATAGGGGGATAGGACAAATGGCTGTAGCAACGCCGCAATCAGAAATGGACGGGATCACGTGGCGTGATCACGACTTCGTGCACACGGGGCCGGGGACAATCGGCGGCAGGTACATGCGGATGTTCTGGCACCCCGTGGCTCGGTCGGAAGACGTTCGTCTAGGGCACTCGAAGCCGATGCGGATCATGAGCGAGGACTTCAC
>JAERMM010000424.1 GCA_016844585.1 Chloroflexota bacterium | reverse complement strand
CTTCTTCATCACCCAACCCGGAACCACGTCGGACAGGGAATCCGCGGAGAGGGCCAACCACGTGGCGGTACGCAGACGCTGGTCGGTAGCCAGAGCCACGACGCGATCCCACTTCGGGTCCAGCCGGGTGATCACGCGGCGGACGTCCTCAGTCGGATCGCCGGAATAGTTGCCGTAACCCTCGAAGTGGTGGAGCATCGCGTGACCGCCGAGATGGACAACCTGGTCCTCTTGGGAGAGCCGAAGGGCGGACCGACCGGCGACCGCGAACGGCGCCGCGCGCTCCCAGAGGCCGTTCGTGTCGATGGCCAGGATGCGCGTCACCCAATATGGAGTCAAGAGAGCAAGGTGAACGTCGAGTGACAGCCCCTTGAAATCGCACGTGAACTCGGCGAGCGGCTCGTGAGGGAAGAGCGAGAGGCTGGGGGGCGGTCGTCGGTAGACCGGCTCAGGAAGGGAGACCTCTAGTGCCGCCGCGAGCCGGCCGCAGTCCTCCGGCCGCACGAGGACGTCGATGTCACTCATCGATCGCTCGTGGGTGTCGTACACCCAGTCGAGGAGGGCGGCGCCCTTCAGCACGACGAGAGGAACGGCGGCGGCCTCCGCCCGGTCGAGAACCTGCCCAAGGAGAGCCAGCTTCCAGAGGTTGTGGGCGACGACGGTGACGATAGGCGGAGGGGTCACCATTCTGGTCGTTCGCTCATGGGCGCTGCGGGTTCACTCAACTCGAGCCTGCCTGCCGCCATTTGCAGCGGGGGCCGTAGTCGCACAACCTCATGCATGGAGAGGAGATTATCGCGGAGCCCCTCCCGGCTAGCATCACCAACGAAAGAACACATCTATAAGATATAGACAACTGGTGCTATATCCCTCCAGGTCACTGTGCAGTGAGTACAGATATAGTGCACTAGCGTGCAACCACCGCATAAGCCGTCTATCGGGTATCATGGTATAGCTTTCACAGGGCTTTCGGGTCCTCCTGGTGTCAGGGGCCCTGACGGAATTCCTGCGGCACCGGGATCGCAGGTGATGGCGATTTCAGCAAAGTGGGCTTATCGAGGTGTTTTGTGCGTAGCTGGAATCGGCTGCTGCGTCTTTCCTGGGGTGAGTGCTGGCTCCTCACACAAGCGACCGTTTCCCTGTACGCATGCACAGTCGGATTGCGAGCGATCGGGTTCAATCGCTGCCATGCGCTCCAGGCCAAGATAGTCGGAGGCACTGCCTCGACCCCCCCAGGCGAAGTCGCTCTTCATCGCGCACGCCTTGCCGCGAGAATGGTCGAGGCGGCGGCGGACAGGCTCCTCATCGGTGCGACCTGCCTGCCCCGCGCGATGACGCTCTGGTGGCTGCTTCGGAGATATGGAGTCGAGACCGACCTGCGCATCGGCGTCCGGAAGCAGGGCCCGGCGTTTCAAGCCCACGCCTGGGTAGAATACGGCGCCGTCCCGCTCAACGATGCGACGAACGTGACCGACCGGTTCGCGCCCTTCGCAGGCGGAATTTTGCCCCGCTACAACTAGTAGCGGCCGTGCAGCGGCCAGGCGTGGGCCGCGATGACCAGTGCGTGAGGCCCTCCGAGTCCTGACCCCCAAGCTGCAGAGCACGCTCGCTCAGTTGCCCTACGTCCCGCGCGCGCTGGCGCTGGTCATGGCCGCCGCGCCCTCCTGGACGATCGCATGGGGCGTGTTGCTCGTGCTGCAGGGAATGCTGCGGCAGTCTCGATGGGAGGCGACGCCGATCGCGTCGCTCACACGCTGTTCCTGGTCGCCCTGATGGGGGGCGTGATGGTGCTGTCCGAGCTGCTGAGGAGTCTGTCTACCTGGGTTCGCACGGCGCAGTCCGAGCTCGTGCAGGACTACGTCGCCGGCCTGGTCCACGAGAGGTCGATCGCCGCGGACCTGGCCTTCTACGAGTGGCCGGAGTTCTACGACCACCTGCATCGCGCTCGGCAGGACGCCGGCCAACGCCCGACAGCGCTTCTTGAAGGGACGGGCAGTCTGGCCCAGAATGCTATCACGTTGATCGCCATGGCGGCCGTGCTCGTGCCGCTCGACCCGTGGCTTCCGCTCGCACTGGTCGGCAGCATGGTGCCCGCGCTCTACGTCGTCCTTCACCACGGATTGCGCCAGTACCATTGGCGGCTTCGCACAACCGCCGACGAGCGGCGGAGCTGGTACTACGACTGGCTACTGACGGACGGCGAAACGGCAGCCGAGCTGCGGCTCTTCGGGTTGGGCAAACACTTTGCGGCCGCGTATCAGGCGGTGCGGCTACGGCTGCGCTCAGAGCGCGTGCGATTGGTGCGCGATCAGAGCATCAGCGAGGTGGTGGCCGGCGCCTTCGCCCTCCTGGTCTCCGCGGCGGCCACGGCCTGGATGGTCTGGAAGGCTGCTCAGGGCCTGGTGAGCCTGGGGGACCTCGCCTTTTTCTACCAGGCGTTCAACCAGGGACAGAAGCTGGGCCGCTCTCTCCTCGACAACGTGAACCGGGTCTATCAGAGCCTTCTGTTTCTCGGGAACCTGTTCGAGTTCTTCGATCTGCAGCCGAAAGTGGTTGATCCCGAGGAGCCGGAACTCATACGCAAGGGCGCCGCTCCTGAGATCCGCTTCCGAAACGTCACCTTTCGATATCCCGGGAGCGACCGGGTCGCGCTTCGCGATTTCGCGCTCACCGTCCCAGCCGGGCAGATCGCGGCGATCGTGGGCCCCAACGGCGCTGGCAAGAGCACGGTCATCAAACTGCTCTGCCGCCTGTATGACCCCGACAGCGGATCTGTCGAGGTTGACGGGACCGACGTACGAAACCTTCGCCAGGAAGAGCTTCGCCAACAGACGTCGGTGCTTTTCCAGCAGCCGGTGCACTACAACTCCACAGTCTCAGAGAACATCGCGCTGGGCGATCTGACGGCGCAGCCATCGGCCGCCGAAATCGAAGCAGCGGCCAGAGCTTCGGGCGCCGCGGAGCTCATCGACCGTCTCCCAGAAGGGTACGACACGCTCCTCGGCAAGTGGTTCGTCTCCGGCACCGAGCTGAGCGTGGGCGAATGGCAGAGGATCGCCCTGGCCAGGGCGTTTCTGCGACAGGCGCCGCTGATCTTGCTCGACGAGCCGACGAGCGCGATGGATTCCTGGGCGGAAGCTGACTGGATCAAGCGCTTCCGCTCGCTGGCGGCCGGACGGACAGTGATCATCATCACCCACCGATTCACGACGGCGATGCGCGCCGACGTGATCCACGTCATGGCAGAGGGACAGATCGATGAGTCGGGTCGCCACGACGAGCTGGTGGCGCTCGGGGGCCGCTATGCGCAATCCTGGGAAGGCCAGATGAGCAGCTAGCGAGGGACGGTGAGCGGGGCACGTCGAGGCCGAGGTGGGCTAGCCGCTGTATCTCTCGGAGACCTCGATAACGCGCTGAAGAGCCCGCCCGCGGTCCGCGAATTCAATAGGCCAGGCCACGGCCAGGGCATCGGCGATCTCCTGGTTGGTTCGGCTGCCGTCGACGAGGTCGAGCACGAGGCGCGCGACTCTACCCTGCTGGTTCAGAGCAGGCCTGTGGTCAGAGGCACGCTTGTGGAGAAACTCGGGGCTCACGGGGTAAGCGAAGAACGACGACTGAGCGAATCGTCGCGCCGAGCGCCCTTCGCCGCCCCTCGGGCGTAAGCGTGTGCTCCAACTCCAGACGTAGTCGTCGCCCACGAGGTCGGCCCGCAAATCCACGCTGATCACGTCGCCCGCATCGACGGCGAGCGGCTCGCTGAACGGGAAGAAGGCGC
>JAERMM010000423.1 GCA_016844585.1 Chloroflexota bacterium | reverse complement strand
CGTTACTGCTCGCGTTCCTCGCCCTTTTCGATCTTCTCGATCAGCTCCTGCTTCGACTGACAGGCGACGCACGACTTGGCAAAGGGGACCGCCGCCAGGCGCTTCTCGTTGATTTCCACGCCGCACTCGTCGCAGAGGCCGTAGGTGCTGTCCTCCAGACGGCCCAGCGCCTCGTCGATCAACTGGCGCCGCTTGTTGCGCATTTCCATCAGCGAGATGCCGAGCTCGCGATCCAGATCCATCAGCGATTGATCGCCGACATCCATCGCGGACTCCAGGCGCCGGCGCTGATCTTCCGTCAGGGACGCGCCCAGATTGCCGGTGATTTCCTGCATCAATTCCTGGCGCTTGCCCATCAACATCCGAAGCGCTTCGCGCCGTTCGGGCGCCATCGTTTTCGTGGGTCGCTTGACCGCCACGACGGTCTCCGGCACGCCCCCTAAAAAAGGAGGGTATTCATAACATGGCACCTCCGGTTTGACAAGACCCTTTAACGTCGTAACGCGTCAGGCGGGAAACGTGAAGTGTTCAGGAGTAGGTGATCAAAGAATCGATGTGGCAGCCGTCGAGTTTATCGCGTCCCTTGAGCGACGTCAGCTCGACCAAAAATACGAGCCCGACGATCTCGGCGCCCAATTGGCGGAGCAGATGCACGGTGGCCGCGGCCGTCCCGCCCGTGGCGAGCAGATCGTCCACGACCAGGACGCGCTCCCCCATCTGCACGGCATCGCGATGGATCGCCAGCGAGTTGGAGCCGTATTCCAGATTGTATTTCACCTCGAAACTGTCGGCCGGCAGCTTGCCCGGCTTGCGCACGGGCACGAAGCCCGCCTTGATCCGGTCGGCGAGGGGACCGCCGAGAATGAACCCGCGCGATTCGATGCCGACGATTTTGTCGATCCGGCGTCCGCGGTAGCGGGCCGCCAACTCGTCCATGACCGCGCGAAACGCGCGGGCGTCCTTCAGCAGCGTGGTGATGTCGTAGAATAGAATGCCGGGCTTGGGAAAATTCGGGACTTCCCGGATCAGGGCTTTGTAATTCATCTGTGCGCGGGCCGTTCCCCGCGCCTGCCGTTTTTTCACGCCTCGCTTCCTGTGTATCACAGTAGGTCCTTCGAGGTGATGGATTGACTCTCGATCGTCGCGCGCAACTTGCCCAGGGCCTCGTGCTCGATCTGCCGGACGCGCTCGCGCGTCAGGTCGAGTTCGCGCCCGATGGCTTCCAGCGTCTGCTCGTCCTCGCCGTCCAACCCGAATCGCAGCGTGATCACCCGCTGCTCCCGCTCGGACAGCGTCTGCATCCACGTTCTGATCTCTTCGTAGCGCTGAATCCCCTCCGCCGTGTCAGCGGGCGACGGCCCCTGCGGGTCGCGGATGATGTCGCGCAAAACGGTGTCGGTCCGATCGTTCAGAGGGCTGTCGAGCGAATAGGTCGTCCGAACCAGCTGCTTCAGATCGAGGATGTCGCCTTCCGGCACCTTGAGGCGCGCCGCCATCTCCTCGGGCCGCGGCTCGCGGCCGAGTTCCTGGCCGTACCGTTCCAATTCGGCGAGATACCGGTTGAGCCGCTCGACGACATGCACCGGCAGCCGGATCAGCGACCCTTGATTGATGATCGCCCGCTCGATGTACTGCCGGATCCACCAGGACGCGTAGGTGCTGAAGCGGAACCCCTTGGAGTAATCGAACTTCTCCACGGATTTGATCAGGCCCAGGTTGCCTTCCTCGATGACGTCCGAGAAGGCCAGTCCCCGATTCATATACCGCTTGCCGATGCTCACGACCAGGCGCAGGTTGGCCTCGATCATATGCTCGCGGGCGTGAAAATCCCCCTCCACGACCCGCTTGCCGAGTTCCTGTTCCTGCTCGAAGGTCAGCAGCGCGGCCTTGCGGATGTCGTTCAGATAGGTCCGAACGGTGTCGAACCCGCCGCCGGCGCCTTTGCGCGTAAAGTCCGGCATGGAGGCGCCCGACCTTGGAACCACGGCTTTGCTGGATCTGCCTCTGCGGCCGCTTTTCGCCGGCTTGGCCGGCGGTTTCTGTTTTTTGCCTGGACGCTTCATACGCTTACCTGTGCATCGGAACCGTCAAAAGTCTATCAAGTCTTAAAGTCGTCAAGTCAGAAGACTTTCGACTTGAAGACTTTTCGACTTTCAGACCGCGCCCACAGTAACACAAGAACGCCGTTGGAAGACGTTTGCAGCAGTCCGTCAGTACCAGATACGAAAGTCGGCATATCGGCCGGTCGCAGGTTCCCATTGCACCTGCACGTCCTGCACCTGCGCCATCGGCGGCCCGCTCCTGAGCGATGCGATCAGGCTCTCGACGGCCTGCCGCTCGCCTTCCACCTCGACGGCCACGCGCCCATCGTCGAGATTGCGCACCCCGCCGCACAGGCCCTGCTGGGAGGCCGTCCGCTGGGTAAACGCCCGGTAGGCAACCCCTTGCACCAGACCGCTGACCCAGATGCGAGCCCGCACGGAGCCCTTCGCCGCCATGACGATCATGCCTGTGAGCTTGACGTTGTGGATGGGATTGGCGGACGTGACAGAAACAGGATGACCATCTGCCGGTTGAGCATACGGTCCAAATCACGTGAGGTGCTTCTCAGCCGGCTCGCTCGCTGCAACCGAATCATACGCCCCGGCGGTACATGCACACGAAGTATGGTCGGGGCGAGAGGATTTGAACCTCCGACCCCTGCGTCCCGAACGCAGTGCGCTACCAGGCTGCGCTACGCCCCGATCCTCAGCTCGTTTGCGCTGTTCCTACCATCAGGCGAGAGGCTCGACACGCATCCCATGCGCATCGGCGACCGCTTTGCAAGTCACCCGCCCGTTGGCCACGTTGACGCCCTGCGCCAGACCTGGATCGGAGCGGATGGCCCGCTCCACACCGGCG
>JAERMM010000422.1 GCA_016844585.1 Chloroflexota bacterium | reverse complement strand
CGCGAAATAGCACCAGATCCTCACCCATGACCATAAGGCGCTTCTTGGGTCGCTCGGCAGTGAGCTCACCAGCTGCGCAAATCGGCTGCCAGTACCGACGGAGAAGGTCTCCCATGGGAGTGCTGGGGCCCACCTGAGTCAGCAGCTCGTTCTCTTCTTTGTTCAGCATAGTCTGGTCCCTTCTGGTGAACGGCCTGCACATGCGCCGGGTGGCGAAACAAGTTTACTGCGCCTAACGCTGCTAGCCCGGTTCGTTGCCCAGCAGTAGACAGGCATTGATACCCAGAGTGCCGCATTGCCCACTGACAATGCCGATCTTCGCGTCGGCGACCTGCCGCTCGCCCGCGGCGCCGCGAAGCTGGGTGGCCGACTCGGTGATGTGCAGGAAGCCGCTGGCATGCCCCTGAGAGAGAAGCCCGCCGCCAGTGTTTAGTGGGAGCTCGCCACCCAGCTCGATCCGGCCATTCTCGACGAATGCGCCGCCCTCGCCCTTCTTGCAGAATCCATAGTCTTCCAGCGTAACCAGCGCAGCATAGGTGAAACAGTCGTAGAGATTCGCAAAATCCACGTCTTTGGGGCCGAGACCGGCCATCTCATAGGCGCGTTGAGAAGCGTCGCGCATGGCCACCGTGGTCATGTTTGGGGCGTACTGCCCATCACTGTGCGTGTTGCAGTGGCCCAAGCCCAATAGGTATACGGGCTTGTTGGGCAGATCGCGGGCTCGTTCGGCCGAGGTGATGATCACAGCGCCAGCGGCTACCGTTGACGGGCAGCAATCGAGCAGACGGAACGGATCCGCGATCATGCGCGAATTCTGATGATCCTCAAGAGTAATTGGCGTGCGGTAACTGGCATTGGAGTTGAGGCTCGCATGCTTTCGACAGGCGACGGCAATGGCGCCGAACTGCTCGCTGGTCGTCCCATACTCGTGCATGTGGCGCCGAGCGAGCAGCGAGTAGCCGGTCGGAGCCCCCAACTGGCCGAACGGTTGTGACAGGTCGTGGACCCAGCCGCCGCGGACACCCTCGCCTCCACCGCCTCCCTCGTCGCCGCCCACACTGCCGTTCATGCAGAGTACGCTTGTGCAGAATCCCGCATGCAGAGCCGCCACCGCGTTCAGAATCATCGTTGCGGACGCGGAACCACTCAGTCCGACGTCACAGATGTAATGGCGTGGCGGGAGGCCCAGGCACCCGGCCAGGACTGCCGAGTAGTTGGATTGCGGGCCCCGAGCGATTACGCCGTCGATGTCCTCCTTGCGCAGGCCGGAATCCCGTATGGCTCGTACCCCGGCCTCCAGATCGAGATCCATCACCGTGACGCCGGGCCGGCTGCCACGCTTCCCAACGTCCGACTCGCCGACGCCAACGATGGCGTACTGCCCTTTGATCGAATTCATTGAGCGACCCTCCTGCACATGAGACTCGCCATCCAGGAGCTACAAGACGGTAAACGTGGCGCGTTCGCGCTCAACTGGCGACGGGGCGAAAGAGCGGCAATGAGATTGTCTCGGATACTGGCTGGAAGATCACAGCGACATCCATCCCGATCCGCACCGCGTCTGGGGGCACATCCACTACGTTGGAGAGCATCCTGGGCCCCTCGGCCAGCTCAATCACCGCCAGAACGTAGGGAACCAGGGGCTCCCATGCGTGGCCAAACGCATGATGAACCACCGAGAACGTATAAACGGTGCCTCTTCCGCTTGCTGGCGTCCACTCGTAATCGTTCGAAAGACAGTTTGGGCAAAGGGGACTTGGTGGGTGCCAGTAAATGTGGCAGCTTTTGCATCGTTGAAGGAGGAGTTCGTCCCGCGCGCAGCCGTCCCAAAAGGGCTGGGTCCGCGGGCTCGGAACGGGAACCGGCCGGCTGCTCGCTTGTGCCATCGGCCCTCGCAAAAACCTTCGCCCGTCTCAACAGGCATTGCTTTAGAATCGTCCCGGAACCCGAAGAATAGACGTCACATGACGAGTGGTGCCATGACCGCCAGCCAATCCATGATCGAGGAGGCCGCACAGAGCCTCTACCAGGCCGAGGTGACGCGCCAGGCGATCCGACCCCTCTCCGAGACCTACGACGGCCTGAGCGTCCAGGACGCCTATCGAATCCAGCATGCGTTGATTGACCGCAAGCTCAAGGAGGGTGCTCGGATCGTCGGCCACAAGATCGGGCTGACCGCCGTCGCTATGCAGCAGCTTCTCGGCGTCGACCAGCCGGATTTTGGCCACCTTCTTGACACGATGGAAGTCGCGGACGGCGACGTCGTCGTACCCGCGGGTTGAAGCTGAGATCACCTTCGTGCTTAAGCACGAACTGCGTGGGCCGGGAGTGACAGTGGCCGCCGTCCTAGCGGCAACCGATTTCGTCGTTCCGTCGATCGAGATCGTCGATAGCCGCGTCGCGGATTGGCGCATCAAACTGGTGGACACGATCGCGGACAACGCGTCGTCCTGTCGGCACGTGATGGGTGGACACCCTGTCCGCGTCGAAGCGCTCGACCTGCGGCTGGTCGGAATGGTTCTCGAGAAGAACGGCGAGGTCATGAATACCGCGGCAGGCGCCGCCGTGCTCGGAAACCCCGCGCAGGCCGTGGCCTGGCTCGCCAACAAGCTCGCCGAGTTCGATGTCACCTTGCAGGCGGGTGAAGTGATCCTGCCGGGCGCTTTGAGCGCAGCGATCACGGTCCAAGCCGGCGATGCAATGCGAGCGACTTTCGACCACCTCGGGTCGGTCTCGGTCCGGTTCGTCTAAGAATACCCGGAAGACGATGACATGCCCGACAAAGTGAAAGCAGCGA
>JAERMM010000421.1 GCA_016844585.1 Chloroflexota bacterium | reverse complement strand
GACGTCGCGTTCTGGCAAGAGTCCTGACGTGTTTCGCATTCCACACATCCCTTCGCTACATGGCTAATGCCCGAGGATCACTTTCGAGATTCGCACATACTCCGTGGCTGAGGTCTGCAGCTCCATCAGTTTCTCCAGCTTGAACGCCGGATGCAAGGCGTCCCTGGTGGGAAGATCCGGATTGCCGTAGGCGATTTTCTGGAAGACCAGGATTTGGGTATACAGGTGACGCTTGAGTTCATACAAGAGCGTTTCCGGGTGCTTGTTCGCATAGTCGATACTCACCGCGCCGTAGTTCATCACGGTGAATTGTCCCGGGCGATCGACAATGATGAGAATGTTGGGGTCGTTATGACGATGCAAGAAATCCCACTCGATTTCGGTCTCGCGTACGAGCTTCTGCACCATCGTGAACTTGCCCTGCACACTGATCGGATGGTGGACTGCACACTGATCGGATGGTGGACGAGCGCAAACCCCACGGCGAAAAGCAGCAACCGCGGCCCCGTTACCAGCATCGGCAGTTGCACATGCAGGAAAACCGGGAGCAGCGCGATGAGAACCGACATGTTTAGGAAATACCGTGCGGCGCCGGGATGCGTGAAATCGCTGCCGTGAAACGAAAAAACGATGACATAGTTGATCGCGAACGCGACCAGCGACATCAAGAGAAGGTGGACCTTGCACGGCAAATCCAGGCTTGCGCGACGTTGGAGCACCCGTACGAAAAGGAAAATCAGGCTTGGCACGGCCAGCCAGTAAAGCAGCGGCGCGTGCGGCAGGAGGAATTCGGTGTTCCCTTGGGCGCGCAGGAATATGGCGAGGAAGTTCTTCAGATGTGTCCAACTGAAAGCGGCCGTGCCGGCGGCGTTCTCGTGGGAGTCGGGTGTCAATATGCGTTGAATCTGCAACGGCAGCAGAAGGAACGGCGCCAGACAGTATAAGTAAAAATGCTCCCGGAGAAACCGGGCGCGAACATAGCCGAAGAGGAGGAGCGAAAGTCCAATAAGTCCGACATACACCGACGTCTCATATCGAATCTGTGCAAAGACCAGGAGAGTCGAGAAAAGCAAGGCAAGCCTGCTGCCGGACGGGCTCCTCATGTAAACGTAGGTCAGAACGAAGCTGAGGCCGGTGAAGACCGTCGCAAGCAGATCGAGGCCCGCCGAGGTGCCGCTGGTCACGATCAGAGGATACGATCCCACCAACACCACCGCGGCGACGGTCGCAGTCCTTCCCAACGACCTGCCGACGACAAGCCCAATCATCGCGAGCAGCGTGAATAGGGCAATTGCGTTGAGAACGAATGGATTACTCGGGGAGTAGCCTCGAATCGAGTGAATTACCTGAACGAAGAAGGGAAAAACAAGCGGACGTTTCTCAACTCCGAAGGTGAGCGGATTCATCCATCCGTAAAAGCGCTTTTGCTCGGTGCTGTTGAAGACGGTCTTGTGATATAGCATCGACTGGGAAACCGCCAGCAGGTTGGTCTCGTCGCTCAACACGCGGAACTGCGGTTTCACCGACGACACGGCGATGGCGGTCATCCCCAGGGCTGCGACCAACGGCACCCAATTGCGCCGGGCGAATGACACGAGGTTGAACCGTTGTTCAACGAGAAGCCGCGAGATCTGCCACACCCAGAGCATTACCAGCGCAAGGATCAGCCAGTAGGAGACCCTGCCATATATGAACACCCCCACCTCCCGGCGCGCCGCCGCCCAGATGGAGAGCGCCACGGTAACCGCCACCGATAGCCCCAACAACATCCAGTGGAGCACGGGAGTTGACGCATCCCGAGCGGGCGCGCTCACCGTCACCCGGGCGTGGTCGGGCGATGCGGCTGATTCTTGCGCGGAGGGGATTTCTGTAACGGAGAATTCTGGGTGGCACTCGTCCCAATGGTCGAAACGTGGATGCGCCCCCGGCGCTTTACGGTCACAAACGGGACGTTGCAGCGTTTCCATGTTACCGGCGGGGGTTGCTCAACGATTCTGCGAATCTGCTGTTGGCGGACTGATTCTCCCGTTGTTCGACGAAGGTCTCACGCGGGACTCCACTCTCTGCCCGAGGCGGAGCGAGCGATTTGACGCCAGCAGAGCGCCTCATCGGTCCGCTACTTACCTTGGCGCGGCGGGACGCTCGGGGTGCCATCGGGCAGCGGACGCTGCACCGGCCAGGATGCAACCTGGCTTGTCGTTTGATCCTGCTGCCACTGTCGCGCGAGTTGCGTCCGGGTCGCCGCCGGCTCACGCGTCGCGAGTAGCGACCCCTGATTTTGCTGTTTCTCAAACGCGTCGTCGATGCCGTTGGCGTTCTCGTCCTCGAAGAGGGGATTGTCGTCGGCGCTGACGAGGCCGCAGACGCGCGCGCCCTGCGCCCCAGCCTGCACCGTGAATTGTCGCGTGGCGCCGTTCGGTAATGCAGCCAGCGGGAGGTCCGTAGCCACGAGGCGGCTGCCCGCGAACAGATCCCATACGCCCGCCTTGGGATCCAGCCGCACGGTCAGTACAGGCAG
>JAERMM010000169.1 GCA_016844585.1 Chloroflexota bacterium | reverse complement strand
GACCCCGGTCCCCCAATAGCGAGCTCGGCCCCTCCTGCGCCGAGTCGACAAAGGTCAGAAGGATGCTGGAGAGCTATACGGACCGGGTCTACATTTGTAAGAGCTATTCTGGCGTCGGGGATCCGCAGCTGCGCCAGGATACCGAGCGGCGACTTCGGCATCTCGACACGCACAATCTCGCGGGCGGTCCCTTCTTTGATGATCCGTTGGTGGCCCATCACACCGCCTATTGCCACCTCGTAAGGCCCGTTGACGATCTCATCAGCGATCTCGCCCGCTGGAAACAGGAGATCCCAGCGGCAGAATGAGATCATTCCCCACGCAGACAATGGATCGCGCTCTGGCTCCCCTGCTGTCAGCCTACCGGGCAGCAGAGAGCCATTACCGCTTGCAGCCTCTGAATGAGCCCCTTGGGCGACTCTTCTCCTTCGCCTTCAACACGCAGCGACCAGTTCATCGTTGGTACATGTTCAAAGAGGGATTTGCAGCAGACCTGGTTGGGAGCTTCATCCACGAATTCAGGGTCCCCAAAAATGACGGGCTCGTCGTCGATCCATTCTCGGGCTCCGGCACGACGGCTCTAGAATCGCAGTTCCAAGGGTACTCATCGCGGGGAGTCGAAGTAAACCCATTCTTCGCTGACGTGGCCTCAACCAAGCTCAGATGGCTCGAAGGCGATGTCTCTGCCATTCGCGCGAGTATTGACGAGGTCCTTGCGTCTCCCGACCTCGCCGAGGCACAGGTCGATCAATGGCCTGAGCTAACGAGCTTTAAGCGACTGTATTCGGAAAGCGTCCTGTCCGAACTCTTTCGTCTTAAGGCTCGAATACTGCATACGAGCGATCCTGCGGACTTCACAAGCGCGTTTCTCTTGCTCGGGCTCACGTCGATTCTGGAGTTGACGAGCAAGGCCTACAAAACCGGAAAGGGCCTGAAGTTCAGGAAGCGCCAACTGATCAAGGATCCTGAGGAAGTACGAGAACGGGTTCGACGAAAGTGGCTGGAAATGCTCGAAGACATTAGCACGCTTCGTGGTCAGCACATTGAACCGGGGGATGCTCGAATCTTGCGCGGCGATGCTAGGTCGATCCCGCTGGAAGATGGGTGTGCGAGCCTCGTCGTCTACTCGCCGCCTTATGCGAACACCTTCGACTACAACGAAGTCTACAAACTCGAGATGTGGTTCATGGATCACGTCACGTCTTATGAGGAATGGCGCCGCGTCAAAGAAGCGTCGCTTCGATCACACGTCAGCCTTCGGATTGGCGCCCAGGAGCAGGGGGACGAATTACTGGAACAGGCACTCTCGCTCATCGAGAAGCCAGCTCGAGGCGAGGTCGAAATGCTCCGTGCCTATTTCGCGGACATGCGGCTGTCGCTCCTGGAACAGAAACGAATCTGCCAACCTGGCGCGCGTGTCGTCATCATTGTGGGGAACTCGTCGTACAGGTGTGTTCCGATAGCCACGGACCTCATTCTGGCGCGGCTGGCAGAGTCGGTCGGTTTTTCCGTAGAGCAGGTGCGAGTTGGGCGCCGCCTCAACACGAGTTCGCAACAGATGGCCCTCTACAACGCCAATGATCCCGCGGGCATGGACTTCATAAGGGAGAGCGCAGTCATCCTTCACCGGTAGGCCAGGCTATAGGGCACGACATCTGCTGTCCCCTCCATTGATCGTGCTGGCCCTTCCTCCACATCTCGCAAGTACGCGTTGCCGCCTTACGTGCCCCACCGCTGGGCCGCCCGGGCGCCACTTGACGCGATCGTCGACGACCATGACGCGTTTCCGAACCCTCAGGTGTCCTCACCCAATCTCAACAAGCGCCCGCGGCCGCTTCCCCATGCGAACGGCGCCGGTCGCCGTCACGCGAACGGTATCGGCCCAGGTGAGCGAGTCGCCGCGATAGGTCGAGTTCTTTGGCCGCACCGACGGCTTGAGCACGAACACAGTGTTCTCCCCGACCATCCGGTCGAGCAGCGTGCCAGTCCCGCCGGCAGCGCCGCCAGCCACAATGAGCGGCCAGTCGTCACCCAGGCCACGTCCGTGCATGGTCAGCCCCGTGACGTACCGATCTGATCCTTTGGCCGCGTTTCGCGCCGCGTCGATCACCTCCTGGAATGTGTGGCCGGGCGCCAGCACTTCCATGCCCGCGTCCACCGCGTCCATCTGCCATTTGAACATGTCGTGGGCTTCCCGCGGCGCCGGGCCGATGAACAGCGGCTGGTCCTGCTGCGCGCAGTAGCCGACGTAGCGCGCCTCGATCTCGTCGAGGATCGCGTCGCCCTCCACCAGCACGCGCTGGGTCGCAATCGTCAGACGGCGGGAGATATGGCCCCACGGACCGGACAGCCACGACAGCATGGTCGGAATCTCGCCCCCATCGGCGATCATCGCCCCGATCATGTTGGCGTAGACCACGCTCTCCCGCACGCCGGGCCGCGCCGTGGCGGCCATCGCGTCGACCGCCTTCTCGATAATGCCGACCGATTTCTGGAGCACGTCGATCTCTTCCTGGCTCTTGACGTACCGAGGGTAGCGGCAGATATCCGTCCCGTTCACGATCCACGCTCGCGGCATCAGCTCTTTGATCTTCTCAAGTGTTCCCCACGACACGACGCCCTCAGGAGCCCGCAATACGCCCGCCAGCCCCGTTACCGCGATCGTGAGGTCATCCCGCCCCAGGTCGGCCGCCAGCTCCAGCAAGCGTTTCCCTATCGCCTCGCCCCAGCGCCAGTTCGTCGGGCGAAGGTCGCGGAGCCAGAAGGGTGCTGCGATGCCCCAGTACAGGTCGTTGATGGCGAACCCGGTCGGCTCGCCGTCGATCGGGAAGACCATCGCGGCGTCGACGCTGTGCCCACCGATCTGGGTCAAGTAGCGAATGTCGCTCTGCCAGTGGTCCCAGTGGCCGGTATTGTTCGATCCGACCAGCACGTCGACGCCCGCCTTCGCCATCTCCTCCCGCACCGCTGCCCAGCGCCGATCGCGCTCGGCCAGCGAGAACCGCGGATACGGATAGCTCAGGTCCTGCGATTGCGGATACTCCTGCTGTCCTAGCTCGCGCAACTGCGCCAATCCTGTGTTCCTCGTCGCGCGGGAGTTTCTCGGCTCGGCATGCTTGTTGGCTAAGCTCTTCAGCCCACCGGGCGCTTTAGGTAAAGCCACTGGTCGTAGGAGGCCGGCAATGTAACCGCTACTAATTCCCAGCCTTCAGCCCCTAACGCCGCCAGCGCCTCATCGATCTCGGCGACCTTGCTGTCGTAATGGCCGTGCCACATTCCCACCGTCTCTGTTTTCTGCGCGAACAAGCCCGTCTTCCCCGTTGGCCGTTCCCCAATACTGTGCCCGAATATGATCCACTTGTACTCCCACCTCTGCATGTCGGAGCCCCCATAAGTTTGCTAGCCCAGGTCGCCGCCGCTCTCAGTCCTCAGTCGGGGAAGAGCTCGCGAACCGGGCAACTGAACCCTGGGAGCACGTCGCCGCCGTCGAAAACGTCGTCCGCGCCAAGGAGCCGAATATCCGAGGCCGAACGGTAGACGGCGATGGAACGCCTCTTCGGATAGAGAGCTACAGCCATCCGCACGCCAGCCTCCAGCCACTGCAGGATCTTGTCCAGCACCTCGGCGGCGGAGTCGCCCGGGGAGACGACCTCGACGAGAAAGTCTGGCGCCAGCTCCGGATATCCGGCAATCGCCTCGCCGGATGGCAGCCGGCCAGTGGCAATGAACGCAAAGTCAGGCGCTCGCACCGTATCCGGACCGCGCTCAATGATGAACCCAGGCCCACCAAAGAACCTGCCTAGACTGTGCATCTTGATAAATGGGCCAAAAATCAAGACCAGGTGCGCGGCGATCTCTTCGTGCTGGAGCCCAGGTGGTGGCATTGTGCGAAGCTTCCCTCGAACAAGCTCGTGCTCCATGCCGTCGTCTGGCATGTTGAGCAGCTCCTCTGCCGTCATGAGCTTCGTCTCTATCGCCACGGGCGGACCTCCTTACTGCCGATCCATGCCAGATTCTAGCCGCTAGGCGGCCACGAGAATGGTGATCGCCTGGGGCCGCTCGGCCTCTTCTGGGACAGGTTCACCCTCTGCGTCTGCGTCCGCGATCCAAGCAGCGATGGCTTCCTTAGCCCGCTCGATACATTGTTCCAAAGTCGAGCCCTGCGTGATGCAACCGGGCAGCGCAGGGACGCTAACCGTGTACAGCGCTTCGCCCGGATTTGGCTCGACAAAAATGGTGTATTGGCGCGCCATGTTAATTCTCCTACAGCAACTTGCGAAGTTCGGTAGCAGTCAGGTTCGCCTGATCGAGAATGCGCTGGAGCGTCTTTAGCGCGAGAATTTCACCCGCGTGTACGGGCACCACAACCTTCCCCGGATTGTCCTTGTTTCTTAGCGTCTGGTGCGATCCAACTTGTCCTGTCCGTCGCCATCCGGCGCGATTCAGAGCTCGAAGGAGCTGAGCAGCTGTGATCCTCGGGAGGCGTTCGCTCATTGGAGCCGATGCTCACCGTCGCTGTTACACAGGGCGCTTGAAGTACAACACATGTTAGCCAGTAGGTCCATATACCGCCGCTACCAACTCCCAACCCTCCCCACCCAAGGCGGCCAAGCCTTCATCAATCTGCACACGATTGTCCCCGACACCGATCCAGGGTCCGGAGACGCTCTTCATTTTCAGGCCGCCAAAGAGGCCTGTTTCACCCGATGGCACTTCAAACGTGTACGGGTAACTCTCGACCCGTTTGTACTCCCATCTTTGCACGCCCCAGTCCTCAATCGTCCAGTTGCAAGAACGCCCGTGGCCGCTTCCCCAGCCGGCGGCCGCCAGATGCCGTCACCTCGATCGTGTCGCCCCAGACGATGCCGTCGCCGCGGAACTTCGCGTCTCGGCGCTCGACGCTCGGCTTCATGATGAATACCATCCGCTCTTCGAGCTGCAGGCGGCCGATCTCGGGCGAGTAGCGCCCTGGGATCAGCGGCCAGTCCTCGCCGAGTCCGCGGCCGTGCATCGTCACGTGTGAGTGGTACACCTCGGATTTCTTACCCACGATGCTCCCCGCCTCGATCAGCTCGTCGAACGTAGTCCCCGGCTTCATCCGCTCCCGCACCGCCTCGAACGCCTCGCCCTGCCACTTGAACATCTCCTCGACTTCGGGCGGGATGCGGCCGAGGCACATTGGCTGGACCTGCTGGGCGCAGTAGCCGCCGTGGCGCGACTCGATCTCGTTGAAGATGAAGTCATTCTTTTGCAACACGCGCGGGCTCGCCTGCAGCAGCCGCTGGGACATCCCGCCCCATGGTCCGCTCAGCCAAGACAGCAATGTGGGCATGTCCCCGCCGTTCGCGACCTGCTCCCACAGCATCCAGGCGTAGACTTCGCACTCCCGAACACCGGGGCGGGCCGTGCGGTACATGGCGTCGACGGACTTCTCGATTAGCTCGATCGAGCGATCCAGGAACACCACCTCCTCGGCGCTCTTCCGCATGCGAGGCTCCTGGCAGAGCCACGTCCCGTTGACGATCTTGGCCTCAGGCACAAGCTCGCGGATGCGGTCCAGCGTTCCCGACGGCACGATGCCCTCAGGCGCCCGCAGATGATCGCGCAGGCCGGAGATTGCGATCGTCCCGCTGTCGAGCTTCAGCTCCTTCAGTCGTTCGGCGATCATGTCGCCCCAGGCTCGGCGGGTAACGCGGAAGTCCGACAGCCAGTCGCGAGCGGCCGGGCCCTCGTAGTACGGGTTGATGACGAATCCGGTTGGCTCTCCTTCTAGAGGAAACACCAGTGAGGCGTCGACGTTGTTGCCGCCGATCTGTGTCAGGTACTGCAGGTCGGCTTGCCAGTGGTTGTGATGGCCTGTGTGGTAGACGCAGACGAGCGCGTCGACGCCGTCGCGCGCCATGTTGGCCCGCACCGCCGCCCAGCGGCGGTCCCGCTCGGCGATCGTAAATCGAGGCACTGGCAGCTCACTTGGCGGCATCATGGGCTCAATTCTCCATATGACAGATCAATCGCGGTCCCACAGCTGGGCGTTCGATCATGGCGTGCGTGCCCTGGCGAACGGCCGCAAATGAGGTGCGGTAGTACAGCGGCAGCGCCGGCAGCTCGTCGGCCAGTAAGTCTCCGATCTCCTTCAGTGCACGTCCCTGCTCGCGCTCGTCGATCGTTCCGTACAGCCGGTCGATGAGACCGTCGAGCTGAACGCTGGCGAAATGCGCGACGTTGGATCCCAGCCACCGATTCTCGGGGAGAGAATGCAGTCGGCCGTCAAACGTTGGCAGAATCCCATCCCCGCTGCCGCGGTCGGCTGTCTCAAAGGCCGGAGACTTGGCTCGGTATTCCGTGTCGCGATTGAGCGCCGGACTCAGCACCTGCTGGTTTGGGATGGCGCCGATCTGACGCCAATAGTCGGCGACGATCGACGTCTCCTTTTCGTAGGGTGG
>JAERMM010000020.1 GCA_016844585.1 Chloroflexota bacterium | reverse complement strand
AGCAAAGCAGGGCCGGGTGGTGATCGTCTACACAGCCCTCTTCGCATCCCGTCGCAGTCCAGCTATCACATCCGGTCGCTGATGCCCTTCCTATAATGGTGTCGGCGGCTGGAACCAGTCGGAGGTCGCCCAGGAGGCGGTCATGCCGGTACGAGACCTTCGGGAGTGGATGGAGCGCGTCGAAGCCATGGGTCAGCTCACGCGCGTCGAGGGCGCTGATGCATACTTGGAGCTAGGCGGCCTCGTCGATCTCTACCAGTGGGAGATGGGCAATCCGGCGCTGCTGTTCGACGAGATCGTCGGCTATCGCCCCGGCCGCCGATTGCTCGCGAACGTTCTCACGTCTCTGCCGCGCGTCGCCCTGAGCCTCGACCTGCCCGTTGACAACAGCCCGCGCGATTTCGTGCTGGCCTGGCGCAGCAAGCTCAAAGAGCTAAAGCCACAGGCCGCTGAGCTGGTCGAGCACGGGCCTGTTCTCGACAACCAGCAGACCGGCGATAAGGTGGATATCACGCAATTTCCCGCGCCGCTGTGGCACGAAGGCGACGGCGGCCGCTACCTGGGGACGGGCAACATCGTCGTGATGCGGGATCCCGACACCGGGTGGGTGAACTGCGGCACCTACCGCGTCCAGGTCCACGACGAGCAGACCGCCGGCCTGTACATCTCGCCCGGCAAGCACGGGAGGATGATCCGCGACAAGTATTGGGCGCGCGGAGAGGCTTGCCCGGTCGCGGTGAGCGTCGGCCAGGACCCCCTGTTGCTGCTGCTCGGCGGGCTGGAAGTCGACTACGGCACCAACGAGTACGACGTTGCAGGCGGCGTACGTGGCGAGCCACTGCAGCTCGTCCGCGCGCCGCACACCGGTCTGCCAGTGCCGGCCACGGCGGAGATCGTGTTGGAAGGCGAGATCCCACCGGGGGAAACGCGGACGGAGGGACCGTTTGGTGAGTGGACAGGCTACTACGCAAGCGGCGAGAAGGCTGAGCCGATCATTCGGGTGCGCTCGGTCCTGTATCGCGACGACCCAATCGTCCTTGGCTGCCTCGCAGGCAAGCCACCCAGCGACAACACGTTCTCGCGCAGCCCGATGCGAGCAGCGCTCATCTGGGACGAGCTGGAGCGCTCCGGCGTGCCCGGCATCGTGAGCGTCTGGTCGCACGAGGCGGGAGGCGGTCGCCTCTTCAACGTGGTCTCGATCAAGCAGATGTACCCGGGACACGCTAAACAGGTTGGTATGGCAACCTCGAGCTGCCACGCAGGCGCATATGCGAACCGCTTCGTCGTGGTCGTCGACGACGACATCGACCCAGCGGATACCAACCAGGTGCTCTGGGCGCTCTGTACGCGCACCGACGTGATAGACGACGTGGACGTCATCAAACGAGCCTGGAGCACACCGCTGGACCCAATGGCCTACGCTGGTGAGGGGCCGCGCTACTTCAACAACCGCATGATCATCGACGCCTGCCGCCCTTACGACCGCTTGGCCACGTTTCCACCCGTCGCGCGCACAACCGAGGCGCACGCCACGGAGCTGCGCGCGAGATGGCCTGAGCTGTTCACCCGGGACGGAAAGGCGCGCAACGATGCAACCCGAGTTACTCACGCGCAAACGGGGGTTCGGTAGCGGTCGGCTCTGCAAGTCTTGACCTGGGGAAGCTCGAAATGACCTATCGGAGAGTGCGGCGGCATCCTCCACGTTCGGATTGCCCAAGCAGACTTACGCGTCCACTGCTGATCGCGCTCACCCTTGCGTGGGTGGTGGGAACGATGGAAACAGCTCGCGTCGCCGCAAACGCGGGGCCGCCGGACGCTGAAACGGTCGTACTTACGGCCACGGACGGCGTTCAGCTCAACGGGCTTTATCGAGCGCCGAACGATCCGCTGCCTGTCGGCGTGCTGTTGATCCACGGATTCGGGGGCACGTATCAGAGCCCACCTGTGGACAATCTTGCCGACGCCCTGGCGGCCAATGGCCGTCCGACGTTGGCCCTCAACACGCGCGACTACGGATGCTGCGTGTACCGGGACCTCTTCGAGGATAGCATCCTCGACCTTGCCGCTGGAGTTCAATATCTGCAGTCCACCGGCGCCACCTCGGTCGTACTCGTCGGCTACAGCCTGGGCGCGAACAAGGTGGCGTACTACTACACGCAGACGCGCGACCCGGCGGTCCACTCCATGGTCCTGCTGGCCAGCGCGGGAAACACGAACCAGGGGGCGCTCGAACTGGGCGGAGAACGGGCCAGATTGACGTTGGCCGAAGCGGCCCGGCGCGTTCAGGACAACGACCGCGCTTCCGATCTCATGCCTATCCCGCTGGGCAGACTCGCGGCCTATCTCGCGACCCCGACCAGCGTGATGAGCTACGCCGGTCCTGATAGCGCCTCCGACCACCTCAAATGGGCAGACCAGATCGACGTGCCTCTGTTGCTCGTCCACGGAAGCGCCGACCAGATTGTCTCGCCGGAGCAGTCGACACACGCCATCGCACTGGCGAGCCAGTCCCATGGCTCAGAACTCGTCATACTTGAAGGCGCGGATCACGGCTTCAGTGGCTACGAGCGATCACTGGCCGAGACGGTCGAGAGCTGGATCACGTTCTTGCCCTGACTACGGCGTGGGTGAGCCCAACCAGCCTACCAGCTCGGCGCGCAGCCTCCCGCCCAACACTGCGAAACCGGCAGGAATCTCTGCGCCGGATCCGGGCCTGGGGGCCGCCGCGCCGGGCGTGCTACTCGCGGCGAACGAGCCGCTCAGCTCGTAGGCGGCGCACGTCTCGTCGCCACTGAACAGCGTTACCCTGGCGTAGTAGGCTCCGGGCTCCCTGATCTCATACCTGATCACCGCGTTGGTACCATCGCCTCCGTCATCGTCGTCAGCGAGCAGTGTCCTTCCATCCGTGCGGTAGAGGAACAGCAACGTGTCGCAGCGACCCGAGGTGGCGATTCTGAGCGTTCCCGGCGCATCCACGCGTACAGAGACCCAGTCTTCGTCGCCTGCAACGTGAATGCTTCGCTGCTGAGGGACACCACCAGGCGCCAGCGGTTTCGCGGCGGCAGCGCTGTTGTCCGGTTCGAATGCATCCGGATTCACTGGCTCTGGCGGGCGTATGACCTGGCCCCTGATGGAATACGCTTCACATGAGGCTACCGGGTCGGCGCCGCTCGCCACACGAGCGTAGTAGCGCCCATCAGCCGGGGTCGTGTACGACGCCGACCGCGATCCGCGACTCCCTTGAATTGGCACGGCGAGCGTGGTGCGCCCATCCGGCGCATAGAGAGCCAGCGTGAGAGCGCATTCGCTGCTGGTGGTCTCGAACTCGAGTGATTGGGCTGCACGAGCGTCGAGGAAGACCCAATCGATGTCCTGAGCCGTGTGCAGCGTGTGCCGCGCGAATGAGCTGGCCTCCCGCGCCTGTTCAGCTGTGTCGTCCGGCTCATTCCGGTCGGGCTGTACGAGAGGCGCCGTCTGCGCGCTGAGCGTGTAGGAGGAGCAGACGCCAAGCTGCTCCCGCGGTTGGGCCCGGATCAGGTGGGTCGCCGTCGGGCCCGCCTCCAGCCGGATGGTCGCTTGATCGGCTCGACCGCCGTAGGCGAACGTCGTCACGTCTGAGAGGACCGAGACGCCGTCAGAAGCGACCCATTCAAGCCCAACGTTGCACTCGCTCTCGACCTGGACGGTGACTCGAGAGCCGGCGTCCATCCTCACCGTGGCCCAGTCCACGTCGGCCGAAGCGTGCAGGCTGTGGACCTGCGCAGCTCCGTCAATCGTCAGCGTGCTGGCGCGCTCTGGGCTATCGTCTGGCTCGAACGCGTCTGACGCGACGGGGCTCGGCGCACGCAGGTTGGGCTGCAGGAAGCGGAACAGCCGCTCCAGAAGCGGATGGCCGGGCTCATCGAGGATGGACGTGGTTCCAATGAAGGCCACCCTTCCTCGCCCGTAAGGCAATGACGCGGCGACAGGGGCGCCGACAGGGTCGTCGGCATCTCGATCCAAATTGCCGTTGAGATCGACGAAGCCGTCAGACGCCAGAAGCCCCTGTACGAGCGTACCGTCCTCCCAGGACAGCAGCCCGGTCCCACCGCTGAAATCAATGGAAGGCGCTCCGTTCGCGGGCGCGTCACCGCTCCCGAAGCCTTCGACCGCGGTGTTTCCCGCGACGATTCCGACGACGCGCATGCCAAAGGCGGCCGCCAGCTCGTCGGTTTCCCCGGGTCGCTTGCCGTCAGAAAGGAGCAGTAGGCTGCCGCCACATCGTACGTACTCTCTGTAGGCTCGAATCTCCGATTCCTGGTACGACCCGTCGCTGCCGACGCGTACCACGAGCTTGTTGGACAGTGTGGCAACGTCATCTTCAAGGGAGTCGTCGAAAGGTCCGCGCGTCTCGTCCCGCCGACCGATGCGCCGATCGGGGCCGATCGCCTGGGTGACTCTCGCTCCGAGTGCGTCGGCCAGGAACTGGCCGAATGGAAGACGACCGACTGGAATCTCCACAGGACGATAGCTGCGCGAGTCCGCGGGACCGATGGGAGCGTCCCACCAAGCGCCTCCGTCACGCGACGCGTCGACCGTCACAGACTCATACTCGAACGAACTCTGGCTTCGACTTGCCGATCCTGGCGAACGGGCGCCAAGTAGCTCTTCAGGAACAACCACGTGAGCAAACAAAGTGGCGTCGATGCGTGCCGCGGAGGTGTCGACCGATAGTCCAACGCTTCGAATCGGACGCGTGTACGCCTCGACCTGTTCGGCGTCACCCGCGCTGGCGCCCAGGGCGCTCGTCGAGATCTCCACGATCCCTGGCACGTTCACGTAGCCGATAAACTGGAGCGAGTCTCCAAGGGCTGATCGCGCCAGAGCGTACTCCTGGCTCGACTCCAGACCTCCGGAACCGCGCACGCCGGCCAGCTCACTGGCCGCGACGCTGCGGCTGCTCCCGATCAGGATCCAGCCGTCAACCAGGCCAACGTACACGGACACGTCGCCAAGACCGAGCGGAATGCGCCGGAACGTCTGGCCATCGACGTCCTCGTTGGTGATCTCAGCGCCATCGAGTGAGCGCCCGATAGAGGACATGATCTTGTCCAGCTTGTTCCGTGCCACCGCCGCGTCACGGGCCTCGATGGCTATGCCGATGCCGTTGTGGCCCAGGTAGGGCAGCTCTTCGGCCGACGGCGCCTGGAAAATGGCCAGCTCGCCCGTCATCCAGCCGAAGATGTCTTCCTCGGGGTCGAGCCCCCACGCGCCGATGGTCTGCAGCCGCATCAGGTCGTAGTCGTCCGGGTCCGGCCACACCGCTTCCACGACCTGATCCCAGATGGCTCGCACGTTGTCCCATCCAATGAAAAGCAGGCTTTCGGCGGGCGCAACGCCAGCGCTTCTCACGTTGTTGCGAGGCTTGCTCAGCAGTGCGCGAGCAGCTCGCGGCAGCGCATCCTCGTCAATGTCGCTCGTGACGTCCACTTTCACGCTCTCCGGTCCCAGGCTCAGCGACCCGGCCAGCCAGCGTATTGGCGAACGCTGGAAGATCCCGGCTCCGCCAAATGTGATGTCTTCTGGGATGTTGGAGAGCATGAAGGCCAGCGGGCGGGCCGGCAGGCGCGACATGGCTTCGTTCAGTGCAGGGTTCGCCGCCAGGCTGGCTTCGGGATCCTGGTCTATGGCTGCCGCGAGGATGGTTCGGCTCTGGCTGACGAGCACGTAACTCCGGCTGATGGCGAGATACATCAAGGCCCCGGCGGCATTCGGCTCGACGGAAGTGATGGTGCCGCCGTGGTAATCCTCGGTTTCCCAACGAGTGCCACTGGTCGAAAGAGTCGAATCGATGAAGGAGCGGAGGGCCGATGCATTGCCAATGGCTGCGCCAAAAAGATAGGCGGGCTCACCGCAGGTCGAATCGTCGACGTCGGCTGGCAGTCCTCCGCTCGCCGCGAGATTCTGCAGGTCACGAGAACGTGGCAACGCGAAGAAGATCTCGCCGCCAACCCAAGTCATGATTGCCTGCCGCAGCTCGTCCAGGGATGCATACGGCGAGGCGCCACCACCTGCCTGCCTCAATGCCTGATCGAGATCATCCGAGCTCACGTAAAACGACGTCAGGCGGTCGAGATAGTGGATCTGCTCCTGGTCCTCCGCGACGTCGAGCGAAAGGTAGAGCGGCGCGTCCCACGGCAGAAACTGCGCGCCGCGCCCGATAGGCTGCAATTGCCTGCGTGGCGCAGCAACGCCCAGCATCGGAGCGCAGAACACGACGAGTACGAGCGCAGCAAGCAAAAGCGTCATCGAGCGAGAGATCACTGGACCGCCTCCTCACGAACCGACAAGACAGCCACGGTGATCCGCTGCGCGGGCCTGGCACGCGAGAGGTTACCCTGTATGAGACTGAATCTGCGACCGAACCGCACCGATGATCGTTTCATGTTCGGGAAAGCCGCCGTCACGGTACATCGAATGCACCAGCTCGTTGCCCACCCGCACGTCGAACGATCCCTCGAACCACGGGATTATCTCGATTGCCGACAACTCCTCGTGGAACGCCTTCATCAGGGCGCCGGTCAGGGCAAGCGTCTGCGGCTCGTAGCCACACTCCGCGCAGTAGGTGATGGTCACCTTGATCATTTCATCGGCCACCCTCAGCCGACCGGGACCTTTTCGACGATCGCGCGAAGCTCGCGGATGACCTCGCGGTTCGCGAACGGCGCAGTCTCTGCCCGCATTGCGCGGATCGTCTGGTTCAATTTGGTCCGCGTCTCCTCTGGGAGCTGGTCGACCGGCGCATTGGGAGAGCCGAATTCGGGGTGCTCCGTGAAGATTTCCAGCCGCTTCTTTGCGCGGAATTCCGTTACGCTCTTCGGTCGCTCGGTGAAGACTCCGAGCTGCCGCCAGTCGGCGTCGAAGAAGGCGAACACGGGAACCGACCGGAACTGGCCGCCGTTCAGATACTCGGACATCAGGTCCTCGTTGGTGTCGCGATCGAACACGCGCAGGTTCAGCTTGCCGCTCTCCAGGGCCAGGCGTCCAAGGATGGGCAAGTTGGCAATCACGTCCGCGCACCAGTCACCCGCGATCACAAGCACGTCGAGCGGCTTCGAAAGACGACTGAATGCCGCGACATCCTCGGGCTCGGTCGGCGCATTGCGCTCGTTGTTCTCGAACGGCTCCCGGTTCTGGGTCATCGAGTCCTTGAAGCCCTGGTAAGTCAATCCCTGGTTGAACCGCTCCCGCGTAACAGCCACTGCTGCCCTCCACTCTGTATTGTTCGTTCAGGACATCGAGGAAACGCCAACGAGGACGAATCCTATTTCCCGACCTCGGCGGGCCAAGTGTATCGTGCGTGCCGGAGCGGCACAAATGGATGGGCGTCGCTCGGTCGCCAGAGTCCTACGGGGCCGGGGCGGCGTCCGCCAGTCCGACGCGTGTGGGACCTACCGACGGCCGACGCGGCCTTGTCGTTTGCCGCGGCCGTCCCATCGCGGCAGCCCAGACGCCGAGCAGGGCAACCGAGCCCATGATGATCTCGGCGACCTGAAAACCCGCCAGCATTGTGTCTGGGCTTACATCCCCCTGTAACGACGCGCCCGCGATCCCCATGGCGGCGGCCCCCAGGCTCACCGCAAGGGTGTGGCCGAACTGGCGCGTCGACTCCAGCATGCCGGACGAGAAACCACGGGCATCTTCGGGCAAGATCGACATGATCGCCGTGTTGTTGGACGTGCTGAACAGGCCCGAGCCAAAGCCGAGCAGCACCGTGACAAGCAGGTACGACGAATAATTGAGCATGCCGCCGAGCAGGCCAAGCAGCAGCATTCCAACTGCGATGCAGCCCAGCGCGGCCGGCGGCAGGTAGGCCCAACGCACGCGGTCCACGATCCAGCCGCCGGCGAGCGCGCCGATCACATTCATTCCCTGCAGCGCCACAATCACCGCGCTGGTATCCCCCGGCGACAGTCCCCAGGCCCGCTCGAACAGGAACGGCGTCAAGAAGAACGTCGCCATCATCGTCATGTGGAAGATGCCGTTTGCAAGGACGGCGGCGTCGAAGCGTGCGTTGCGCAGATACTCGATCCGCACGAGAGGCTCTGGTGCGCGGCGCTCCACCAGGGCGAAGGCGCCGAGCAACAGCACTGCCAGAACCTGCATCCCGGTGTGGTACGGCCATCCCTCCGAGAAGGACTCCACGCCCTCGTGAAGGTGGCTGAACGATAGCGAAAATGCCAGCAGCGCCGCGGCGAGCAGGACGGCGCCGGGCACGTCGATGCCGCGGTGGGCCCTCTTTGGCTGAGGCGGCGCAGGCATTCGTGCCGACAGCGCGAGGCTGAGCAGCCCGACCGGCGCCACCAGCCAGAAGACTCCGTGCCAGCTGACCTGCTCCAGAACCATGGGAGTGAACAGAGTTCCGCCGCCAGCGCCGATCGCGCCCGCAACGGTCGCGACGCCAACGATTCGCCCACGCTGGCGGGCAGGGAACGCGGCCGTCAGCATCGCGAGCGTCGTTCCCGACACCAGCGCGGCGCCGATCCCCTGAAGTGCGCGCAGCGCCACGATCGTCCAGACCTCGTTCATGAAGCCGGTGAGAACCGACGCGGCGGTTGTGAGCGCAAGGCCGGCCAGGAAAACGGGTTTGTACCCGACGAGGTCGCCCAGACGCCCGGCCGGGAGCAGACATGCCGTGAGCGCGAGCAGATAGGCCGCCATGATCCAGCCGACCTCGGCGACGTCGACGCCCAGGCTGCTGGCGATTGTCGGCAACGACACGGAGATGGGGCCGACCGCAAGCATGATCGAGACATATCCGATGCTCACTGCGACGAGCACCAGATAGCGCTGCGCCATGCCCCCATCAGGGGCGCGCACTGAACCGTCGCGAGCGACCAAATGCACCTCGATCAGTTCTGAACCGGTGGCTCTCCGTAGCGTAGCATACCGTCGAGTCCATGGGTGAGCGGCCATTTCGTCCGGTAGGGGAGGGCTTGTCCCCTCCCGCCCGGCGCTCGCACACGTGCGCGCGGCGGGGGACAAGCCTGCCCTACCGGACCCACTTGTGAGTCGGGGGGATTCGTTCGATGACAGACAGGCGTACCGTCGCCGTGCTCAGCCCAGGAGAGATGGGCAGCCAGGTCGGGCGCGCCCTGCGGAGCGCCGGGACCACCGTTGTGACTTGCATCGGAGAGCGCAGCGCGGCGACTCGCGCGCGCGCGGCCGCGGCTGGATTCGAGCTGACTGACACGCTCGACGACCTGGTGCGGCGAGCCCATCTCGTCATTTCGGTCGTGCCGTCGCTTTCTGCTCTCCCGTTGGCGGACAGCGTGGCCGCCGCGATGGCGCGCACCGGCTCGCGGCCAACCTACTTGGACGCGAACTCCATCGGGCCCTCGACGGCGAGAAAGATCGAAGCCTCCATCGCGGGCGTGGGAGCGGTGTTCGTGGATGGCTCGATCATCGGCGGCGCGAGCACTCTGACGAAGAGTGCGACTGTCTACCTCTCTGGCGAGGCGTCAACGGACGTCGTGGGCCTGCTCGAGCCGCTGCGCATCGAGGTGATCGGCACGGCAGCGGGTCAGGCCTCTGGATTCAAGGTGCTCTACGCCGGGCTGACCAAGGGGTTGAGTGCGCTTGGCGTCGAGCTGCTGGCCGGGGCGGCCCGCCTCGGGCTACAGGATCGCCTGTTGGAGAAGTACCAGGAGTCGCAGCCGAGCGTTGCGCGATTCTTCAACCAGAACCTGCCCGGCCTGCCACCCCGATCAGCCCGCCGCGCCGAGGAGATGATCGAGCTGAGCGAAACGCTCGACGAGCTGGGCCTTCCCTCCAACATGTCGAAGGCGTCGCAGCGGACGCTGGAAACGCTGGCGCAACGCCACAGAGAAGCGGCCGCTCCCAGCACCGACGATCTGGAGACGATGCTCGCCTGGCTCGACGGGCAGCACGATGGGACAAACAGCCACGGTTAGGCGAAGGGAGAGACCATGTACGGCTCCGTAGCTGGGAACGGAAAGCTCTCGCTGACCCTGGCCTGCGGTGACTACGACCGCACGCACGCGCTCCTCGATCGCAGCATCGAGCCGGAGGGCATCGACCTCAACTATCTGCCGATCAATCCGCCGGGCGAGATCTTCTGGCGCATGCTTAGGCACGCCGAGTTCGACGCCTCCGAGCTGTCGCTGTCGGCCTATATTCTCGGCATCGCGCGCGGCGACACGCGCTTCGTCGGCATCCCCGTCTTCCCGCTTCGCATCTTTCGCCATTCCTTCATCTGGGTAAACCCGGACGCTGGCATCCAAGAACCCGGCGATCTCAAGGGGAAGCGTTTCGCCATCCCCGAGTACCACATGACCGCCATGCTGTTTATCCGCGGCATGCTGCAGGATGATTTCGGGGTGCGTGCGCGCGACGTCACGTGGTTCCGCAACCGGGTCGAGCGGGTGTCCATCGATCTGCCACCGGAGATCCGTGTTGAGGACATCGGCCCGAACCGCAAGCTGAACGATATGATCGAGCGGGGAGAGATAGACGCGGTCGGTGGAACGAGACCACCGACCGGACTGAGCGACGCCCTGAAGATGCAACGCCTCTTCCTGAACCCTCGCGAGGAAGAGATCGCCTTCTATCGGCGGACCCACATCTTCCCAATCATGCACATCGTCGCCATCCGACGCGAGATCTACGAGCGTCATCCGTGGGTGGCGGAAAGCCTGGCGAAGGCGTTCCGCGACGCGAAAGAACGAGCGTACGAGCGGATGAAAGAGGTGTCGGGGCTGGTTTCGTTGCCGTGGCTGGACCAGGACATTGAGGATGAGCGCCGCGTTTTCGGCGGCGACCCATACCCCTATGGCGTTGAGCCGAACCGGCCGACCCTCGAGGCCGCGACGCGCTACTCCTATGAGCAGGGCCTCAGCAAGCGAATCGTTCCGATTGAGGAGCTGTTCGCGGCGGAGAGCCTGGACCGGTATTCGGACACGTTCTAGCTCCTGTCCAGACCCTCCCCCTTGCCCCTCCCAGAGAGGAGAAGGAACCGGACGACGTCCTGGTCGCCGGGACTCAGAACGCCCATTGAAGCGTTAGAAGACTGTGTTCAATGGCTGTGGAGGCAATCTCTTGACCCGGGCTCTCTCTTCGACGGGGCGCTCGCGCTGGCTTGCGTTGGTGGTGCTCTGCGCCGGAATGCTGATGATGGTTCTCGACGAGACGGTCGTCAACGTGGCGCTGCCCTATATCCAGAGCGACCTCGGCTTCTCGCAGTCGAGCCTCGCCTGGGTAGTGAACGCATACATCATTGCCTTCGGCAGCCTGCAGCTTCTCGCGGGTCGGCTCGGCGACTTGATCGGCCGCAAGCGCATTCTTCTTGCTGGCCTGGTCGTGTTCACCGTGGCCTCGGTGGTCTGCGGGCTGTCGGTCAGCCAGGAGATGCTGATCGCCGCGCGTTTCGCACAGGGTGTCGGTGGTGCGATGGCGTCCGCTTTGATCCTTGGAATGATCGTCACGACATTTCCGGAGCCGCGTGACCAGGCGCGAGCAATCGGCCTCTTCAGCTTCGTCGCCGCCGCTGGTGGCTCGATCGGTCTCCTCGCAGGTGGTGTCCTCACGCAGGCCATCAACTGGCACTGGGTCTTTTTCGTCAATGTTCCTATAGGGATCGTGGCCGTGGTGCTGGTCATTCGATTGATCGAAACCGACCGCGGGATCGGATTCGGAGAGGGCGCTGACGCCATAGGCGCCTTCCTGGTCACAGCAGGGATGATGCTCGGCGTCTATTCGATCGTCGGAGCGTCGGACTACGGGTGGGGCTCGGCGCGCACGCTCGGGCTGGGGGCGGTCGCCCTCGCCCTGCTTGTCGGGTTCGTAACGCGGCAGGCTACCGCCTTTCGACCGCTCCTCCCGCTTCGAATCTTTCGGTCGCGAAACGTCTCGGGAGCGAATCTCTCTCAGGTTCTGATGATCTCCGGCCTGTTCGGATTTTTCTTCCTCGGTACGCTCTACATGCAGCGCGTGCTCGGCTACGATGCAATGCAAATCGGTCTCGCGTTCCTGCCGCTCGCCGTTGCAATCGGCGCGCTTTCACTCGAGATCTCCGCACGGCTGGTCACCCGCTTCGGCGCGCGACCATTGCTGCTGGCCGGCCTCGTGCTCATGCTGGCTGGCCTCCTGCTGTTTGTTCGCGCGCCAGCGCAGGCGGACTATGTCATCGATATCCTGCCAGTCATGCTGCTGGTCGGAATCGGCGCCGGTGTCGCGTTTCCGGCGCTGATGACGCTCGCCATGTCAGATGCCACGGCGAGCGACGCAGGGCTCGCCTCCGGCCTCGTCAACACGACAGGGCAGATCGGCGGCGCGCTCGGCCTCGCCGTTCTGGCGACCGTGGCGACGCAACATACGGACCAATTGCTGGCTCGAGGAGAAGGCGCCGTTGCCGCGTTGATGGGCGGTTACCAGCTCGCGTTCGTTATCAGCGCCGCGCTGCTGGTTCTCTCCATCGTGGTCGCCGCCACTGTACTCCGCCCGCGGACAGTCGCCCATTCCCACGAGGTGACCGCGACGCGAACGTCGCGGGTCGCTCCACCGGCCGAGCCTTCCGCTACGTTGTGAACGCCACTGCTGTTTCGCGCTGGCGTATCTTCTCCCGTGAGAGATGAGCTGGCTCGGCGGCGCTACTTCGCCCTTATCCGATCGCGGCTATGCCTGTTCTTTGCCCATGCCAATCAGCAGCCGGGTGATCGGAACCACCACCGCAAGCTCGTCGGCCAGACGCTCGACGGGTGGGAGGATCTGCTCGGTCAGGTTCTTGTTGAACGTCAGGCCGGGTCCGTAGTCGAACGTGTTCTCGGGGCGGTCCCACGTGGGCGACTCGTGCTGTAGGACCTCGAGCACGCGAAGCGGTTCGACTCCGGCGGCGACTGCGATCTGCAGCCCCTCCGAGATGATCAGCCGGTGGGCGCCGAGGATCAGGTTCTTGACGATCTTTGTCACATTACCGGAGCCGACGGGCCCCACGTGATACACCGTTCCGATGCGGCTGAGGTGGGGACGGATGCGCTCGACCAGATCTGGGTCGCCGCCGACGATGACGGACGAATCGCCGGCGCGAAGAACGGCCGGGATCCCCCCGATGCATGCGTCCGCCAGACCGATCCCTCTGGGGCGGGCAGCCTCCGCGATCTTTCGGGTGGTGCTCGGATGCACGGTGCTGTCCAGCACCAGGACCTTGCCTGCCGACAGCCCGTCCAGGATGCCGCCCGACCCGAGAACGCACTCGAGCATCTGCGCATCGTTGCGGACCATTACGTGGACGATGTCCGATTCTCGCGCAAGGGCCTGCGCGGAGGGACACGCCTCGCCGCCCAAACCGATGGCCCGATCAATCGCGACGGGCGAGACGTCGTAGACGAGCGTCTTCACGCCCGCGGCGATAAAGCGCTCCACGAACACCGACCCCATGGCGCCAACACCAACCACACCTACAGTTTCCACGCCCAACCTCCCAACTGACTTACTCCAGATGCCGCACGCGCGGCGCCAGCGCCCCCAGCAGCAGAGCCATGAGCGCTACCAGAATACCGCCGATCGCCAATGCGATAGGCACGCTGGCCACCTCGGCGATCGCTCCCGCGAACGTGCCGCCCAGGGGTGTCAGACTCCAGCCCAATCCCCACACACCCATCACACGTCCACGGAACTCATTCGGCAGGTTGAGCTGAAGCGTGGTGTTGATCGTGGTCATGTACATCTGGTTTGCCAGCCCCATCAGAAACAGAATCCCGAGCGATAGGAGGTACGACGTCGAAGCCGCGAAAGCCACGATGAGCAGGCCGAACACCGCTGCGCCCAGAATAATGCGCTGTCCCTTCCAGCGTGCCTGGGCAACGGCAGCAATGAAGAACGAGCCCGCGATCGACCCCAGGCCGCCAGCGGTCTCGAGGAATCCGAACCCCATCGGCCCCACATGGAGGATGTCGCGCGCGAAGACGGGCAGCATCACGACGTATGCCATGCCGAAGACGGAATTGAAGTACGTCAGCCAGATGAGCGCCGAAATCAGCTCATTCGACCGGATGAACCCCATGCCATCTAAGACGTTGCGCCACAGGCCGGCGGTGGCCCGCTTCGCGTCCGCATCATTCATTTTGATCCGCGAAAACATGACAGCGGCCACCAGGAAGCCGGCACAACCGACGTAGAACGTGTGGCCAATGCCCACCAGGGCAATCAGTAGCCCCGCCGTTGCTGGCCCGACAAGCCGCGATCCCTGCCAGATGAGGTCGCCCAGTGGGACCGCGGTGGGGATAACCTCGCGCGGCACGATCATGGGCAACAACGCCTGGCGCGATGGCGAGTCGAAGGCCCGTACACAACCAAGCGTGAATGCCAGAACCAGGACGATCCCGACGTGCGCCGCCTCGGCGCTGGCGAGCACTCCGAGAGCGAGGTAGATGAGGGCTGTGCTGGACTGCGTGATGATCAGCAGTCGTTTGCGGTCCCAGCGGTCCGCCATGGCCCCGGCGACCATGCTGATGGCGATGTTCGGCACGGTCTGGGCCAGCCCGGAGATGCCCAGCATGGCCGGTGAGTTCGTCAGATGGAACACCAGCCAGGCCATCGCAACGTGCTGCATGTTCCAGGCCAGCACGGAGGGGAACTGTCCGAACCAGTAGAGGCGGTAGTTGGGGTAGCGCATCGCGCTGAACATTGCCAAACGCCCCGCCAGCACCGTCGCGGGTGGCCCACCACGCATCTGCTTGCTCCAACGAACGCCCCATTCTAACTGCGGATCGCAGTATGATCGCGTTGCCACAAACGTTGATCCGGAGGGGAAATGCCATGGCAAGTGACACTCGGCTCTACATCGGAACGACCAATGGGCTCTTCGTCACTCAATCGACGAACGGCGGCTGGAAGGAACCGACTTTGACGCTCCCGAACGCCTTCTGCCGCTGCTTCTCCAGCAGCAGCGGGCGCGAGTCGGTCTATCTGGCCCTCGGGAAGGATGGCCTGGTCCGATCCGACAACGGCGGCCAGCACTGGACGAAGATTCGCGAGGAACACGTGCGCGCCGTGATGGTCGACCCTACTGACGACAATGTCATCTACGCGGGATCTGAGCCGGTTGCCCTTTGGCGTTCGGAGGATCGTGGCGCCACCTGGGAGGAGCTGAGCGCGCTCCAGGATCTGCCGCAGGAGAAGAAGGACAACTGGTGGTTCCCCACACCGCCGCACCAGGGCCACGTGCTGCAGATATTCGTGCACCCGGACGACCCGCGAATCATCTACATGAGCATCGAGCACGGCGGCATCGTCCGCAGCCTGGACCGCGGAGCGACCTGGGAGGACGTGACTGATGGCATCGACTACCTGGACATCCACCAGGTGTCGAGCCAGCCACATAGCTTCGACCGCTACTACGCCTCAACCGCCAAGGGCTTCTTCACCAGCAGTGACCCGAGCGCCGGCTGGACTCGGGCTGAGCAAGGCATGACCCGCGACTATTTCCACGACTTCATCTTTTTTCCGCCCAAACGCGAAGGCGGCGCGCCAAGCATTCTCATCAGCTCCGCGGACGGCACGCCCGGCGACTGGGACCGACCCGGCGTAGCACGGGGCGCGGTGTTCCGCACCGACGACGGCGCCGCCTCCTGGCAACGGGTTATAGGCGAGGGGCTGCCCGACGAGATGGAGGAGAACCCGTGGGCCATAAGCGGCCATCCTGAGGAACGGGACACGGCCTACGTTGGTCTGGGCGGCTTCCGTCGACCGGGCAGCACAATTCCGGGTACGATTCTGCGAACCCAGGATCGTGGTGACACCTGGCAGCGCGTGGACGTGCAGGTCCCACTCGTGCTTCTGCTGCTGGCGGCGCCAATCTAATGGAGGACGGCGGAAGTAAGTCATGGGTTGCGCCCAATCGGCGGTCGGGTTCGGTTTGTCCCTCTCCTGCAGCAGCGGGAGAGGCTAGGTGAGGGCACCTTGAGGGCGCCTCAAAGTCGCTTGGATCCGGCAGTGGTGGCCCTCACCCCCTCCTCTCGTGCTGCAGCAGGAGAGGAGCAGACAAATCATAGGAATAGATAAGGAGGGGTATGCCGAACGTTGGCCACTTTCACCACGTAGTCATGGAGGTTTCCAACCTCGATCGGAGCGCTGAGTTCCTGGAGCAGGCCGTCGGGCTGAAACTGGCGGGGCGGGACCTGTGGCTAGAGGATGGACCGAGCGCTGCATTCCAGACGGCAGAGGGCCAGTACTTCGTCATCGTCGAAGTGCCGAACTTCACGCCGAGACTCGGCGTGCACACGAATTTCATGCTTCCACCCGAGGATTACCAGGTCGTGTATGACGGGCTGAAGGAACGGGGCTGCCTGGTGATGGACCATCGAGCCGAGCAGCGGTCCGTGGGTGAGGTCAGTACCTACTTCAGCGATCCCGACGGACAGCGCCTGCAGATCACGGCGTTCCAGCCGGAGGCGTTTCAGATACCAGCGGCCGGGCGCGGCAAGATCGTGGCAGGGCGCATCGACGACTTCCCGATGGGGTCCGTGACGCACAATAAAGAGGGGAAGTTCTTCCTCGTCCGCCTTCAAGAGGGTATTCTGGCGCTGAACGACGTTTGCACGCATCAGCAGTGCACCGTCGCCTACCAGCCCGAGCACTATCGGTTTTTCTGCGCGTGCCACTACAACAAGTTCACCCGCAAAGGGGAGCACATCGGACACATTCGGGGCACGCCACCACTCCACGCGTATGCGGTAGAGGTGGTCGACGGGCAAGTCGTGGTCGATACTGATGCCAGCATCCCGAGAACGACAGAGCAAGCGGAGCGTATGGTCTACGGGCTGGTTGAGAAAGCCTAGCACCAGCGTCGATCTGGTCTGAGGAGGCAACACATGGCCGCGAGCGAAGCAACTAGGACGGCGAGTGCCGTCACGATCTACGAGTTCGACCACAGCACGACCCGCGTTGACGACCTGGTTCTTGGGGAGCGCTTCTACAGCCAGGTGCTCGGCGAGATCCTCGGTGGCTACGTCGAGGATCGGAGCGGGCTTTCCACCGACGAGCTGCTGCGCTTCAAGCGGCTTATCTCCGTCATGGAGGAACGAGAGCGCCGGGCGGGCAACGTCTCGACGGGACCGCGCGTTCCAGCGCCCCACAGCACAGTGGTAGTTGGCAACGCCATCGTCCCGATGTTCCTGCTCACCGAGCACGTGCAGGAGCCGCCGCCGGAGCAGCTCAGGGGAACGCCGCGTATGGCCTTTGGTGTCACCCCGGCGCAGATGGAGAAGGCGGTCGAGGTTCTGCGGCGGAACAAGGTCGCATTCGAAGGACCGGTCGATCAGCCCCCGCCCTGCCCCGCCGCCCAGTCTCTGTATTTCAAAGATCCATCCGGGAATTTTCTCGAGCTGACCTGCCCGAGGAACCCTGTGGGCTAGGACACCACCAATGCCATCCTGAAGGCGCAGCCTGAAGG
>JAERMM010000168.1 GCA_016844585.1 Chloroflexota bacterium | reverse complement strand
CCTACTTTTCAGGGGAATCTAATTAGGTGAATCCTGTCAACATCTGTCGAGTCATCGACATCGCTTCCCGCCGTCTCGCCCACCTCAGCTGAACGGGTTGAACAAGTTCACGCCTGCGTGCTCGAAGTCGCGCGTGTTCCGCGTGACCACCGTCAAGTCATGAACGAGCGCGGTGGCCGCAATCAGGCTGTCTTTGATGGGCATCGGCCGGCCGGAAGCGCGAAGGTCGGCGAGGAGTTTCGCCCAACGGAGACCCGTGGCGGCTTCCCACGGAAGGCACACGATCCTGGTCACGCCCTCGTTGAACCAGCGTTCCAGTCTCCCGCGGCGTCTTCCGGTCCGTAGAAGGTAGATCCCAAACCGAACCTCGCCCAGGATGATGGGATCGACCGCGATGTCGCGCTCGTTCTGCCTCAGCCAGTCAACCACCCTGGCGTCGGGAGCGGCCATGGTGGCCTCGCTGAGCACGTTCGCATCGACGAGGTAGATCACAACGTGTCGGTAGATTCGGACTCGATGGGCACGAAGTACTCTTTCTCCGGGCAGGCCAAGAGCCAGTCCACGAGACCTTCGTTCGGAGCTGGTTCTCGGCGCACGAGCCGGTATTCGCCGCGGGCGACACGCTCGACCTCGAACTGTTGCCCCGGCTCGACACCATCCCGCCGCCTGATTTCGGCGGGAAGAATGATCTGACCTTTTGTGGAAACGACGGTCTTCATGCAAGTAAGATACCGTCTTACGTTCGCACCGTCCACATACCTACGCCGGACGTAGAGTTGCGGCGGGAGGGCGACCATTGCCGTGCTGCGGCCAACGCGACTGCGAACCCCTCGAGAGCCAGGCGGCGGCGCAGGGAGGCGCGGATCTCTCGTCGTCGTCGTCAACGATCAGGATGCGCGCTGCCATACCCTGCCTCATCGAGCGAGCCGACCAGACCCGCTGGCCCGTTCATCAATCGGGAGAGATAGCTTCTCCTATACGTTCGTCGCTCCGGGTCGCTACGACTACTTCTGCCGCTTCCACATCACCAACCGAGGCGCGATCATCGTTCAATTGTGTCGCCCTCGTTGACGACGATGGGTGGGCCGGGAATCCGCGGCGGGCCGCTGGGGTCGTCGGTGAATCCCCAGACGTAGATCTGGGTTGCCGTCTGGCATGGGGAGCCACCCATCACGCGCGTAGAGCGTGAACTGGGGGACCTGTGACGCTGGAGCCGATTTAGGCATCGCGAGGAAAGCGAGCTCTCCGACCGTAAGCAGAACGAGCGCCGGGAGAACGGCGGTGATTCGATGCAAGATACCCCCGAGGGTGGTGTTGACCTTCCCGGGATGACCCGAGGCAGGGTGTTGCTCCCACCCCGTTGGCGGGAGGCGGCGGCCGCCGCATCGGCTAACAGGTGACGCGGGATCAGGCTCCCAACAAGGCTTTCAGGACCGGGCCGGCCTCCTCCATGGTGATGCTGCCCTCAAACTTATCGACCAGCCGTCCGTCCGCGCCGACCACGAACAGCCAGGGCTCGCTGGTCAGGCTCCACTCGCCAACCGCCGGCACGGTCTCGCGCTTGTCGTTGGGACGCCCGTCCTTGTAGATCTCGACGTGAACGAAGTTCATCTGGTCGCCGTACTGTTGAGAGAGCGCCTGAAGTACGTCGAGGCTGGGACCACAGGTACGCGATTCGCAAAAGCCCGGTGTGGCAAAAAGCACGGCGAACGGCTTGCGCTGCGCGAGCGCATCGGCAACGGAAAGGCGGTGAAAAGCGTCGCCTGGCCGAGAGGAGCAGAAACGCTCAACCTCCGCCGCGGTGGAGGCGGTGAGAGTCCGGCTCAGCGGCACCATGGTGCCAATCGAAGGCGTCGCGCTCCTGTCCTTCACCTGGAAGCTGTGTCGCAACTCGGTCTGCTCGCCGCTTGGCTGTCGCACCAGCGCGGCCACGCCCCATTCGCCGGCCTCGTCGAACTCCGCGCGCGCAACGTAAATACCTCGCCCCGGCAGCCCCGGCGCCTCACGATATTCGGCCGGAGCTCGCGAGCGCAGCTGCGCTTCGTTCGGCCCCGTGACTTTGAAAAAGGCGAGGTCGACCGCAGCCTCGGTCACGAGGCGGTTGTCTGGGCCGATAAGCGCCAGGAGAAAGCGCTGGTTTGGGCCGACGGCCAGATCGGTTGCCGGGAGCGCGCCTGTCAATACGCCAGGGGTGCCCTGTGTGGAGCCGAGACGGGGAACCAGCGTTGGGCTCGGCGACTGAGCGGCTGGCGAGCAGGCTGCCAGAACGAGGCCAAGTCCGATACAGAATACGACTGGGGCAAAACGCGAGCTTCTCAATCGCTGTCCCTGTTCAAGATGCTCGTGTTTTCCTCATCGTAATCGTCGAGGCCGCCGTGACGGCTGTGCTCCTCCTGCAGGTGGGTGATGCTGAGGGAGATCAGCAGCCGGATGTGGCGATCGTCCAGTGAATAGTGCACCTGGCGCCCCTCGCGGCGTGGCTTCACGATCCGCAGAAATCGCAGCAGGCGCAGGTGCTGTGAAACGGCCGGCGGACTCATGCCCAGCAATGCAGCCAGGCCGGACGTTGTCTTTTCGCTCTGAGCGAGAGCGTGGACGATCTTGGCACGGTTTGGGTCAGCCAATGCTCCAAACAATTCTGCGAGCGCTACGGCGAATTCCTCAGAGAGTGGCGCCTCCGGCAGGGATCGTTCGGCTTCCTCGCGAAGCCCCGAAAGCGCCAGCGGGTTCGAGGTGGATTCCACATCATTTTCCTTGTAAATGAGACAGTGTCCCATCATCGCACTCGCTCACATTATGCCTTGTATGCCCCTATGAGTCACCTGGTTCGCGACCCTGCTCTAGCTCCGTTGTACTGGTTACTCTGGGGCCTTCATGGGGATCGTTTCGCTGCCAGTGGTCCTGGGCACGAGCGATTGCTTGGACGTCACCGCGCTGTTCGATCCGCATACATCCCCGTTGGCATGGCTGTGCCAGCTCGTGCGCTGAGTCGCTGACCACGGGCCCGTCGCGACGGATGTGTCCGTGCGTACGGGCCGGTACACACGCCCCAGGAAAGTGTAAGGGCGGTGCTCAGGGAACCGCTTCTGGGCCACGGTCCGGGTTGGCCCGAATGAAGCGAAGGATACGCTCCTCATCGAACGTGGTCATCGCATCCATGCGGCCCCAGGCGGTTACGGCGACCAGATCTGCCATCTCGTAATACGGCGCCACGATGATCTTGGCGCTCTTCGGATGGACGGAGCTGCGCTCAGGGGACTTCCGCAGACCCACAGGAACAGCGCAACAAACAGGCCACAGGCAGCGCGATCAAATCTTGACGGACGACATCCCCAGTGATGGTGGTCAGACTCTTTACCTTTGGGCAGCAGGCACAAGCCGCTCACCGAGCCCAATCCAAGGTCCCCAACGAACCGGGCGCAAGGATTGCCCTTGCGCCCCCACCTGACGCCGGGTAAACGACCAGGGAAACGATAGTCAACACGGCCAAGTGAGATCGGTCCGGCGACCAGGACACCGCGGGCTCATCAGCCCCGACCGACGCGAGCAGCGCGTCTGGCCCGCCCTGCAGAGACACGGTGTAAAGATCCTGCGGCGCACCGTGCGCCAGGGCGATTCCGGGGAATATTCCGAGGGACCGTCCTATGAAGTCTACGGTCGACCTTGGGGAGTCGGCCATCGGTCCGCTGGCGGCAAAGACGATCGTGTCAGACCTGGGATCGAACCGAGGTGATTCAATTTGCTGAAACCGGCCCGGGCGAACCAACTCACGCTCGTCGCCAGTCGCCAGGTCGACTGCGACCAGGCTTGGTCCCCGCTGCTCGACCTGGCGGATGACTACGAGCCACAATCCATCGGGAGACACATCAAAGGACCCTATCTGTTCAGCAAGGATCTGCCGTTCGCCGGTCGCAAGCTCCAGCCGTTCGATTCGCTGAACGCGGGGAGAATTCTGGCTGAACATGAAATACAGAGTCCCGGTATTCCCACCCCAGACCGGCCTCTGGAAGAACGTGTTTGGGTCAGCGGCCCACACCTTGCTGACGTTCGCTCCATCTGGTTCGCTCACGTAGATCTCCGAGACGGACCTGCCCTGCTGTAGCTCACTCACCGAATAGGCCACTCGGGCTCCGTCGGGCGACCAGCGCGCCGCCGTTACCTGCCCAGGTTCGGCGGCGCGAGCGATTTCGTGCATGGCTGAGCTCGCGAGGTCCAGTGTCCACAGGCCGGTGTCTCTGGTGAAAAGCAGTCGCCCGTTGAGTCCAGGTGGAACCGACGGAGTCCCCGAAGCTGGCCTGGTGGCGAATGACCAGGCGCCAGCGCAGCCAGCGAAAGCGAGAGTCACGGCGAGGAGCGCGCCCAGCGTGGCGCACAGCCTCAGGCACGGACGCGACTGGGCCATCGTGCGTTCTCCTCAGGGCAACGTGGTGGAGCGGTCCGGGCCGTAGGCGCGAATAATGCACGGAATTACGCAACAGCGCAATTCGATGGCGCCAGCCCCCGTCCGCCAGGCCTGGAGCCACGCCAGCGCCACATTGCAGTCTCCTGAACATAGAGGCCGCCGGCCTCTGGACCTCGCGACCCGAATGAGTTCGCCGAACGTCGCCGCACTTCGGACTCGCGTGCCGCGTGGGAACGGGCACTCGACCGGAGGAAAAACGCTTTCGATTTGCTGAACTCGATGAGGATTCTGTGAAATCTGGCTGAGGAGGGGTTCGCTCCATCTGTCGTGTAGGCCCGTATAATCAACGCTGAACCGCTTGGGGGAGCCGGGCCTCTCGAGGTCTGGCTGAGAGTCCGATGCGCGGGCAACCCTTTGAACCTGATCTGGGTCGTTCCAGCGGAGGGAAAGCGGCAGGGCCTAACCCGTCTGACAGACGGCGCGGCCCGGCCAGTTGCCCCGACCGCAGGAGCGGCTCGGGGCGTCGCTGTTTCTGGACGCTTGCCTATCGGCCTGGCGAGGACCGCTGCAGGCCAAGCGCTCGAAAGCGAGGTAGCTGGACGCCATGGAAAGAGACGATTCGCTGGTCATCGCCGGTCAGCGGCTGCGGTCACGCCTAATTCTCGGGACGGGCAAATACCGGACGATGGAAGAGATGGTTTCCGCGATGGAGGCAGCCGACGTCGAGATGATCACCGTGGCGCTACGTCGCCTCGACCTCGATGACCCCAGCAAGCGCACAATCCTCGACTACTTCGACTGGGCCCATTACCGCTTGCTTCCAAACACGGCGGGATGCCAAACGGCTGATGAGGCGATTCGTGTCGCGCGGCTGGCGCGCTCTATGGGCCTGTCGAATTGGATCAAACTCGAGGTTATTCCCGACGCGAAGTACCTGCTGCCGGATCCAGTCGGTACGTTGGAAGCAGCAAAGCAGCTCGTCGAGGATGGGTTTGTAGTCCTGCCGTACATCAATGACGACCCCGTGCTCGCTCGCAGATTAGAGGAGGTAGGCTGCGCGACCGTCATGCCGCTGGCATCGCCCATCGGATCTGGCCAGGGAATGGCAAACTTCGAACAGATCAAGATCATCGTCGAGCAGTCCAACATACCGGTCGTCGTCGATGCTGGGATCGGAGCTCCATCGGACGCGGCTCTCGCGATGGAGATTGGCGCCGATGCCTGTTTGGTCAATACCGCAGTCGCGCTGGCGGGCGATGCGCCTTTGATGGCGGCAGCCATCGCGGAGGGCATCAAGGCAGGCCGCAAGGCATTTCTTGCGGGACGGATTCCGAAGAAAGCGTATGCCTCGGCCAGCTCTCCTATCGAGGGGGTACTCAGATAGACCAGGTCAAGTCAGCCAAAAGCAGATCCACATGAGGGAGGCGAAGTTGAGGCGTATCCTAGCAGCGGCCCTGGTCGGAGCCATTGGGTTGGTAACGGGACTGACACTTGTTGCGCTGAGTCCAGTCCTGGCGCAGGACGAGATGGCAACTGTCAGCATGGGTGACAATTTCTTCGAGCCGTTTGAGCTAACGGTTGCGCCCGGCACGACAATCACGTGGGTCAACGACGGGGCCGACCTGCACGACGTCGTGAGCGACTGGTTCATCTTCGACTCCGGTCTCATGTCCCCAGGCGACAGCTTTTCATGGGTCTTCTCAGACGTCGGCGACTACGCGTACGTTTGTGACCTGCACGACGGCATGAACGGCGTGGTTCACGTTGCCGTCGCCGCCCCTCCGGCTGAGCCGCAGACGGCCGCGGCCCCGACG
>JAERMM010000420.1 GCA_016844585.1 Chloroflexota bacterium | reverse complement strand
CCCAGGCTACGGCACCAGCGTTTACGTGGATCGCTCCCGGCTGACCGAGCGTCCGGGCGACTTCGAATCGCGCTGCGTCTCTCGTTAGCCCTGTCACGATAAGGCAGTCCGCGCCGGCCTGCTTCACAGCAAGATGGATGCCAACCCCATCTGGCCCGGCCCAGCGTCCGGAGCGATATCGGGCAATTCGTACTCGCGGAGCTCAAACTGCTTCGACCCGATCAGGGCCGCGGCTCTCGATCGTGCTGCCATGGCTAGACCATTGCCGCGAGAGCATCGAACTGCGGCTGCAGGCTGCACAACTCATAGGCCGTGTCGATCCACGACGCCTCGTTCGGCAGCAAGAACCCGCAGGCGCCGATGAGATACGAACGGGGGTTCGCTACCCCCGGCGCCGCAGCAGCCTGCGCCTGCAATCCCTTTGCTGCTTCCAGCAGACGGCGGCGCATGTGAATCACGCCCGAGTCGGACACGCCGAGGTGCTCGTTACCGCGATCGTAGATCGGGCCCATGCTCTCTTGCACGGCATTGTCCTGCGTCGATCGGTCGGGGATGCCGCAGAACTGGCTCGTGCGCTGCAGCTCGTAGTCCAGGCCGTAGTCGTTCCGCATGTTGTGGATTCCGCGGAACGCGCCCATCGGTTCGGAGGTCGGCGGCAGCAGCCCCTTCGGCACCCCGGCGTGCAGCCCCGGGTTGGGGTACTGCAGCATCTTGTCCCGTTCTTTCTCAGAGAAAGGCTCAACGAGGTTGGCGGTGAAGCTCCAGGTCATTGTGTGCTCGTCGTCTATCGGCACGAAGGCGTGCCCGCCGTAGCTCGCTTTAGGCGTCGTTCGATCGACCACCCCATGGCCCGGTGGCATCGTGTAGTAGGGGAAGAGGAACTGGTTGATGCGCCAGTACGTCTCAGCATCCCCAGCCTCGCGGCGCGATGCGATCATGATGCCGTAGTCGGTGTCGAGCATCTCAAAGCGGGCGTAGCGGTTCGTCATCGCGATGCTGAGGCCCTTGTTCGTCTGCTCGTCGTCGCCCCAGCTGCGGTTGGTCTTCGCATCGGTCTCTCGCTTGAGCGCTAGCTCCAGCGTGAGCCGCGTGTGCAGAAATCCCGCGTGCGTCGTGTCGATCCCGCCTTCGATGGCCTGAACGAAGTTGCTCTCCTGGAACCGCTTGGTAAAGAACTGCTGCTCGGGCGGCACCAGGAACCAGGGCAGATCGGGCAGCGACGGCGCCGGCCGTTGCGCTCCCATGTACGCCCAGACCACACCGCCCCGCTCGGCGCAAGGGTAGGCGGTGGGTAGGCAGTGTGCTGAATCTTCGTCTCGAAGTTGCTCTCCGGCGGCTCGTTTGGCATTTCCACGCAGTGGCCGTCCACGTCGTACTTCCAGCCGTGGTAGACGCAGCGCAACCCGGCCTCCTCGTTTCGGCCGAAGAACAGCGAGGCGCCGCGGTGCGCGCAGTGGTTGCCCAACAGGCCAATACGTCCCTGGCTGTCGCGGAAGGCGATCAGGTCCTCTCCAAGCAGGCGCACTCGGAGCGGGTCACCGTCTGGAACGGGGAGCTCGGACGAGAGCAAGAATGGGTGCCAGTACTGGCGCAGGAGTTCGCCCATGACCGTGCCCGGCCCAACCCGGCAGAGCAGCTCATTGTCTTCTATGGTCAGCACGACTTCCTCCTTGAGTCACGACGCCTGCGTTATCTACCGTGGAGACCCGGCTCTAGTATAAGAGCCGAGCCTGGAGCCGCCTGGGAGGGTGCTTCGTACGCACGATTGGCGTAGACCGGTGCATTGACCGGCGCATGTCAAGCTGGCCATCCGGGTCGCTTGACGGCGCGGTCAGCCCAATCTACCATCGCGATGTAGCGGAGGGCGAGGTAGGTATGCCGTCAGTGGTTGGTTGCACACTTCCGTGGATGGCGCTCGCACTGATGCTGGGCTGCGCCGTCGCGCCGGCACGAGCGCCCGGCCAGGCGCCAGGCCCGGCCGCGTCCCCCGCCGACGGCGCATCCAAAACGCTGGTGCTCGGACAGCAGAACGTCCCCAAGCTCCTCGGGATGTGGGAGTTCTCCAGCACGAACGGCGGCGGCGCCTCGCTGGTCGAGATTCATACCACCGGGCTCACCACCCTCGATGCTCGTGGGAACCCGATTGGCAGGCTCGCGGTTGGCATCCCGTCGGGCGACGACGGATCGCTGGCTTTCCTGCCGGACGGGCGCGTGCGGACCATATGGAGACTGCGGCCGAACGTCACCTGGCACGACGGCGCTCCGTTCACCGCCGACGACGTGATCTTCAGTCCTTCGGTGTTTGCCCCGACTGAGATCCGCCCGTCCAATATCGGTGCAATGCAGTACATCGAGCGCATCGAAGCGATCGACCCGCTCACCATCCTCATTACCTGGAAGTCCACTTACTACGCCGCATTGAACCTCGACCACCGCGGCCTCTGGCTGTTCCCGAAGCACATCCTGGCGGAGCCGCTCGATGGCGACAAGGAGGCGTTCCTTTCACACCCCTACTTCACCAGCGGATACGTCCATCTCGGTCCGTTCCGTCTGGTCGACTGGGGCCTCGGACAGGAGATGGTGTTCGAGCGCTACGACGGCTACTTCCTCGGGCGGCCGAAGGTAGGACGGATCATCGTCAAGGCCGTGCAGGACGCGAACACGATGCTGGCCTACCTGCGGGCTGGAGCGCTCGACCTCGCGGCGGAGAAGGCGCTCCCAATCAACATGAGCCTCGACGTGCGCGACGAGTGGCAAGCAACGCGCGATGGATCGGTCTTCCAGCGGCCAGACAACTGGCTCTACGTCTGGATGCAGTTCGACCCGCAGTTCGCCCGCCATCCCGAGGTGGGGCAGGACGTGCGATTACGGCGCGGAATGTACGTCGCCACCGATCGCGACGCCGTACGCGACTTCCTCATGCCCGGCGTTCCCGGCGCCAGCGGCGACACGTTCATGAACGCTGGCGATCCTCGAGCGCCCATCGTGGGCGAGCCCTTCGCCGTCTACCGATACGACCCCAATCGCGCTTTGCAGGACCTCGCCGACGGCGGCTGGCGACGCGCCGCCGATGGGCGCATGCTGAACGCCGCCGGCGAGCCGGTGCAGATCGAGCTGCGCAGCCCTCCCGGCCCGCAGACCGGCGCCATCTCGCTCATCGCCGCCGACTGGCGACGCATCGGATTGGATGTAACGGAGTTCATCCCCCCGCCTCAGATCAGCAGGGACAACGAGCTGCAGGCCAAGTTCCCGGGATTCGAGCTGCGCGGCCGCGGCCAGAACGAGGGCGTCTTCTCCAGCTTCGACGGACGCGAGATGTCGACCGCCGCCACCCGTTGGCTCGGTGCCAATCGCAGCCACTACGCCAACCCCGCGCTGGATCGACTCAGCGACCGCCTTTACACCAC
>JAERMM010000167.1 GCA_016844585.1 Chloroflexota bacterium | reverse complement strand
GTCCGCTGGAGCGCTCGCACACTAGCGCCACCGTCTCTGCATAGCGGCCGCCATGGGACTCAACGGCAGCCGCCAACGCGGACAGCGCCTGGTCTTTTGTCGGATAGGAACCCATCAGGTTCCCCGACTCAGTTTCCCACAGTTCGTAGGCGATCACGCGAACGAGGCTCCTGTATTTGGCCCGTCGTCATCCAACGACACCTTACACTGGAACGACGACCCGCACCCAACCAAGCGCCTCCGCCCCGTCAACCCACAGAGTATGGTGGCCGCTCGCGATTCCAGTGCGTTCGAACGTCACGGATGATCCGTCTGGGATGGATAGCTCCGCAATGAACGGCCCAAGTTGAGGCAGACGCCGTGCGGCGCGCCGTGCCTGCGCCAAGGTTGCATAGACGGAAATCCCTTCAGAGAGACGACGGCTCATCTCGTCGTCATGAAGTAGTGGGATGCCGAGAGCTGCATAGGACAGGAAGTCCTCCTCGGTAGGTGGATTCCGACGGACGATCCGATAGTAGACGTCAGCCACGTCGGGCTAATTGTTTACCTCGCCCCCACCAACTCTCCGCGGCGGGACTTATCGAACAAATGCGCCCACTTCTCCCTCACATCGGCGCGCAGCTCGTCCGTCGCGCGGTTGACCTGCGGGAACTGGTCGAACCATTCCCACGGGCGAGTGGCGAGGATCAGCGCGCGGCCGGCGGTCAGGTCGCCCTTCGCCTTCCGGTCGGGGCTGATCGCCGGGTCTAGCGTCGTCGACGGGCAGCCGGTCATGATCTGGATCGCATGGGCCGGGTCGCACCGCGTCGCCATCGCCCACAGGACCTGGTTCGTGTTTGTCACGTCGACGTCGTCGTCCACCACGATGATGAAGCGGCACATGTTGTGGATCAGGCCGCAGGCGGTCTGCGCCACCTGCGCCGCGTGGCCGGCGTAGGACTGCCGCATCGATATGGCCGTGATGAATGCCCCGCCAACGCTGAGCGACTGGATGTCCTTCACGCCTGGCACACCGGCCTTCTCGAACATCTCCCAGATGGCATTGCCCACGGGCGATGAGCCCTCGGCAGATGGCAGCACGGGCGGGTCGCCGTGCATCATCGGGTCGCTGCGGTAGTACACCGCTTTGACGTGGATCACGGGCCGCATCTTCTCGCCAGCCGCGTAGTAGCCGGTGTACTCCCCGAATGGCCCTTCGAGCTTGCTCTCATCGGTCAGCGGTGGCACTTCGCCCTCGATGACGATCTCGGCGCGGGCAGGCAGCGGAAGCTGCGTGTGCTGGCCGATGATGATCTCCTCAGGAGCGCCACGGAAATAGCCTGCCCAGGCCAGCTCCGATTCGCCCCACGGCACGCCGTGCGTGGACGCGATGAACAGGTACGGGTCCGGGCTGATGACGATCGCGATCGGGCAGCTCTTGCCGCGCAGCCACCATTTGCGCATCTGTACGTTGCCATGGTGATACGGTGTGATTGAGATGCCGCAAGTGTTGCGATCGTGCAGCATCACGCGATAAGTGCCCACGTTGCACCAGTCCTCTTCCGGATCCCGCGTGACGATGCTGCAGCCGGTGCCGAGATACTGGCCGCCATCCAACTCGTGCCACTTCGGGATCGGGAACTCGTGCAGATCGATTCCGTCGCCCTCCTGCACGTTCTCCAGGATCGGGCCGTCGCGGACCACGATCGGCGTTACCGGCTCGTAGTCCTTCATGCGCTCGCGCCAGGCGCCGTTCGTCTCGGCCTTTGAGCGGCCGACTGGCAGATTGAGGGCGAACGCCGTTCGGTCAGTTGTCGAGTACGGCTTTGCCGCGATGCGGTAGCCGCGCGGGAATCCCTTGATGTCGTCGAACAGGAGCATCGGTCCTTGCTGCTCGCACATCAGCTCGACGAGGGTGCCTAGCTCCAGGTACGGATCGGCGCCCTCGACGCGCAGCACGTCGCCCTTTTTCTCACAGCCATCCACGAAGTCACGAAAATCTAGCCAGCCCACTCGTCTTGCCTCCTCATGGTCCCGGGTGTGACCCGGACTGTTCATGTTGCTCGCGGATGGGGGTCACCCCTCACCCTAACCCTCTCCCCAGAGGGAGCGGGAACTGACCCTACCCTCCCATGATCGGGCCCATTTCGGGATCGACCACTGTACCCTTCCTCGCGCATGCTTCGAGGAAGATGCGCTTCAGCTCGGCCATCGTATCGGGCGGGATGTCCGCGTAGTCCATCTGCTGGCCGCCCTTGCGCGTGCTCACCATCGTGCGCTCGTGGAACCGGCTCACCATGTTCTTGCGGCTACTCAGCTTCAACGCGAGATGCCGCCCGGGCTCCTTACTGGTGATGCAGTGCTGATGCCACCACCAGGTTGGCGGCACGATTAGCGTGCCAACTCCCCACTCCTCGGTCACCTTTTCGTCCTCGCCGCCGTCGGGCCAGAGGATCGAGTAGCCTTCCCCCCTGATCCACAGCACGTGTGCAGCAGGTCCGTGGCGGTGCAGCTTGGTAAAGGTTCCGCCGGGGGCCTCCAAGATGTGCGAGCCCATCACGCCGTTCGCCAACTCGAATGAGTAACCGCTTGTGCGCACTCCGCGGGCGATCTCGGAGTTCTCCTTCGGTGCGCGCAAGTCGATCTTGTTGATATCAGGCCATAGGTTGCTGAAGTTCACGTCCTGCGGCTCGCCCCAGCCCTCGAAGATGCGAGGCTTGATCTCGGCGTTGAAGTAGTCCTCCGCCTCGTCGAAGCGATCGGTGAATCGGAAATCGTTGTTGAAGATGAACTCGTCGTTGCGGATGAAGTTCATCATGGTGGGCGCGGTGGTGCTCGCAATGTAGCGGGCCGGCTCGGTGCCGGACAGATTGAAGTGCTGATACCAGGCGTTCAGCGGAATCGCGAACAGGCTGCCCGGGCCCCACTCGAAGCTGCGCTTCTTGTTCTCGTCGAACCAAACACTGGTGCTGCCGCGCCCGCTCAATATGTAGGTCAGCTCTTCGAACATGTGCCGCTGCGGGGTGATTTTGCGCGTGGCCGGAATCTCCTGGATGTACGCCGACGCCTGCTCCGCAGCGCCATCGAGTGTGATATGCACGGCGTAGGCGTCGGTGCGCGGCCAGTATCGCAGCGGCGTCGTGAAGACGTTCTCCACGCGATGCCCGCGGATCAGCTCCAGGCCCTCTCGCGCTACCCAGTCGTCGTAATAAAGTCGGTGCCACCATTCGTCAGGCCGTTGCATTGAAACCTCCCTGCTTCGTATTTCCCTCGCGAATCCCCTTCAAGACCGTCTCCGGCGCCAGGTGAGCGTCGCGGATACGGCCGCCGAGGTGCCAGATAGCGTCCTCCACGGCGTTACCGATGCACCCGGGCGGCGGGATCGTCCCGCTCTCGCCCATGCCTTTTGCGCCTAGCTCGTGATACGGCGTCGGCGTCTCGATATGCCCCATCTTGAGCTCCGGCAGGTCGCTGAATTTTGGCAACAGATAGTCCATAAATGTGCCGGTCAGCAGTTGGCCGTTTTCGTCATAGATGAAAGCCTCAGTGAGCGCCCATCCCAACCCGTTGACTACACCGCCCATTGTCAAACCATCGACGATCATGGGATTGATCAGCCGACCACAATCCTCGACGGCCACGTACTTTAGCACCGTCACCTTGCCCGTATCGGCGTCCACTTCCACCAGCGCCGCGTGCCAGATCATCGCCGAAACGTTGGTTCGCGGATCGGGGCCATCCCAGGTAAAACGGTAAGTCGCCTGCACCCCCACGTCGGAGCCCATACCGAAGCTGTTCGGGGCCACGTGCGCGGTGGCTGCGAGCTGGCGCAGGCTGATCCCGCGGTCGGGCACACCCTTCACAGCGACGCCACCATCACGAAACTCCAGGTCCGCGGGGTCCACGTCGAGATGGCGGCTGGCGAGCTGCATGAGCTGGTCGCCGAGCTTGCGGGCCGCGCCGTACACCGCGCCCGCGCCCGTGGAGGAGAATCGCGAGCCGTAGGTTCCAGAGCTCGGCGACCATGCCTGGGTAGCCGAGTCGAGCCGAACGTGCACGCGAATATCGTTGGGATTAACGTCGAAGCGATCACCCACGATCTGGGCGATCGTCGTCTCGTGGCCCTGCCCCTGGCAGAGGGTCGGCGAAATCACGATGAGCTTGCCGTCAGGGCCGATCTGCACCGTGGCCACGTCGACGGCCGCGTCTGCGGACACTTTGAGCCCAAACTCGCGCCCGCCGCCCTGCGCACGCGGCCCGCTGTGCTCGACAGCTCCGACAAGTCCGATGCCCAGCAGCTTACCCTGCGCGCGGGCCTTCGCCTGCGCGGCTCGCATTTCGTCGTAGCCAAGGAGCTTCTTCGTCATTTCGAACAGCGCGGGTGGGTCGCCGCTCTCGTACATGGAGCCGCTGGGCGTGTTGAAAGGGATCTGGTCCGCCGGAATCAGGTTCTTCTCACGGAGGTCGGCAGGGTCCATGCCCAGCTCGCGGGCCAGTCGATCCACGATGCGTTCGAGGATGAAGAAGTACTGGTTTCTTCCGTAGCCGCGATTCGATGCCACGGGCACGCGATTCGTCAGCCGGCAGCTCACGTCAATGCGGATGTTCAGGAAGCGATACATGCTCGTGCAGTCGGCGATGACAGAGCTAAGACTGAACGGCTCGTTGAGGGAGACGTACCCTCCCTGGTCGTCGATCAGCTTCATTCGGCAGCCAAGAATGGTCCCGTCGCGCTTGGCGGCCATCTCGATGTAGCCGATGCGCCCGGTACCGTGGTGGCTCGCGGCCAGATGCTCGAGGCGGTCCTCGGTCCATTTCACTGAGCGGCCTACCTTGCGAGAAAGCACGGCGAGCAGCACGCCGCGCTGATGGACCCATGCCTTCACACCAAAATGGCCGCCGACGTCCGGGACGATGAGGCGGATGTCGCTGTGGTTCACCTGCAGCGCTTTCACCGCGGCCGTGTATCGGCCCAGGTTGCCCACGTTGGCGTAGATGGTCGTCTGGTTGGTCAATGGGTCGTAGCTGCTGATGGCGGCAAGCCCTTCGAGCGGGGTGGAACTGTGACGCTGGTGCTCGAAGCGATCACTGACGACGACGTCCGCCTCGGCGAACGCGGCGTCGACGTCCCCGAAGTCCCAGAGGCGTACGCCCGCCTCGTTGCCGCCGGGGGCGTCAGGATGGATCAGGGGCTGGTCGGGATCGAGCGCCCGCTCCGGATCCGAGACGACCGGTAGCTCTTCGTACTCGACCTCGATGGCGTCGAGCGCGTCCTCCGCGATGTAGCGGTCCTCGGCCGCGACGATGGCGATGATCTCGCCGACGAAACGGACGCGATCGGTGGCCATGTAGTACCAGACGCCGCCGCGAGGGTATTGCGAGCCCTTTTCCGGCTCGATGAGCGGCACGACGTCCTCAGCGGTGATGACACCGTAGACCCCCGGAATCTCCAGAGCTTTCGAGTAGTCGATTTTCTTGATAAGAGCGTGGGCGTATGGACTGCGCAGCATGGCCGCGTGCGCCATGCCCTGCAACACGATGTCATCCGTGTACTGGCCCTGCCCGGTCAGAAAGCGCGCGTCTTCGTTCCGGAGCACGCGCTGCCCAATCCAGGAGCGTCGCTCGGCTGGCGCTGTCATACCAGCTCGGTGGCCTCTTCGCCGCGGATGTACACGATGGCGTTCTCCGCGGCGCTGCGGATGACGTGCTTCGGGTCGTCGCCGTTCGCTACGTCGGCGATCGCCTTCAGCATCATGAGCCGCATCGCCATGATGATCTTGTCGTGCTCGCCCAGCCGCTCGAGACTGCGATTCACGATGGGGCCCTGCGACTCGTTGACCATGCTGTCCTGGCAGAGGAAGCCCTTGATGGCCGATCCCGGGGCGCCGTAGGCGGGGATGCCCGAAATCGTGTCGTACTTCTCGTAGTCCTGGAAATACGCATTCTCCGGTCCTGGCAGGGTGAAGGGCTCTTCCGGCGGCCATTGGTACGGCACTCCGTGTGTCGAGAATGGCGCGAAGGCTGCCTGGAAGCGCATGGTGTGGGTGTCGTCGATCGGTACGTACCAGGACTGGAACTTCTTGACGTCGCCTTTTTCTTGGTCGCGGCTGCTCTCCTGTACCCGCAGGCCAGCCCCATCATGGCGCCGCTCCTCGTGGGAACGGCCTTGATACATTTCTGCCAGAGGCCGTACTCTCGCTCCTCGAACTCGACGCTCGGCCTCGATAATGCGTCAAGAATGTGCTTGTCCTTCGACCATTGCGCGCTGTGCAGATAGGCGGCGTGGACCGTGTCGAGAGCACCTTCGAGGTTCTGCAGGTAGTTGCTATTGATCGGATAGTAGTCGACCTTCCGTGTGCCGTCCTCACGCACCAGTACGTCATAGCGAGGCAGCAGCGGCTGCGTCTCGGGCGGGCCCATATAGGCAAAGATCAGACCGCCTAGCTCCTGACAGGGATAGGCCGGGTGCTTTATGCGTTCCTTGAACGTGCTGCCCTCGAGTTCGGCCGGCTGCTCCAGGCAATGCCCGTCAACGTCGTACAGCCAGCCGTGGAATGGGCAGCGGATGCCGCCATCTTCGACGCGGCCGTAGGCCAGCGAGGTCAGCCGATGGGAGCAGTGCAGACCGACGAGCCCGGGTCGACCCTGGTCGTCGCGGAAGAGGACGAGATCCTCCCCGAGGAAACGGACCGCCCGCGGTTTGCCGCCTGCTTTGATTTCAGAGGAGACGGCGACAGGCTGCCAGTAGCGACGCATGTAGTCGCCGCCCTGCGTGCCGGCGTCGGTGCGGCTGATCAGCTCGTTCTGCTCAGGGGTCAGCATACCCAGGGCCCTCCGCAGAGCACAGTAGGCAGAACGTACCGCAATGGGGGGCTGGTGTCAAACCGTGTCGTATTCCCGTACTCGGGGTGAGCAGTTGGGCACGCGAAAGATACAAGTTGCCTCAAGGTGCTTTACGCGTGCTGAGGTGCTACAACCCACTAAGAGGCCGGCGGAGGGAAGGAATTCAACCATGGAGATCGAGTTCGAGATCGGTGGAGTTGAGGTTGAGATCAATGGATTGAAAGGAATCGCCACGCTGCTCGGTTTCGGGCTCGTGACCTGGGCTCTGGTCCGGGAGTTAGCCACGCCGTCTGAGAAGCGTCAATGGCACGGGCAGCTGGGCGGACTCATTCCTTACGATTTCCGCCTGCCGACCGTCGACCGAATGGTGAACGCGTATTGCGATCCGGAAAGCGACCGCGTCTTCACGGACATGCCGTTCGGTGTCGGCTGGGGCATTAACGTCGCCGGGTTGGTGCGGAGGATCGTACATTCATGTACCCAGCCGCCGAGCAGCGGCGTTGGTGAGCCCCTGGCTCAGGATCATGAACGGTTTGGAGATACCCGCCGAGCCGCAGCCGTTCCGCCGTGACCCGGCGAAGCTGGCGCTCATCATCATCGATATGCAGCGGGACTTCGTCGAGCCTGGGAGTTTCGGCGAGGCACTTGGAAATGACGTCGCGCTGCATGCACGAGAGAACCACCGGCCCTCAGTGATGTTGCTGTACTCGGGTGCGAGCCAGGGAGCTTCAGTGACGCAAGGTCTGACCAGTCCCAGGCTCAGTGGTCGTACGTCGGATCCTCGGCTGCCGAAACTCGCTCCGTTGCCGGGGGCGCAAAAGAGCGCATCCACCATATGGCAGCCAGGGCCCATACAGCCAGAAAAGACAAGAGAAGCGGAGTCCCTCGGGACGTCAGGTCCAGAAGGAGAAAACTTATGGCCAGACCGCTCAGCAACAGCACTCCTGGGACATTGATGGCCCGCATGGGCTTCTCTCCAGTGAATGGGATAATCGATAACGAACACGATAGCAGGCATTTCGGGGCGGACCAGGCGAATGTGAAGGCGATCACAGCCACGGGCTGAGGCGCCTCCTCAAGCCGCCGTCAAAGACGCTGACGATGGCGTAGCAGGAGGCCTGCGCTGGCCGATCACGATGGCCAAGGTACCGCCAACGATAACCAGGGCCGCCCCCATCAGGCCCATCGCGTCGGGCGGGTCGTTCCAGAACACCAGGTCGATCAACATCGTGAAGACTACCGAGGCGTAGCACACGGGCGTGACGATGGCCGCGGGAGCCTGACGCACCGCCAGCGTGCTCGCATAGCTGCCGGCCGCGAACACGAGGCCGATCCCAATCAGAACCGCCATCGACAGCGGGTCCGGAGTTTGCCATTCCCGCAGCGCATAAGGCGTCGCCGCCACCGTGGCGATGAGCGATGAACTGAACGCCATCAGCAACGCCGAGTCGGTCCGCCCAAGAATGCCCACCGCGACAAAGCCCACGGCTCCGAGGATGCCAGAGAGCAGCGCCAATAGCGTGCCGCCGATGACCGTTTGCTGACCCACCGCGGCCGTAAGCTGGACCTCGGGGCCTCGGCTTGACTGGAGCACCAGCACGACCCCCGCGGTCCCCAGAAGAATGCCGCCCCACAGAGGCAATGGAGGCCGCTGCCGCAGCCACGCCCATGCGATGAGAGGCGCCCACAGGGGAACCGAGTTCGACAGCAACGCCGCGTCCATCAACGGGATGTCGTCGATCGCAACGAAGTCCACGTACCAGGCGCCAAAAACAATGAGCCCGCGAACCAGGTGGAGGATGATGTGGTTCGTTTTGAGCGCCTGCCTGCCCTGCCGCAGGAGGAAGGCCCCGAACACCATGGTGCTCACGGCCATTTGAAAGAAGAGCATCTGGCTCGACTGCGTATCCTCCAGGAACTTCGCCATTGCACTCAGAACCGCGACGGTGAGCGCGCTCACCGTCATCCAAAGGACACCCTCGACGATTGCGTCGGTGGGAGCGCTCTTCGCCAAAACCGGCTCCTTCCATGAGCTGCTGACAGTCGCTAACCGTAACTGAGCGCGAAAACGCGCCGCAACTTCAATCGCGGGCTCATCGGCCGGTGCAATGGCTCACCCGATGCGTGTAAAAGCGGTACACTGGCGCACGCGAAATGCCTGGTGCTTCGCGGTCCTCGAACGGAGGAAGCATGGCGGCCGCACAGATCGACCAGAACGCGGCCTCCCCTGGCCATCGGGGCCGGGTCTGGTGGCTCACTGCGATTACGGCCGCGGCCGTCGCCGCGACGCTCATCGTTGCCCTGGTTCAAACCAGCGCCACCGCCCAGGGCCCCATTGTTTGCACGTTCCCTGGGAGCGACCAGGGCAAGATCGAGGCGTTCCTCGAAGCGGGCTGCTACAAGGGCTGGGCACACGATGCAGAGGTCCGCAGAACCGGACCGATCATCGACGGCGTTGACTACTTCACGCATGGACGGGCGCAGGTGTACTACTCGCCCGAAGTCTACGATTGGCTCGTGGCCGGTCGGCCCGATGAGCGGTTCCCTGAGGGCGCGATGATCGTCAAAGAGAACTGGCCGCCCCTTCCGGAGACGGATCCGCCCGACCCAGCCACGATGTTCTGGACGACGATGGTCCGAGTCCCTAGCGGCTCATGGGACGGTTGGTACTGGCAGTCGTCAAAACCCGGTCCCGACGGTTGGAACGCGGGCCAGTTCGGCAACTCGAGCTGCATCGCCTGCCACGCGTCGTCGGACAATGTGAACTTGACATACGCCTCTTTGCGCAACATCGTCGGCGAGCCGGACCGGTACGATACGCCCGATCTCACCTGGGACTATTTCAGGGCACACAGTCTGGTCAGGACCTCGGCCAGCCCAATCCATTCGCAGCAGTTCGACCCGCCGCCGGCCGTTCCGTTGGCCAGCCCGCTGCCTGCCGCCGACGATCGCTTCCTCCGTCTCTTCAACCAGATCGCCAACCTGCTCCCCGACCAGGTGCGCGCTCTCCCAGCCAGCACGAACGACCCGGTGGTTTCCTCAGCCAACGGACCATCGCGCTTCCTCACCTCGAGCCAGTGCGTTGGCTGCCACGACGCCGTCGAGCACCTGGACAACGTGCTGCCGCCCATGATCCTGATCGACAGCGCAGGCCGCCGCGTCAACGTTTCGCCTTACGGTGAATGGTCCGCGTCGATGATGGGTCTGGCGGGACGCGACCCAGTATTTCATGCGCAGATCGAGGGCGAGCGGGCGATGTGGCCTTCAATGGTGGGCTTCATCGACGAGACCTGCTTCAGGTGCCACGGCGTTATGGGTCAGCGGCAGCTTCACCTGGATCGCGACGAAAAGTTCACCGCCGAGATGATCTACGCCATCACTGGCCAGAACGCCACCTACGGGGCGCTCGCTCGCGACGGCATCTCCTGCTCGGTGTGCCACGCCATCGCGGCGCGCGGCCTGGGGACTCCCGCCACGTACACTGGGTTGTTCGAGACAGAGCCAAACGACGAGATCGTCGGACCGTTCGACGATCCCAAGACACATCCCATGGAGATGGCCCTCGGCATCAAGCCAAAAGGCGCCGAGCACATTCAGTCGTCGGCGCTGTGCGGCTCCTGCCACACCGTCATCCTTCCCACCGTGCCGGGGCCCTTCAATGGGACCGACCCGACGACGGGACCAAACGCTGCGTTCGAGCACGAGCAGACGACGTACCTCGAATGGCGGAACAGCGCATATCAAAACGAGCGGCAGCCGTTTGTTGCCGCTACAGCGCAAACGTGTCAGAGCTGCCACATGCCGAAGACCTACCACGCGAAGAACGTCATCTCGCGCATTGCGAGCATCGAAGACCAGACGTATCCGCCGGTTGATGGCAGAGCGTCGAACGACGAGATCGGGCTCGTCGACCGCGAGATGAGCCGGCACGCCCTCGTTGGACTGAACTTGTTCGTCATGCAAATGTTCCAGCAGTTCAGCTCCCTCCTCGGCATCCCCAGCTCCGATGGGCTGGTTCCGCCCGGCACCGAAAGCGCGATGATCACCGCGCAGAACTCGGTCCTGGAGCTGGCGCGCGAGCGGACGGCGACGCTGGAGATCACCTCCGCGGCTCGGACTGACGATGGCCTGGAGGTTGGCATCCGGGTGGCCAACCTCGCCGGCCATAAATTCCCCTCGGGTGTAGGCTTCAGACGCGCATTCATCCAGCTCACGGTCCTGGACGCGGGAGGACGGGTGCTGTGGGCATCCGGGCGAACCTCTCCACAGGGAGTCATCCTGGGCGCAAATGGAGAGCCGCTCGATACGGAGTTCAGCAAGAAGGCCTGGCAGCCGCACTACGAGGTGATCTTCAGCCAGGACCAGGCCCAGATCTACGAAGAACGCCACCTC
>JAERMM010000419.1 GCA_016844585.1 Chloroflexota bacterium | reverse complement strand
CGCGTTGGCATTGCCGCTTACCTGGATCGAGCAGCGACTCTCTGAGTCCGGCCTGACGATCGAGCAGTCGGTGCAATCGGAAAACCAACAGCAGGCCGTTGACCAGGTCTCCATCAGCAACAGCATCGGCAGTCTCCGATTTCTGGGCGCGATGGACTGGCGCACATTCGTTGAAACGATGAGCGTGGTCGAGCGGACACTGCGTGAGGACCCCGCGGCCGCCTACGGCAAGATGAATTTTGGCACCCGCGATCGCTACCGTCACGCGGTGGAGAGGATGGCGAGGAGCAGCCGGCTCTCGGAATGCGAGGTGGCGCGCCACGCGATCCACCTGGCGCAGCAGGGCGCGAGCGGGAACGGCAGCGACGGCCGGGAAACCCATGTTGGTTTCTACCTGATCGACAAGGGAGTGCCACAGCTCGAACGAATGGCGGAGGTGCGCCCCTCCACTGCTGACGCGTTTCAGCGAACGAGTGGTCGGTTTCCGTCGTTCCTCTATGTCAGCACGATCGCCTTGTTGACGGGGGTTTTCACCGCCGGCTTATTGGCACAGGCCTATGCCGAGGATATGGACGGTTGGTTACTCGCGCTGGTCGGTCTCCTGTCCCTACTCTGTACAAGCCAACTAGCGGTCGCGCTGGTGAATTGGCTTACGACAGTGCTGATGACGCCGCATGCGCTGCCGCGAATGGACTTCTCCAAAGGCATCCCCTCGGAATCGCGCGCGCTGGTCGTGGTCCCGACTATGCTGAGCAGCGTTGACAACATCGAGGAGCTGGTCGAGGCGCTCGAAGTCCGTTTCCTGGCCAATCGGGACGACCACCTGCACTTTTCCCTATTGACCGATTTTCGAGACGCACCCACGGAAACGCTTCCGGAAGACGAGCCCCTGTTGCGGTTGGCCCAGAAGAGGATCGAAGAATTGAATGACAAGTACAGAGAGGCGGCACGCGATGCGTTCTTTCTGTTTCATCGCCCGCGCCGGTGGAATCCTGGGGAGCGGATCTGGATGGGGTACGAGCGGAAACGAGGAAAACTTGGCGACGTAAACCAGCTTCTGCGAGGCGGCTCACGGGATCGCTTCTCACTCATCGTCGGTGAGACGGCCGTGTTGTCGACCGTGAAGTACGTGCTCACCCTTGACACGGATACACAACTGCCGCGCGATGCGGCGCGGCAGTTCGTGGGAGCGATGGCGCATCCACTGAATCGTGCGCGGTACGACGAAGCCAAGCAGCGGGTCTCCGAGGGGTATGGCATCCTGCAGCCACGCGTCGCCGTGAGCCTGCCAGGGACGAACCGGTCGCGGTATGCGCGACTCAACGGGAGTGAGTCGGGCATTGACCCGTATACGCGCGCCGTCTCCGATGTGTACCAGGACCTGTTCGGTGAAGGCTCGTTCATCGGCAAGGGGATCTATGAGGTGGATGCGTTCGAACGCGCACTCGCGGGTCGCTTCCCCGAGAACCGGATTCTCAGCCACGATCTTCTGGAAGGGTGCTACGCGCGGGCGGGGCTGCTGAGCGATGTGCAGTTGTACGAGGAGTATCCCTCTTGCTACAGCGTGGACGTGAGCCGGCGGCACCGCTGGATCCGTGGGGACTGGCAGCTTGCGGGGTGGCTCCTGCCGCGCGTTCCCGGTCCCGGCGCGCGTCGTCAGAAGAATCCGCTCTCTGGACTGTCCCGATGGAAGCTCTTTGACAATCTTCGGCGCAGTCTCGCGCCTTCAGCGTTGACCGTCCTGTTGCTGCTGGGCTGGACGGTCTTGTCACCGTTCTGGTTGTGGACCTTGGCGGTGATCGGAATCATCCTGATTCCTCCGTTGCTGGCCTCTCTTCTGGATCTGTTTCAGAAGCCGGAGGATGTGTTGCTGAGGCAGCATTTCGCCGCCGCGCTACGCTCGACTGGCCGGCGCATCGTTCAGGCAGTGTTGACGGTCGTGTGCCTTCCCTACGAGGCGTTCTTCAGCTTGGATGCGATTATGCGCACGATCTGGCGGATGTTGGTCGCGCGTACACGACTGCTCGAATGGAGTCTGTCAAGCGACCCGGATCGCGATCGCCGCATCCGTTCTTGCCGCTGCCGCGGTGATGTATCTGACGCGGTCTGATCCGGGCGCGTTAGACGTGGCGATGCCCATCCTGGGCCTCTGGTGTGCCTCCCCCGCGATCGCGTGGTGGATCAGCCGGCCGCTCACTCGGCGCAAAGCAAATCTGACGGCCGACCAGACCATCTTTCTCCGGAAGGTTGCCCGAAAGACCTGGGCGTTCTTCGAGAAGTTCGTCGGTTCGGACGATCACTGGCTGCCGCCTGATAACTATCAGGAACATCCCGTTGCGACGGTTGCGCACCGCACGTCGCCGACCAATATGGGACTGGCGCTGCTCGCGAATTTGTCCGCGTACGACTTCGGCTACATTTCGTCCGGACAACTCATCGAACGCACGGCGAATGCGCTCCACACGATGGAAGAATTGGAACGGTACCGGGGCCACTTCTACAATTGGTACGACACGCAGTCTCTGAAACCGCTGCTGCCGACCTACGTGTCGACGGTGGACAGCGGGAACCTTGCGGGCCATCTGCTGACATTGCGGCCGGGTCTGCTCGCACTCCCCGATCAGAAGATCCTGGGGTCGCGATTCTTTGACGGGCTCAGCGACACATTCAGGGTCCTCGAGGATGCTGCAGGGGAGGCCACTCCGGCCCAACTCGCTCAATTTCAGATGCATCTGGATGCTGCACGTAATGCACCGCCAACCGCGCTCACGACGGCGCGGCTCTGTCTTGACCAGCTGGCGACGACTGCCGAGGAGGTGCACGCCAGCTTGAAGGCTGCCCCCGAGAGCCAGGCGACCTGGTGGGCGGGCGCACTCGCCCGGCAATGCCGGGACGCCCTCGATGACCTGATGTTTCTCGCTCCGTGGGCATTGCTGTCGGCCTCACAGAATAGGCTCAGCGAATTTGACAATCTCGACGAGATCCCCACGCTGCGCGAATTGGCACGACTTGACGTGGCGTGTTCGCCGGCAATCGAACATCGGTTGGGCTCAGAGGCGATGCACGAGGAGAGCAAGTGGGTTGGTGACCTTCAACGACTCATTGCGAAAGCAAGCCACCGCGCCAATGAGCGGATTGCAGCCAGCGATCACCTC
>JAERMM010000418.1 GCA_016844585.1 Chloroflexota bacterium | reverse complement strand
GGGCAGCACGCCCCGGAGCCAAGCGGTGGAGGTAGTGGGGGCGGAGGAGGATCCATGGGGCGACCCGTTGGGATCGTCGTCATCGGGCCGGACGGAGTAGCCGTGCGTCCGATCGTCGACGTGACAAAGATCGCGCTGGCTGCTCTCACCGCCTCGGGTGCAGTGCTGCTGATGCTCATCAAGCTCCGATGAGGTCGGCAGTGATCACAACAAATGCCGTGGTTTGCGCGTCGATTGGCCGCGGAACAACAGGCGTATGAATGAGCGTTGGTTACCCCCACACCGGGCCGCATCGTGTGCGTGGTGGTCGGCGCCTCCCCAGCCTTACCATCGAATAAACTCATGCTGGGGTATCCGAATGGCCAGTTGGAAGGCGATTCAAGCGGCGGAGCCAGCCTTCACCTCGCGGGTTCAAGAGCTGTTCGACGCTGGACGGCACAAGACTATCGCCACCGTTAGAAAAGACGGAGCGCCGAGGATTAGTGGGATTGAAGCGACATTCGTGCTGGGCGAGTTGTGGTTCGGCAGCATATTGCACGCAGTCAAGGCGTTAGACCTGAGCCGAGATCCCCGCTTCGCCCTGCACGGCCCGACCGGAGAAGTCGACCCGGCAACTTGGAGGGGCGACGCCAAGATCAGCGGCCGGGTCGAAGAAATCACCGACCCCACGCGCGTGGCAGAAGTGACCGCTGCCGAAGGCGGGGAGCAGCCACCGGAGCCGAGTCATCTCTACCGAGCGGAGATCAGCGAGGTCGTCCTGACCCAATTGGGCGAGCCAGCTGACCATCTGGTGATTGAGGCGTGGAGTGAACGGCATGGGCTGCGGCGGATTGAGCGGCAGTAAACCGAGGAGCCCCGCTGGCTCGGCCGCGGTCGTTGATGTTGACTTCGGGGAGGATGCGGAGTACGTAAGAGGTGAACGCAGACGCGTTGTTTATTAGATGGGAGGTTGCCGTGACAAGTCTGGCTATCACGCGGTCATCGCTGGGGGCACTTGCGCTCGCATTGATGCTCGCTGGCTGCGCGTCGACCTCCACGCCGCCCGCCTCGACTCGACCGTCGGATGCGGATCCGACGCGACGCGAGCCCAAGAGCCTGACGATCGCTTCGCCCGCCGAGCCGGGTAACATCGCTCTCCCCGCGATGGGCGACGTCCCCACTGGCTCCGCCGGGGGCGGCGACATCAAGCTGGCCCTGCACCACCGCCTCGTAACGTACGACGATCGCGGCGATCTCCATCCTATGCTGGCGACCGAAATCCCGTCCCAACAGAACGGGGGCTGGATCATTCGACCCGATGGCACCATGCAAACGACGTATCACCTGCGGCCAAACGTGACCTGGCACGACGGCGCCCCCCTTACGGCGCAGGACTTCGTCTTCGCCTGGACCGTGACCTCTGACCCCGAAATCCCACTTTCATCACGGACTGGCTCGCTGGTTCGACAGATCAACACCCCGGATGACCACACGCTTGTCCTCGAGTGGTCTTCGACCTACCCACTGGCAAATGCACTGACCCACGATGAGCTTGCGCCGCTGCCGCGACACCTGATCGAGAGCGCATACCGGACCGACAAGGAGCGGTTCCAGCAGCTCGGCTACTGGACGCGCGAATTCGTCGGCACCGGTCCGTATCGCCTGGCTCACTGGGAGCCGGGCAGTCACATGGAGCTCAAGGCTTACGACGGCTTCTACGGCGGCCGAGCGAAGATCGACACGCTCGTGTTTCGCTTCATGACTGACGAGAGCACGGTTGTCGCCAACCTGCTCTCCGGCGCCATCGACGGATCGATGGCCCGCGCCGTGGATTTCTCCTCCGCGAACTTTGTGAAGGAGGAATGGGAGCGGGCTGGGAAGAAGCCGCTCTTCGTAGCACAGACAACGCACTGGCGGCTGCTCGAGATCCAGCTGCGGCCCGAGATGGCCAGGCCCATCGAGCTGCTCGAGCCCTCCTCTACGCGCTCGATCGCCAGGCACTCGTCGATGCCGTGCAGGCTGGACAGGCGCCGATGTCGTACACGTTCATCGCCCCTGACGACGCCAAATGGGACTGGGTCAGGGACGTGGTGGATCCCCATGACTACGATCCGCGGCGAGCACAGGCGCTCCTGAATGAGGTGGGATGGCAACGCGGAGCTGACGGACTCTTCACTCATGCGGGAGGAGAGCCTGCGACCATTCCCCTCGTGGCCCGTCCGGACCCGACCACTCCCCGCGAGATTGCCATCATCGCCGATAGCTGGAAGTCAGCCGGCATCGGCTCCGAACAGTCGATTTACACGCCAGGACAGGCCCGGGATAGCAAGATCGGAGCGTCGTTCCCGGGGACCTTCGTTGGCCAGAATCCGCTGACAGCCGACAACACGCTGACGATTGTCTACGGCGGACTCTGTCCCTCAGACGCGAACCGCTGGTCGGGTCGAAACCACGGCTGCTACCTGAACCCGCAGTGGGACCGCATCGCCGACGGCCTGAAGTCCGCCATCGATCCGAACGAGCAGCGGCGTCTGTGGCGAGATCTCGTAAAGCTCACGCTGGACGAGTGGTGGGCGTGCGCGGAGACACGCGACCGCGAACAGCATCGACCTGGAACGCTCAGGACTGGGACATTCTGTAGGGGACAGGGGACAGGGGACAGGGCTGGACCGGCGCGTTTCCCTACGACCTGTCACGTGGTGCGCGTGTCCCTGTCCCCTGTCACCTGAGGTAGCCGCGCTCCCGCCAGTAGGCGGCTGCCGCGGGATGCAGGGGCGCCGTGAGCGGCGTGTCTGGACTATCCAGGCACATGCGCTCGATCGGCAGATACGGCCCCTCTTCCGATGGAATGCGATCGCGACGCGCATCGAGTGCCGCGCAGAAGCTGCGGACCAGCTCATCGGGTGCGTCCGTGCGCGTGTAGACCGGCCAACCGCTGAAGTCGATCGATGGAAGATCGGTGGGCAGGCCGGGATACTCAGCTTTTCGCAGCGTGGCTGGGCGCAGACCCATTGGCTCGAGGACGGCCAGCAGGTCGGGCCCTACTGGAA
>JAERMM010000166.1 GCA_016844585.1 Chloroflexota bacterium | reverse complement strand
CGCTTACGAAGAACCGCAATGGCTCATTCGCCCAGGCCCCAGCATATGCGACGCCAACCCGGGCCGACACGCCGATGTTTTCCAATGCGAACGGCTCACCGTGACTGATGACCAGGCGCCCTTGCGTCAGATCTTCGCGGTTCCACCGGCCATCCAGCCCAAAGGCCCTACAAAGCTTCCCGGGGCCGTTGGCAAGATCCGCCAGCCCTTCCACGGGCTCGGCGCCGCGCAGCAGGACAGCACATGGCGTTCCAGCGTCCTCGGTCACCACGTTCAGACACCAGTGCATGCCGTAGACCAGGTAGATGTAAACCCGCCCGGCCTCCTCATACATGGGCGCAGTCCGCTTCGTTCTCCCGTGCGAGGCGTGGGATGCCTGGTCCTGCTCTCCGACGTAGGCCTCCGTCTCGACCAACAGACCTATGCGCCGCTGTGCGCCATCGCATTGAAGCACCAGGTAGCGACCGAGCAGATCACGCGCTACCTCAGCGGTCGGTCTGAGATAAAAGGCGCGAGGAAGGGTTGTGAGGGCACCGGCCGCTTCCGGGTTCACCTGCCTTACCGGCCATCCAGGTAGTGGGCTGCTTCCTCTACGTAGTTCTTAGCGCTCTCACGAAGCTCGGCAAGCTCCGCGTCAGAGATGGTCCTGACGACCCGTCCTGGACTTCCGAGGACCAGCGACCTGGGAGGAATCGCTTTGTTTTCCGTTACAAGGGCGTTTGCTCCAATGATGCTTCCCCATCCAATGTGGCAGCCTGTCAGCAGGACTGCGTTCATGCCAACCAGTACAAGCTCGTCGACGATGCAGCCGTGGACCGTGACACCATGGCCGATGGTGACGTCTTGAGAAATGCTGGTGGGATGGGCGTAATCCACGTGCACCGTGCTGTTGTCCTGAATATTGGTCCGCCGTCCGACGGTGATCGGCTGGATATCTGCGCGCAGGACAGCGTTGAACCAGATGTTGGAGTCGTCCTTCAGGGTCACATGCCCGATGATCTGGGCGCCGTCTGCTATGAACACCCGCTCCCCGACTACTGGAAGCGCGCCTCGGTACCCGTGGAGGGGCACTACACTCGCCCGGCTTGCAGAACTGCAACCCACAGGGGGAAGAGTCCCACGATCAGCCCAATCGCAAGGAGTGCGAGCATAGCCAACGGCCAGGTGTTGCTCTTCACGCGAGCCGGTTTCCCGTGGGCCGCGGGAGCCCGTCCCAGTCGGGACCCCACAGTCGGCACGACGCGGGTCGCTTCATCCTCGATGGGGGCATAGGTCAGAAGCTCGCGCGCCAGGTCTCCGCCGCTTGCCGGGCGGCGCGCTGGATCCTTCTCCAGCGCGTGCAAGATGGCGCGCTCGAGCATGATGGGGACTAACGGGTTCACTTGAGACGGGGGAACCGGCGCCGCGGAGACGTGCTTCGTTGCGATCTCGAGGGCGCTGTCGCCGGTAAAAGGCAGCCGACCGGTAGCCACCTCATACAGAACCGCCCCCAACGAGTAGATGTCTGTTGCCGGAATCGCCGGCTCGCCTCGCGCCTGCTCGGGTGCGATGTAGTGCACCGTGCCGAGAACCGTTCCGACGTTTGTGTTTGAGGCGGCGCCCGAAGCCTTGGCAATGCCGAAATCGACCAGACGAGCGCCGCCGTCCGCCGAGACGAGAATGTTTTGCGGCTTGACGTCCCGGTGTACGATCCCTCGCTGGTGGGCGTACTCCAGCGCCTTCGCCACTTGAACGCCGACGTCGACGGTCCGATCGGCCGAAAGCGGGCCGCCGCGAATGATTTCCTTCAGTGGCCGTCCTTCCACCAGCTCCATGACGATGAAGTGCCTTCCAGCATCCTCACCGACGTCGTAGACCCCCACGATCCCCGGGTGTGTCAGGCCCGCGGTCGCTCGAGCTTCATACTCGAAACGCTCAACGAACCCGTCATCGGCAGCGTACTGCGGCAGCAGAAGCTTGACCGCGACCTTTCGGCCCAGCAGCGTATCTTCGGCCTCGTAAACGCCTGCCATCCCGCCCGAGCCAATCAACGGGCCGAGTCGATAGCGGCCGCCGAGCAAGTCCATAGGTTACAGGTTACAGGTTACAGGGGACAGGGGACAGAAGCACTAGACCGCAGCGGACCTCTGTAACCTGTAACCTGTCACCTACGTGCGGAAGCGCGATGGAATGGTGGCGACGCGCTGCCCAACTCCAGCAGGACCATGCTGCCCCGCATCCATCCGCTCTGAGATCACGCGCTCACGGGCAATCTCGCCGATCCGTGCCCTGATTTGCGCTTGGACCTCGCTGTCCGCCTCGTTCGCGAGAGCGACCAACTCGGGTAACTCGAGGGCGAGCCTCCCATCGTGGAGCTGGCGGCCGATCGAGTGAAGGGAAGCGGTGATCTGCACGTCGGCCAAACGTTGCACGTCCGCGAGGTATTGGCGGACGGCTGCCTCGGGTCGTTCCAGCCATTGCTCTCGCGCCAACTCGAGCAGGTCCGGCCGCCATTCTGCGCGGGCATCAGTCTGGATGAGCTCAACCAGGCGCAGCAGGAGTGCGCGGGCCTCCGGATCGCTGAAGTCGGACGCATCGGGTGCGATGTACGGCAAACCACGTTGGGCCGCTTCGACGAGCAGCGCGATCGCATAGTGCTGCTCAATCCCACGGGGCGGGCGCCCTCCACCCCCGACGAGAGCCGAAGATTGTTCTCGCGGTCGCCGGGACAGGGTTGTCGTAGGAGACAGTCTTCTCGCCGTGGCGCCTGGGCGCGACGAACCGAGCTGCCTGAGCCGCTCAACCAGCGCCCGGGCGTCAATCATCTTCAGCCGCTGCGCTGTCAGCTCGACGTAATGTGCGCGACGAATCGGATCCGCGACCGCCTGCAGCAGCGGGACCAGTGCATCCATCGCCTCAGCTTTGCCGGACGCGGTCGACAGGTCGTGCCGCGACGCCACCCAATCGAGCGCGTGGTCGACGACCGGTCGCGCTGAGCCGATGGCCTCGGACCACCGAGCAGGGTCGGCTAGGACGATCTCGTCGGGGTCCTTCCCGTCAGGCAGAGTCGCGACGGTGAGCGTGGCGCGCGAGCCCGCCTCGTATCGTATGAGGCCACGGTAGGTTGGTACCAGGACAGCCGTGTCGGCCAACGCCGTCTGCGCCGTCTCGGCACCGCGGAGGGCCGCGGCCTGGCCGGCAGCGTCCGGGTCGAGGGCGAAGCAGATCTCGGAGGCGAGGCGGGCCAGCGTTCGTAGCTGCCGCTCGGAGATGGCTGTCCCCAGCGTCGCCACGACGTTCTTGAAGCCGGCCTGGTGGGTGATGACGACATCGACGTAGCCTTCCACGACGACGGCCCGTCGCTCCTGTTTGATGGCCGTTACGCCATCGTGCAGCCCGAAGAGCGTGTTGCCCTTGTCGAAAATGTTCGTCTGGGGGCCGTTGAGGTACTTGGGCTGTGCGTCAGGCGTCATCCCGCGGGCGCCGAAGCTCACGATGCGGCCGTCGGCATCACGGATCGGAAACATCCAGCGTCCTCGGTAGCGGTCACGCAGCGGCCCATTCTCCGGCTCGTAGAGCAGGCCCGCGGAAAGAAGCTCATCATTCGTGAATCCTTGTGCATGCAGGTGGCGCTGCAGGGCCTCGAACGAGTCTGGCGCCAGCCCGAGAAGAAACTCCCGGATCGTGTCGTCCGTGACTCCGCGGCCCGCGACATACCTTCGAGCAGGTTGCGAATTCAAGAGAACTGAGTTGTAGTAGACGGCGGCTGCCTCGTTCGCCGCATAGAGGCGCGCGTTGGCTTCCTTCTTCTCGGGGGACTCACGCACCTGGGTAATCACAACGCCGATGCGGTCCGCGAGGCGTCTGAGCGCCTCCGGAAAGGTCAGGTTCTCGTGCTTCATCAGGAACGTGAACACGTCGCCGCCTTCACCACAACCGAAGCAATGCCAGCGCCCGGTATCCGGAAAGACCACGAACGACGGCGTCTTCTCCGCGTGGAATGGGCACAGGGCCTTGAAAGTCCGCCCCGCTCGCTTGAGCGTGACGTACTGAGAGATCAGGTCGACGATGTCGACCCCACCCCGAACCTGTTCGACGGGCGATTCGGTCACTTGGTGCTGTAGGAGCCGCTAATAACTGCTTGCGCCGCGGCGAGACGCGCGACGGGGACACGGAACGGAGAGCAGCTGACGTAGTTCAGGCCAACCTCGTCGAAGAAGGCGATCGATGCAGGGTCACCGCCGTGCTCACCGCAGACGCCCAACTCGATGTCCGGACGTTGGCTGCGTCCATCCTGGACAGCCATCCGCACGAGCTTGCCAACGCCGGCCGTATCAATCGACTGGAACGGGTTCTCAGGGAGGATCTTCTCCTCGACGTAACGCGCAAGAAATTTCCCCTCGGCGTCGTCCCGTGAGAATCCGAACGTCATCTGAGTCAGATCGTTGGTGCCAAAGCTGAAGAACTCGGCAGACTTCGCGATCTCATCCGCCGTGAGCGCTGCGCGCGGTACCTCGATCATGGTGCCGAACTTGTACTCAACCTCGATGCCCTGCTCGGTCATCACCTGCTTCGCGGTCGCTTCGAGCATTCCTCGCACCCGGTTCAGCTCGTTCACATGACCTACAAGCGGGATCATGATCTCTGGCCGGGCATCAACACCCTCTTTCTTGAGCTGGCAGGTCGCTTCGATGATCGCGCGCACTTGCATCTCATTTATGCCCGGGTACATGAGCCCCAGTCTACAGCCGCGTAGGCCGAGCATTGGATTCGACTCCCGCATCGACTCCACGGCGTTCAACAGCTCGCTCTTTTTCTCAAGCGCGCTCGGGTCGCTGCCCGTTCGCCGAAGATCGGTGACCTCCAGCAGCAATTCCTCGTGGTCTGGGAGGAACTCGTGGAGTGGCGGATCCAGGAGTCGAATGACGACGGGCAACCCCTCCATGGCCTTGAGGATCCCTCTGAAGTCGTTGCGTTGGATAGGCAGGAGTTGGGCGAGAGCGGACTCAAACTCCTGTCTGGCCGGCCCAAGCTGGCGCTCGGTGTCCACAAGCCGGCGCTCAATGTCGGCTCGTCGTGAGCTAGGGGCCTCCACAAGCTCATCGCTCAGCCGTTTTGCTTCACGTCCAAGCCGTGATGCCTCCGGCGCGGCCAGGATCATCTGCTGCACGACCGGCAGGCGGTCCTGCTCCATAAACATGTGCTCAGTGCGGCAAAGGCCGATACCCTGGGCACCGAACTCACGAGCGCGCTCTGCATCCCGTGGGTAATCAGCATTCGCCCAAACCTGCAAGCGCCGCCGCTCGTCGGCCCACGTCAGGATCTGCAAGAGATCGCCCTGGTCCTCGATGTTCGGCAGGATGCTTGCGATCTCGCCGCTGAAGACCTCTCCCGTAGCGCCGTCGATCGACAGCCACTCGCCTTCGGGGATCACCCGATCTCCGATCCGCATCACGCGCTGATTCAAGTCCACGGTGACTGTCTCTGCACCAACCACCGCCGGTTTCCCCATGCCCCGAGCGACGACCGCCGCGTGACTCGTCTTACCACCCCGCGACGTGAGAATACCCTGCGCCGCGATCATGCCGTGTACGTCGTCTGGAGACGTCTCCGGGCGCACTAGCAGGACCTTCTGGCCGGAGCTTCCCAACTCGTCGGCTCTGTCGGCATCAAAAACGGCCTGGCCGAATGCAGCTCCGGGCGACGCCGAAATCCCCACGGCCAGTAGGCGGCCATCGCTGATCGCCTGCCCTTTGGCAGATGGGTCAAACCGCGGCAGCAGGAGCTGCACTACGTGGTCCGGTTGAACGCGCTGCAGCGCCTCGTCTTTCGTGATGACGCCCTCGCGCACCATGTCGGCGGCGATGCGCACAGCTGCCGCCGCGGTCCTTTGCGCAGTTCGCGTCTGCAGCATGTAGAGCGTGCCGCGCTCGACGGTGAACTCGACGTCCTGAACGTCGCGGTAGGTCCGCTCGAGCCGATCCGCGATCTCGGTGAACTCACGGTACACCTCAGGCATGACATCGGGCATCGATGCTATTGGCATGGGCGTGCGAATGCCAGCGACGACGTCCTCACCCTGCGCGTTCACGAGGAAGTCTCCGTACAACGACGAAAGACCATTGTCTGCACGTTCACAGCGGTTCCAAGGTCGTGGGGAATCTTCGCCGCCTCGCGGTACACGACGGCACGATCGCCCATCCACGAGCTGAACACGGCGCCGATTGCGAGCCGCAACTGGTCCAAGGGATCGACCGGGAAGTCGCGACCGGCCTGTCGACGCACAACCTCTTTGAACTCACCCACGATGCCATTGAGCGCATTAGCGTCGAGGTCGGTGTCGGCTTTGGCTTTGTGGCGATCCTTGGCGGCGTCCAGCTTTTCGTCGAAAGCGCGAGCGTCGATCCCCATGACGATTCGGCCGTACATTTGAATGAATCGACGATAAGCATCCTGGGCAAAGCGGTCGTTCTCCATTAGGCGTGCCAGGCCAGCGGCCGTTTCGTCGTTCAGCCCCAGATTCAGGACTGTGTCCATCATCCCCGGCATGGAGAATGCAGCGCCTGAGCGAACGGACACCAGCAGTGGGTTGGACGGATCTCCGAGCTTCTTCCCTGTCTTCTCCTCGATGGACCGCAACGCGGTGAGGACCTGCTCCCACATTCCGCCGGGGAACTGCTTCCCCACGGAGTAGTACGCGTTGCAGGCCTCCGTGGTTATTGTGAAACCCGGTGGCACCGGAAGCCCCGCGCGCGTCATCTCGGCGCAGCCGGCACCCTTGCCGCCGAGCAGGGCGCGCATCGAGGCACTACCTTCTTCGAAGAGGTAGACCCACTTGGTCGAGGACTGAGCAATGAGGACTGAGGACTGAGTCGTGGTTGGCCCCATTACCAATGCCGTCCCCCGGGGCGCCTGCGCGCCTGTGTCGTCTCGAGGGCCTGCTCGCCCGATGCCCCTCGCGATCTGCTTCTCCAACCAGTCCCCGAGGTCTGCGATGGGGATGCGCTCCTGTGTCATATCGTCACGGTCACGTACCGTGACGGCGTGGTCTTCGAGGGACTGGAAGTCAGGCGTCACGCAAAAGGGGGTTCCGATCTCGTCTTGACGACGATAGCGCCGACCGATCGAGCCCGTCTCATCATACGCGGTCATGAAACGATTTCGAATCCCCGAACGAATGCTGTTCGCGAGGGCGATGAGGTCCGGCTTCCGCTGCAGGGGCAGGATCGCGGCTTTGTACGGCGCCAACGCTGGGTGGAACCGGAGGACGACCCGGGTCTCGTTGCCGTCGGGCTCTTCGTCGTACGCGTCGAGTAGGAAGGCAAGCGTGGCCCTATCCGCTCCGGCGGATGGCTCGATTACTTCAGGACGGATGTGCTGCTTCGACTCCTCGACAAAGTATCTCAGCTCCTCGCCGCTAAACTGCTCGTGTTGCGCGAGGTCGTAATCGCCCCGGTTCGCGATGCCCTCGAGCTCGCCCCAACCGAAGGGGAACTCATACTCCACGTCAAAGGTGCCACGGGAGTAATGGGCGAGCGCCTCCTTTGGGTGCTCGTATAGGCGCAGCTTGTCACCGCGTATGCCGTACTGCTCATACCACGCACGCCGCTGCGCCACCCAATACTCGAACCACTGCGCATCGGTGCCCGGCATGATGAAGAACTCAAGCTCCATCTGCTCGAACTCCCGCGTGCGGAACGTGAAGTTCCCGGGCGTGATCTCGTTGCGAAAGGCCTTTCCAATCTGAGCAATCCCGAACGGCGGCCTCATACGAAGGGCCGTCATCGCGGACTTGAAGTTCGCGAAGATTCCCTGCGCCGTCTCCGGGCGCAGATACGCGATGGAGGCCTCGTCGGCCACCGGACCGACATAGGTCTTGAACATCAGATTGAACTGCCTGATCTCCGTGACGTCACCACCACACTCGGGACAATGGCCATCCTCCAGGTTGTCGGCGCGCCATCGCTTGCCGCACTTCTTGCAGTCGACGAGCGGGTCGGTGAAGTTCTGGACGTGGCCCGAAGCCTCCCAGATCCGTGGGTGCATGATGATCGTTGAATCAAGGGGAATGACGTCGTCGCGCTCCTGGACGACCGTCCGGAACCAGGCAGCCTTCACGTTGGTCTTGAGCAGGACTCCGAGCGGTCCATAGTCCCAGAAATTACCGAAGCCGCCGTAGATCTCGCTGGACGGGAAGATGAAACCGCGTCGCTTGCATAGCGAGACGATCTTCCCCATGTCGGTCAGGGTGTACGAGCTCTGTCGCATTGCAGTAGTTAGTCCTCAGTTATTGACGTTCAAAAGACACTCAAGTGTATGCGGTCAAGAATCGGAGTGGTAGTGGTGCAGCGGCATTGCGATTGGCCGAGCCTCTACTTAGCTCGCTTCCATCGTGCTGCTCGCCGAGCCGTCCCCATCGATGTCGACCCAGACGCTTCCGCCATCTTGCGTTATGACGTAGCGACCCTCGCGGTCGTCTCGGTAGCCGCCATCTTGCATGCGGCCTCGGAGAAAAAGAAGCTGAGCATACTGTCGGAGCTGAAACGGGGACGGCTGGTCGGCTGTGGGCAGTACGCCGAACCTGTACGGAACGTCGTGATCACCCGGTATCTGTCGTTGCCGTCGCCGGCCTCGTGGCTCCACGTCCGTCCGACACCTCAAGGGGCGCCTCGCGGGATTTTATCCGTGGCGCTTGAGCATGGGCAACCACACGACCGCCTCGGCCGTCGGATCCTCCGCGCCGCAGGCGGCCTACAATGCTCCTGGTCGTGGCGCGGGCCGGGTGCTGGGCAGTTGGCTCAACGCTCCAACCGCCTGAAGTAGCTCAATGGGGCTGAACGGTTTGGTCAGATAGGCATCCGCACCGGCCGCAAGGCCGGCCGCCCGCTCTTCGGGATGGTTCGCGCTCGTCAACAAGATCACCCTAATCAGCGCTAGCGCCGGATCAGTCCTGAGCGAGCGGCACACCTCGAAGCCGTCCATCTCCGGCATGTGAAAGTCCAACAGCACCACCTTCGGACGCGCAGATCGCGCCACGGCGAGCGCCTCAAGTCCCGACCCCGCCTCAAGGATCTCATAGTCTTCGCTGGCCAGGGTAGCCGCGACGAGCATCCGCAGGCTCGGATCGTCGTCGGCAATCATGATCCTTGTGAGGTGGGCTTCACCGCCGACAGGCCAGGTCACGGGGCGCTCGCTCCTTCGCGGGCGTTGGGCGATTGCGGGAGCGTAGCAGGTGCGCCTTCCGCTTCGGTCCCGAGGCGCAGCCGATACAAGCCCACGCGACCCATCCTCCCACGAACGAGTCGGTTTCCCAGCAGGTCAGCCGCTACGTTGCGAGCCACCGCTCGGTACGTCGCAGTGGCGAGGAGGACCTCCGCCGGGCCGGATTGCGCTACCAGCCGGGCAGCGACGTTGACGGGGTCCCCAATGATCCCCAACTCGTACCGGTCTGCCGTGCCGATCGGGCCGACGACCACTCTGCCGGTGCATACACCTACCCCTACCTCGAGGCGAAATCCCCAGATCGAAGCCCGACGCCGGTTGAGGCCCTCGTTCGCGCCCACAACCCCAATCGCCGCCGCGAGCCCGCGGGCCGGATGGTCCGCCTGGGGGGCCCATGCGCCAAAGCTGGCGAAGAGTCCGTCTCCCAGAAACTTTTCTATCGTGCCACCGCATCGGGTCACGGCCCGCACCGCGACGTCGAAATGTTCATTCAGTATCGAGAGCAAGAGACCGGGGCGGCGTTGGAGCCGTTCGGCCAGTGCGGTGAAGCCCCGCACGTCCGTAAACAGCAACGTGGCTTCGCGGACCTGCGCCCTTGGAAGCAGGGGTTGGCGGGGGTCCAGAGGAGCTGGGACCATACGCTCGTAGGCCAGGCGCAACCTGTTCATCCTCGCTACGTCCTCGGCGTAGCGCAGCATCTGCGCTTGTTCCCTCGGCGCGCCCGCGGCCGATCGAGTTCCCCGCCTGCCTCCGTCGATGGTGCTCACCGGGTTGCCCCCGGGGCTTCGTCCACCGTCTGCCGTACCATCCGCGTGAGCTCTTCCGGCGTAAAGGGCTTCTCGAGGTATCGAAGCCCTTGCTCGAGAACTCCGTGGCGGATGACCGTGTCGCTCGTGTAGCCCGACATGTAAATGACTCTCAGCTCGGGGCGTAGCCTCCCAATAACTTCTGCCAGCTCGCGGCCACTCATCTCGGGCATCACGACGTCGGTGAGCAGCAGGTGGATAGGTCCGCCATATCGCTCGCAAATGCGCTGGCCCTCGGCGCCATTGGGCGCCTCCAGGACCGTGTAGCCGTTCGCCCGCAGCACCTCGCTCACCAAGAGTCGCACTCCTTCTTCGTCCTCGACCAGCAAGATCGTCTCCCACCCATTGCGGATGCCCGCCGGGTCGCTCGGCCCGGGAGTCGGCGCCGCCTCGTCCACCCGGGGCAGGTAGATCTTGAAGGTCGATCCGCGCCCGGGCTCGCTGTAGACCCAGATGCTGCCGCCGCTCTGTTTGACGATGCCATATACGGTGGCAAGCCCCAGCCCCGTCCCCTTGCCGACCTCCTTCGTGGTAAAGAAGGGCTCGAAGATGTGCGCCTCGGTTTCCGCGTCCATACCGACGCCGGTATCCGTCACGGCGAGAAGGACGTGGGGACCGGGTTGCGCGCCCAGTCGCTCCCGCGTATACGTCTCGTCGAGGTCGACGTTTGCCGTTTCGATGGTGAGCCTACCCCCGGTGGGCATGGCGTCACGCGCGTTCACCGCGAGATTCAAGATCACCTGTTCCATCTGGCCTAGGTCAGCTCTCACACACCCAAGCTTCGGCTCCAGGACCGTGGTAAGCTTGACGTCTTCCCCAATGACCCGCTCGAGGAGCTTGTCCACGGTGGCGGCGACGGCGTTGAGGTCCAGGATCTCCGGTCGGAGCACCTGTTGGCGGCTAAACGCCAGAAGCTGCTGAGTGAGCAACGCCGCTCGTTCTCCGGCCTTGGTCATCTCTGCGAGGTAGGTTCGCTGGGGCTCCCCGAGGTCCAGTTGGGCCTGGAGCAGCGTCCCGAACCCGATGATCGCGGTGAGCAGGTTGTTGAAGTCATGGGCGATTCCGCTCGCCATCTGTCCGATGGCCCCCAGCCGCTCCTGCTGAACGACCCGGTGCTGGGTCTCCTTCAGCTCCTCGTGGGCACCCTGAAGCTGCGAGTACAGCTCGGCATTGTGAATAGCGACCGCGAGGTGCGCGGCGACGGCCTCGAGAAACTCGACCCGGTCGGGGGTAGCTGCGCCTGCCTCTGAGAACCCAACGTTCGCCGTGCCCCAGAAGTCGTCACCAATAATGACGGGGACGGAGATGCGCGATCTGATGTTCCCAGAGCGCGACCGGCCACGTTCGGTCACCTCGTGACGCTGCTCGATGTCCTGTACCGCGTGAGGGCGACGTGTACGGAGGACGACACCAGAGCTGGATTGCTCCGGGCTGAAGGTGCCCCTGAGGTCCCGGCTCCCCTCGCCCCCCTGCCGCCATACCGCCACCATCCTGAACAGGTTGTCCCTGCCATCGTACTCGTTGATGTTGCACCAGCCACATCCCGTCAGTGCTACCACCTGCTGGAGGGCAGCCTCGAAGAGCACATCGAGATCCAACGTGCTGCTGACCGTCCGGGCGAAATCACCGATCGCACTCAGGCGCTGCGCCAGCGAACGGTAGCGCTGCTCGGCGTCGCGGGTCTCTGCGTACAGCCGAGCGTGCTCCAGGGCGCCGGCTGCTGTGCTTGTCAATATGCCCAGGCCCTTGACCTGCCCCAGCGAGAATGGGCGACGCTGCTTCGAGCTGACGTTCACCACCCCGATGAGCTTGCCGCCCACCAGCATCGGCATTGAGATGGCCGCCCCGATGTCCTTCCGTGGCGCCAGGGGAGCGAACCGCTGGTCATCCACATCCCCTTGTAACGTGAGGGGCTCTTGATGACTGGCGACCCATCCCGCGATGCCGCGGTCCATCGGCACACGCTGGCCGAGAATATCGTCGCGGCCTTCGCCCCGAACCGCCGCCACGTACAACTCGCCCCCATCCCGGGTCGGAAGCATCAGGGAGGCCTCGTCGGCCTGGCACTGTTGCAGCGCGCCGTCGGCCAGCTTGTCGAGGATAGTATCAAGGTCGAGGACGTACGCGACGGTCTTGGCCAGCTCATAGAAGGCCACGGTTTCATGGAGGCGCACGTTCTCCAGGCGCAGTCGGCGAACCCCCACGGCCCGCGAGAGGACGGGGAGCAATGCCTCCGCCTTGAAGGGTTTGAGCAGGTAGTCAAAGGCGCCGATCTTCATCGCCTCCACGGCAGCAGGCGCACCCCGTCCATCCCAGGCATCATCAGGTCGCTGAGCAGCAAGTCCACGTCCTGCTCTTTCAACACTTCCAGCGCCTCGCGCCCAGACGAGCGTCCCACCACGTCGTACCCGTGCCCGGCTAGCGTCTCACAGAGGGCGGACATGAGCTCGACCTCGTCGTCCACGACGAGCACCCGGCCCAACTGATGCGCTTCGGTCCAGGCTGGCGCCATCATGGGTCCACCCCCACATTGTTGGTTGTCGGGAGAAGCAGGCGCACCGTCGTCCCCTGGCCGACTTCGCTGGTGATGGTCAAGGTGCCGTGATGTTCCTGGAGGATGCGCTGGCAAATGGCGAGCCCCAGCCCCGTGCCCTTGCCCTCTTCTTTGGTGGTAAAGAATCCCTCTGTGACTCTCGGCAAGTCTTCTGGCGAGATTCCGACCCCGGTATCGGCGACCTC
>JAERMM010000165.1:1176-11183 GCA_016844585.1 Chloroflexota bacterium | reverse complement strand
CCCTACCTCTCGCCCGAGAAACGAGCCGCGAAAGACTACACGCACTCACGTGCCGTCATCGACGCTACCCGCCCGTTCCACTGGCGCGACCAATTCCCCAAGGTGGTTGGGACCAGCCGCGACCTGCAGGACAAGATGCGCGCGAAATGGGGCGCCGACTTCTTCAAGTAAGGACGCGCACATGAAAAGTGATTGGCCACTGACTCGCCGTGCTTTTCTCGGGCGGGCGACGCTCGTCGGAGGTTCCGCGTTCCTCGCTGCCTGTCAGCGCCCGACCGCCGCGCCGTCTTCTCCCGCTGCCCCTCCCCAGGCTTCCCCTGGAACGGACCGTTGGGAGCAGCTTGTCGGGCTCGCCCGCCAGGAAGGAGAGGTCGTCGTCTATGCTGGCGCGGCCTTCGAACGGAACTTTCCAGGCGTCAGGGTCCAAACAGTGGCCGGACAGGTGGGGCAGCTGCTCCCCCGTCTGATGGCCGAGCGGACAGCCGGGCGATACATGGCCGATGTGTCCTTGAGCCTCGCCGGCGGTCCGGCATTCGTCTCGATGAAGGACGCCGGGGTCTTCGCGCCGCTGGAGCCCGTACTTGTTCTCGCGGAGGTCCTGGACAAGAGCGCCTGGCTGGACAATCGGTTGTGGTGGACTGACGAGTCGGAGCCGAAGACGACGCTCCGTTTCCAGGGATCGGTGCAGGCAGTGGTGAGTTACAACACCAGGCTCATCGATCCCACCCAGTTCACCTCCTACTGGGATTTTCTGGATCCCAGGTTCAGGGGGCAAATCGTCGCCACTGACGTGAGAAATCCCGGGCCCGGATCGCTGCAGTCTGTTTTCTTGTACACGAATCCGCAACTAGGGCCAGCCTGGCTTGATCGGCTGTTTGGGGACATGGCGCCGGTGCTCAGCAACGACCAGCGCCAGATGATCGACTGGGTGGCGACCGGCCAGTATCCGATTGGCATCATGCTGAACAGCCGCGACGTCGGCAACGCCATCGATACGGGTCTTGCAATCGCCATCTTTCCGTCCGAGCGGCTCAAGGAAGGTGCGCCGACAGGGTCGGGCGCTGGCGTGGTCAGCCTCTTTGACCGAGCGCCACATCCGAACGCGTCCGCGGTCTTCATTAATTGGCTGCTGACACGCGAGGGGCAGGGACTCTGGCAGCGATCCCTAAAAGTCAATTCCCTACGAATCGACATTCCGAAGGACGGCATTTTCGAGTTCGACGCGCCGAAGCCAGGCGTCAAGTACGAGGACATGGGGCTGGAGCGCTACGGGCGAATCTCGCAGGACGATATTCGTGACTTCATCACCGCGTCAATCCAGCGAAGTGGCCGCTAGCCGCCAGGAGTGTGCTATGGCGTTCAAGGAATTTAGGGAGTTCCTCGACTGTCTCGAGGAACAGGACCTGCTGCGCAGAGTCAAGAAGTCGGTGGACTGGAACCTCGAGATCGGCGCTGTGATGCACGAGGTGCACCAGAAGCAAGGGCCGGCGGTGCTGTTCGAGAATGTCAAAGGCGCGGATTACCCGTTACTGTGCGGCGCGATGGGAACGGTTGAACGCTACTGCATGGCGATGGGCGTGCCAGCCGACCAGCGTGCGCTGCAAAAGTACGTCATGAATGCCTACCAGCAGCCGCTCGCGCCCGAAGTCGTCGAGAAAGCGCCCTGCCAGCAGAACGTCCTCACGGGCGACGAGATCGACCTGTCGCGTTTCCCAACGCCGTTCTGGCACCCGCTTGATGGCGGGCGCTTCATCGGAACGCTTGGCGTTGTCATCACGGAGGACCCGGAAACGGGACTCCGCAACGCCGCGATTTATCGCGAACAGGTGCTCGAAAAGGACACGTCATGCCGCTGAACTACGGCGAGGACGAGCTGGCGATGGCTGGTGCGCTACGCGGCTCGCCGGTGCCGCTCGTTCGGGGGAAGACGGTGCCGATCATGGTGCCCGCTAACGCTGAATTCGTATTCGAGGGCTGGATCTCCCCGGACGACTCCACCTGGCTCGACGAGGGGCCGTTTGGTGAGTACACCGGCTACTACGGCGGCGAGCTGTCGAAGAAGCCCACTGTGCAGCTCACCGCCATTACCCACCACGACAATCCGATTCTGCAAGGGACGCTCGAGGGACCGGCGCCCAACGAGAGCGACGTGCTCATCGGTGTTGGCGGCGCCGTTGCGCTCAAGGTGAATCTGGCGAAAATGGGCGTGCCCGGCATAAAAGACGTCTGGACGCGGGGCCGCACGTTTATCGCGATCGTTTCGCTGGAGCGCCACTTCTACAGTGGGCACGCGCGTCAGGTGATCGATGCCGCCCTTGCGCTGAACTGGGGCTTCAAGTGGATTATCGTCGTGGACGCGGACATCGACGTCTTCAACTGGGAGCAGGTGGACTGGGCGCTGTCGACGCGCGTTCAGCCACACCGCGACATCGTGATGGCCGACAATCGCCCGCGGATCGAGCCTCGACCCGTCGATCAAGCCCGAATGGCGCATCAGCCCGACAAACAACCGGACGTCCAAGATTGGCATCGACGCGACGATCTACCACAAGGGTTTCACCTGGTCGCCCGCCGTCCGTCCAGACCCGGCAACGCTGGAGCGCGTTCGAGCCCAGTGGGATGAGTACGGACTGGACTGAGCCGCGGCCGATAATGAACCTCGACGCACGCATCTCTCGCACATCGGCGGCGGGTGGTGGCCTGCTCGCGGCATGCCAGGCGCCATCCGCAGCGCAGCCTCCCGCCGCGACCGTGCGGCTGGCCCCCGCCGGGACGGCCGCGAAGCGTTACGTATCGAGGGTGCTTCCCGCGAACAACTGCTCATAGGACAGCGGCGAGCGGACGTGGCCCTGTTCGACGTTGTACTGCATGTAGGTATCGATGGTGTTCCTGTTCGCGGCGATCCCGTACTTGAAGGGGTCACCCCACTTCTCCATCTGCTCCTCCATGTGCTCGCGGAGGTACAGCACTCCGAAACCGGCACGGTCGTTTAGGATGTCGGTGTAGGCCATCTCCTTCGATTTCTCAAAGGCCTGGTAGAGCTGACGGGCCAGCTCCGGGCGCTGGCGATCGAGCTTCTTGCTCATCACGATGAGATGGACCGGCGTGTAGATGCCCTCTTCTCTGTACAGCTTCTCGTCCTCATGAGGATAGTCCGGGAAGAGGCGCCGCACCTTCGGGCTCCGCTTGAGCGCCTCGATCGCTTTGCCGTCCGAGATGTCGGTAATCATCGCATCCACGTCGCCGTCCAGGAGGGCATCCACGACGCTCTTCTTCGGGTCGGGGAAAACTTCGGGCTCAAACCCACGGTACCGCACGGGAAAATGATCCTTCACCCAGACGACTGGCCGCATCTTCGATGGGTCGACGCCGAAGCGATGCTGGAGCAGGCCGCGGCACCAGATGGTGAGGGATGTGGCGTACGACCGGGACGCGACCCGCTTACCCTCCAGGCCCCGCGGAGAGTCGATACCCCGGTCTGTCCGCACGAAAATGAACTGGTAGGCGCCCTTACGCTTCGAGAATATGGGGAGACCGGTCAGCTCCCATCCCGCTTCGATGGCTTGAGGCCAGTACCCTAGGTTGAGGTCGGCCAGGCCGAAGTTTCCCTCGCGGAGGTCAGGCTCGTCCTTGTAAATCATGACCGGTGGCTCACCGATCTTGAGCGTGACCCCTTCGATGGCAACACGGTTTTCCAGCAGAGGCCTCATGATGTCGTAGGTCATGCTGGGGAACGGGAGTTCGAGCTGCTGTGTCGCGGCCATGGGCTTCTCCGCTGGGTGACATTCGTTCTGGATTGCTGGCGGCCCGAGGGGCCGGGCTGCTGGGAGGCGGAGCGGCAGCGGGGGCGCGGCACGCCGCAAGGAGTCCGACCCCTCCAACCGCTGCCGATCTGTTCAGGAATGCTCGCCGACTGGTCCCGCTGTCGGCAGCCATATCCAAGTCCTCCATCGGTTCTCGTAGGAAGGCTTCTGGCGCATGGCGCGGTTAGGCGACGTTACCGTCCGGTCCGCTCGAATATGCGGTCTAGCAACGGGCTGATCTCGTCCGCCGATAAGGCAGCGTAATGCTCGTTCGACACATCCAGGTAGTTGAGGCCCAGTTTCGGGATGGAGTCTGGCGGAACGTCATCTCGATTGATGTCGTTGCGCAGTGATGGAGCTTTGATGTACTTCTGCCAATTGAGCTGCCCATCTCTCGACAGCAGCCAGTTGACGAAGACCTTCGCCGCGTTCGGATTGGGGCCACCCTCGACGAGACTGATGGCGCCCCCGCCCGTGCTCATCGGCGCGCCCTCGCGGAACTGATGTGGATCCACCGCGGCGATGGGCAGTCCGTCGTCGATCGCTTGCCTTACGTCGGTGGAGCTGAACAAGATGCCAATGGGGTACCGGCCCTGTGCGACCCAGTCGATCATCTGCCGCTGGTCACGTCCGATGGTGACGTCCATTTCGCCGAACAGCCGCTCGAGGTAACTCGGGCCAAGGTCGGGATGGGTGTACCAGAATCGAGAGGGCGCCGCGCCGCCGCCCGCCAGGCGAACGTCAGTCGCAACGATCTTCCCCTTCCACTTTGGATTCAGCAGGTCGAGATAGGATGTGAACTCCTTCGGGTCGACGAGATCCGGATTGTAGTACGTGGTTCCCTGGACACTGCCGACGAATCCGATCGTCGTGTTGGGGGGATCCGCGTCGACGAACCACAGGCGGTTGTTGAGCCATTTGGACGTGTCGGTGACCTCAGGCAGGATCAGGGCAGGTTCGAGGGGCGGCAGGGCGCCGATCGGCTTCAAGATGAAAATGCCGCTCGCGCCGGGGCCGACCATCACGTCGGGGATCTTCTTGTTGGCTGTTCGCTCGGCGACCACGCGGTTCACCAGGTCACGGCCCGGGCCGAACAGTCCGTTCATCTTGATGCCTGGGAACGCTCGCTCGAACGGCTCGACTTCAGCATCGCGGTTGTTCGATCCAGAGCCCCCGTAGACATTGACAACGCCTTCCGCGCGCGCGGCTGCCAGCACGCGCTCCCACGCCTCGCCGTTGGGCCCAGCATCCAGCCCCGTGACAATCTGTGCGGGCGGTCGGGCGGTCGGCTGGTTACAGCCGAGCAATGTGCCGCCGCCTACGGCCGCGGCGGCCTCGAGGAACTCTCGACGTGAAAGCGTGTGATGGATCATTCGAAGAAGTCTTCACCCCACTTCGAGCGCATCTTGGCCTGAAGGTCAGCGCTTGTGCCCACGACCTTCGGAAATTGCTCCCGCCAATGGAATGGGCGAGTCGCGTCGATCACGGCGCGCGAGCCGATGTATTCACGTGTGATCCGCCGGTCCGGTGACAGCCGCGGGTCGAGAGGCTGGCTGCGGCAATTCGGCACGATCGTTAGAGATGTCTCTGGGTCGGAGCGCGTCCACAAGGCCCACAAGACTTCGTCGACGTTGCTGGGGTCGATGTCCTCGTCCACCACCACCACATAGCGCCCAAGCTGAAGGCCGATGGTCTGCGCCGTGATCATTCCCGCTTGTTGTGCGTGTCCTGAGTAGCGCTGGCGAATCGAGACGACCACCATTCCGTTGCAAGTGACGGGAACCGAGGCGACAGCCCGCACGTCTGGTACACCAGCGGCCTCGAGCCCGGCCCAGGTTTCCGCGTCATTGATGATTTGGCGCGCTCGGTGCGTCTCACCCGGCGGGCGCATCATCTGCGCGCCGTGGATGATCGGATCGTTCCGGAAGTAAACCGCTTCCACCTTGACGAAGGTCTCTTTGCGCATCGCGCTGGCGTAGTAGCCAGTAAACTCGCCGAAGGGGCCCTCGTCCATGAGGTCGCTCGGATCAATGAATCCTTCGACCACGATCTCTGCGTTCGCGGGGAACGGCAGTCCAGTGATTGGCCCCTCGATAACCTCCACCGGCTGGCCCAGCACGCCACCGACCCATTCCATCTCGTTCACGCCGAGCGGCATCTTCATGCTGCTGGCCTGAAAGAGCAATGGGTGCGTCCCAAAGACCGCGACGACTGGCATCTTCTGGCCGCGCTCGAAGTACCTGTCGCGATGCAGCCGCGCATGTTGAGCCGGCGCAATGTACAGTCCGAGCTTGTCGCGATCCAGAACCTGCATGCGATAGGTACCAACGTTGATCTGTCCGTTGTCAGGGTCTCGCGTGATGATGACGTCACCCGTTCCAATGAAGCGGCCACCATCGTCTTCGTGCCAGAACGGCGCGGGGAATCGGAACATGTCGATGTCCGCGCCGCGCCACGTGTTTTCGAGCACTGGTCCGTCAGGCTCGATCCGGACGGGAACGTGTTTCAGGCTTTGCATGCGCTGGCGCCACGCCTTTACCAGTTCAAGGTGGTTCTGGCTAGGCGGCAGGCCGAGCAGCATCGCGGCAAGCGTCATCGAGGGCACCGCGTGGTTGACGACGCGCCAGCCGGCTGGGTGATCTTTGATCTCGTCGAACAACAGGCAGGGTGGGTCTGAGGACTCCAGGCAGACCATCTCGGCCAGGGCGCCTATCTCCAGGTTCCAGTCGGCCCCTTTGACGACTCGCAGCTTCCCCGCCGCGTCTACGATTCGCAGCCAGTCGCGAAGGTCGGGATTCGATAGATCGAAGGCTTTCTGCGATCCAGTCTGACGAGCCGTTTCTTGAGCCACTTGGTCGAATCTCCTTAGCTGGCTGGCTTGCGCCGCTCTAGTCGGGCAGTTCTCACAAAGGTCGCCATTTCACCGCCGTAGGGGTCAGACATGCCTGACCGGCGTGCGATGCATGCGTACCCCATTACGACGGAAGGACCCTATTCAGGAGATCGGTAATGACGGTACCCGATAACACACCGTACGACTCCGTGGCCGTGTTTACGTACTTCACGCCGGGCTTTGGCAGCGTGTAGGCAGGAATCCCGTCCTTCGGAATGTCCACCCTGAGGGAGTTCTGCTTGACCTCGCGTTGCCACGACATCTGTCCGTCGCGCGAGAGCAGCCAGTTCATGTAGATCTTGGCGGCGTTCGGGTTCTGGCGCCCCTCGACGAGATTCGCCGTCCCGCCGCTAACGCCGATGGGGGCGCCCTCCTTGGCCTGGTCACCTGGGAGAAGCGTCAGGGGGAGTCCCTGCTCCTGAGCTGGAATGATGTCGACAGAATTAATGAGGACCCCTATCGGAAATCGGCCGAGGGCGATCCAGTCGATCAGCTGCCGACCGTCAGTGCTGAGCGTGATGTCCATCTCGCCGAAGAGCTTCTCCATGAAGGGTGGACCGAGCTGGGGATGCGTGTACCAGTAACGCGTCTGGACGGAGCCGGCGCCCGCAGCGCGAACGTCCGACGCGCACATCTTGCCCTTCCACTTCGGGTCGGTCAGGTCCCACATTGAAGTGAATTGTTTCGGGTCGACGACGTCGTGATTGACCGTGATCGAGGCCTGGACAATGCCGACGTACCCGAGCGTCGTGTAGGGCTCCTCTGCATCGAGGAACCAGAAATGGTTGTCGAGCCAGTTCGAGGTGTCCGTCACCTCTGGGAGCATCAGCGTCGGCACAATCGGCAGTAGGGCGCCAATGGGTTTCAGTGGGATGATGCCGCTGGCGCCGGGCCCTATCAGTACGTCGGCGATGTTCTTGCCGGCCGTTCGTTCCGATGAAATCCTAACGACGAGGTCTCTGCCAGCTCCGAAAGTGCCGTTCACCTTGATCCCCGGGTAGGCGCGCTCAAATGGGGCAACCAGGGCAGCGCGGTTATCCGGGCCCATTCCGCCGTACAGGTTCACGCTGCCCTCGCGTCGCGCGGCCTCGAGGGTGCGATTCCACTCGTCGCTTTGGGGGTCGCCGCGTGCAGGAGCAGGAGCAGTCGGGGCGCTGGCTGTGGGCGGCTGGCAGCCCGCCAGAAGGGCGGTGCCCCCAAGTGCAGCGCCGCGCTCGATAAAGGCCCGACGGGTTAGGCCCGGGTTGCCTCGGATAGGCATGCACGTGCTCCTTACCGGGGCCGCGAGTGCCAGATTATAGGCGACGAGAGCGCCGACCCGGCCCCAAACGCGCTCCGTATAGAATGAACGGGCCTGAACGCGTGGCGGTTTTGTGCTGGTGAGGACAGAGCTCTGGGAGGCGATATGGCGACAGTTACGATCGCGCCGGGTCAGCGCCTTTCTCCGGCAGAGGCGGCGGCCTACGTTGACGACCTCGGCGCACGCGTGATCGCGTATGCAAAAGAGCGCGTCGGCGGATCAGAGTTCATGCGCGACTGCTCTGTCGGAACGCTGCCAAAGGACCTGATCCAGCTCTTCTGGCTGAACTGGCACGCCTACGTTTTCGAGATCAATACGATCTACTCGGCTACCCTGCAGCGGCACGTTGCATTCTTCAAGCGCAACATCGATCTTCTGGCGCCACTGACGGAGAAGATTGCCGACGAGCTGATGAACCCGGCGCCACCAGGGCACTTGTTGATCGTCTGGAAACAGGGCGAGATCTTCGGGCTCACACAGCAGCAGATGCTTGACTACGAGATGATCGCGCCCTGCCAGGCCTACCTCGACTGGTTCCGTGGCATCCTCTACGACGGGACGCCCACCGAGTTCTACGCCTGTTCGTTCACCGAGGAGTACGTCGGCTACTGGGCGCAGCAGTTCCGCGAGGGCATGGCAAAGATGGGCTACGAGTCAGCCCGCGCCATGTACTTCACGCTTCACGAGGAGGCCGACCTGAAGCCGCATCAGAACGCGGCCGGGCTATACGCTCGAAGGCACCGCGTTCAAGACGGTTGACCTGATGGCGCAGTTTTTCGACGGTGTCTACGCGCATTACCGACGCGCGAATGGCGGCAAGGGAGCCAACGCTTGAAGCTGGTTCAGTTCAACGACTATCGGCTGGGCGTCGCCGAGGACGACAGCGTCTATGACATTACCGGCTATCTTCCCAATGGCGAGGCGCAGTGGGGCCCGATCCGTATGGTCCGGCTCGTGGAGGGGTTCGATCAGGTTCGAGATCGTCTGGCAGACGATCTGTCGGCGCATCGGCTGTCCCCCGCGAAGGTGGAGCGCTACCTCCCACCCCTTACCCGTCCGGACAAGGTGGTCGGCGCCCCGGTCAACTACAACGTGCACCGTCAGTCCTACCCGGACGTCGACAAGTACACGATCAAAGCGTCGGGTTGGTTCCTGAAGGCGCCGAGCGCTATCGTCGGCCCATCCGACGCGATCCGCATCCCGCGAGAAGGCGTCGTGAACTACGAGGGCGAGTTGTGCCTGGTCATCGGGAAGACCGCGAGCGACGTTTCCGCCGCCGATGCTATGCCATACATCTTTGGCTACACCGCGATGCTCGACCTGACGTTCAAGAACTCAGACGGTCGCTCGACCCGCAAATCGTGGGACACGTTCGCGCCAGCCGGGCCGTGCATCGTGACCGCCGACGAGATCGCCGACCCGCAAAATCTCGGCGTCCACGTGTGGATCGATGGCGAACTGGTCCAGGACTACTGCACGGACGACATGATCTTCCCGATCCCCGAGCTGATCGAGTTCACCTCTGGCCGGATGGCGCTGCTCCCCGGTGACCTATTCACCACAGGAAACGGCGGCCCCTCGGGCGCGCTCAAGGATGGCCAGACCGTCAAAGTCGCGATCGATGGTATCGGGGAGATGAGCCTGCCGGTGAGATACAGGTAGGCTTGCGGGAGCCTGTCCGTGGCCAGGAGCACGTGCGAATGCGTTCGTCTGATACAGCTCCAGACTCCGATCGAGCGCAACTCGAATTGTTTCGCAAGGCCACCGTTGCTCAGCGTGCCTCGCTTGGCTTCTCCCTGAGTCGCATGACCATGCAGCTTGCGTGGCGTGCCATCGCGGAAGCGAATCCGGAGTCGGACCACGATGATCTGGCCGTGCGTTTCGCGGCAGCGGTTTACGGGCGGGCGCTCGCCGGCGATCTTCGCCGCGATCTGGAAGCACGTCGGCGACAGCGCCAGCCTTGACTCCGAACCCTTTAGACGCTGTCCTGGCCATCACACCAGTCGTGGAG
>JAERMM010000165.1:0-1149 GCA_016844585.1 Chloroflexota bacterium | reverse complement strand
GCCATCACACCAGTCGTGGAGGTGCTGGAATACCTCCACGTGCTCTACCATATCGGTGGTTCCGTTGCCAGCTCGGCCTATGGGTCTGCCCGATCGACGGCTGACGTGGATGTCGTGGCCGACCTCCGCGCCACCCACGTCGACGAGCTCGTAAGGCGGCTTGAGGCCGACTACTATCTGAATCGCGAGGCGATCCTTGAAGCTATTTCCCTGAAGCGGTCATTCAACCTCATTCACCTCGCCACGATGGTGAAGGTCGACATCTTCGTGCCCGAGCGGAGCCCTTTCGACGAGCAGGAGATGAGGCGCGCGGAACCGCACCGGCTCGACATGTCAGAGGGCGCGCGCACGTTTCTGCTCAAGTCGCCCGAAGACCTTGTCCTGCGCAAGCTTCTGTGGTACCGCCAGGGAGGCGAGACATCGGAGCGGCAATGGAGTGACGTCCTTGGAGTGCTCAAAGTGCAGGCATCGCGTCTGAACGGGCCGTACCTCGCGCAATGGGCCGCTGATCTCGAGATCGACGATCTTCTCGAACGTGCGCTGGCCGCTGCGAACGAAACATGACGCCGCTTCGCGAGCCAAACCTGGGGTCAAGGACCGATAACGCAGATGGCGCAACCGTCAATTACAATGTGCGCTGTTAGTCGTACTAGGATGGTCGCGGTGGCCATCGATGGCCCGGCGACATGAGCGGTGGGTAGGGTACAGGTAGAAACAGCATGACCACGTTCAGCATTCGCCTGCACGTCGGCGATCTCGCGGGGGCTCACTTCGAAGAGGTAGAGGCCGTAGTGGATACGGGATCTACCCTTACAGCCGCCCCCAGAGAACTGCTGCAACGCCTCGGGATACAGCCAACCCGCCGTGCCAGGTTCCGGGTTGCTAACGGTCAGGTCGTGGAGAACGACGTCGGCGACGTACTCGTCCGCCTCGCGGGAATGCAAGGCACCACGCCTGTCATCTTCGCCGAGCCCGGCGAGCCAGTCCTCCTGGGCGCCGTCACGCTCGAAGTCTTTCTCCTCGCGGTGGACCCGGTGCACGAGACGCTCATTCCAGTTGAGGGGCTGCGCTTGAGCCGCTGGGCGCCATGATCCGCCGATCTAGTCGGCGAGCCAAAGCCAGTGGTGCTGGCAACCTGCTACAGGCAAC
>JAERMM010000164.1 GCA_016844585.1 Chloroflexota bacterium | reverse complement strand
GGTGATTGACACTTCCTCTGGCCGTGCGTAGACTATCCGCGAAAGTGCGCCAGCGGGTCCGCCGGCCGCACGGCGTCGCTCGATGAGCTCCGAGGAGGCAGCGAAATGGCAAGCCCGACCACGACAGAGTCGCAGAGTTGAGCCAACTCCCGGGCCGTTCCATCCGCCGTACACCACGTAAGTGTTCCAGTGAAGGACGTCCAGCAATCGCTCCGCTTTTTCATCGACGTGCTTGGCGCCGAGCCGTTCCAGGACCTGGGCGGTTTCGCCGAGGTTACTGTCAACGGCATGATCATTGGATTTTCGAAGCAGAGTGGCGGTTGGACCGCGGCGGACGCCGAGTTCCCACATATCGCTTTCCGCGTGGAAGCCGACAACCTCTGGCCGCTCAAGGCGCGGCTCGAAGAGGCAGGAGTGCCGACTCACCCGATCTGGACTCGCAATGGCTACACGGGTCTCATGTACTTCCGAGATCCGACCGGCAACTTGTGGGAGCTGTACTGCCCGCGCGTGCGAGATGAGGATGCGCCCAGGATGGTGCGGCGTGGCGAAAATGGCTTCGCGCCGCCCATCGATCAGCTCAGCTATGAGTGGAAGGGCTAGCTCCTACACAGCCCCTTCTGGCAAGCTAACCTGGTGGGACATCATGATCTCCCGTCCGGTTCGGGCTGACTCCATGATGGCGAGCGATACCTCATGTGTGGCCTGGCCCCACCGTCCGCTGTGAACCACTGGGCGATCACGCACGACCGCCTGATACATCTCGTCAAACTCCGGCTCGCCTCGAGACTCCGCTTTGGGAACCTCGATCTCGCGCTTCCCGGCGTCGTCGTAGACCCATAGCCCGTGGGGCGACTGCCTGATGTCGGCGCGCTCGCACGTGACCAACGTCAATCCGAACGCCGAGTGCCAGGGTGGCTCCTCTTCGGGGCGCGTCTCACTGGGGCCCGATCCCGTGTATCGGCGCGCCTCCTTGAGTGCGGCCTCCTGCTCAGGCGTCGCGTCCCTCGGCATCATGGGCGGCCGATACGAGCTCTCAAACGTGATCTCGTGCGAGCCGAAGTGGCCGTAGCCTGAGTAGACGATCGTGGCCGGAGTTCCATCCTCGAACTGCAGGTAGGCCACGAACGCCCCCGGCGCCGGTCGCTTGGTGTCTAGCTCGAGCGTCATCGCGCGTACGCTCCTGACGAGTCCACCGCCGATGAGGCGCACGATATCTATGTGGTGCGGGGACTGGCGGAAGACGACGCCACCGCCCTTGCTGACGTCAAGCTCGTAGGGCATGCGCGGTCGATACATCCAGTCGGTGTAGTTCCAGGAGTGCACCATCCCCAGGCGGCCGTAGTCGCCGCTGTGCACCAGCTCCGCCATCTTTCGAATGGGCGCAAGCATCGCCTGCGTATGCCCGGAGAGCAGCTTCACGCCATTGCGCTCGGCCGCCTGGTTCATCGCCTCGCATTCTTCGAGCGTGATCGCCATAGGCTTCGAAACCGTTACGTGTTTGCCATGCTCGGCGGCCAGGATCGCGTGCTCAGCATGGAACTGGTTCGGTGTCGAAACCCAGACGGCGTCAACGTTCGGGCTCTTGCACATGGCTTCCACGGAGCCGTAGGTTTCGCAGCCGAACTCCCGGCCGAAGGCCTCGACGGCATCTGTTCGAAGGTCGGCCGCCGCCGTAACCTTGACTCGTGGATTTCGCTTGAAGCCGCCGAGCAGGTTGCTCGCGCCTACTCCCACGCCCGCGATGCCGAACCGAAGCACGCGTTCCGCCGCCATAAGCCCTCCAGTCGTGCTGCCGACGTGATCGGGAGCCGTCGGCGCCCGGATCGCGGCTGCCCCATCGTACAACAAGGGACTCCGGGTTGCGTTGACACACGTATGCCGCTTCGGTACCATCATTGGCCTAGGCCCTTTGCGGAGTGGTGAAGCGGTATCACAGGGGACTTTGGATCCTCTGTCCCAGGTTCGAATCCTGGCTCCGCAGCCACCAACCGGGCCGCCCCGCCTCGATTAACGGTTGCGTGGGTAGACTCCACGCTTCGGAGGGCCACACGCCTTCGAACACGGATGCAGCTCCAGAGCCATCCGAACCGCCGTCTAGCGCTATCGTCCTCGCCGCCGGTCGCGGCCTCCGCATGCAGTCGGACTTACCCAAAGTGCTCCACCCAGTTGGCGGCCAGCCCATGGTTGCACGCGTGGTTCGCGCGGTTCGGTCGGCGGGCATAACCGACATCGTCGTGGTCGCATCCTCCGATAGCGAGCTGATGAGCCAGTACTTGCCAGATGACGCGATTCTTGCGATCCAGGCTTCACCCGGTGGAACAGGGGATGCGGTTCGCGTCGGCCTCCGGGCGATTAGCGAGCGAGCCCAGCGCGTCATCGTTGTAGGTGGCGATACGCCACTGGTCTCGGCCGACACGATTCGCGCGGTTGCGACCTGTGTTCCGCCCGCGACCGTTGCCCTCGCTGCCGCATCGATTGAGGACCCAACGGGCTACGGCCGCCTGATCCTGGGCGACGGGCCAGGTCGCGTCCTTCGAATCGTCGAGGAGGCAGATGCATCAGCCAAGGAGCTGGCGTTACGTCTGGTCAACGGGATGGTCTTCGCCTTCGACGCGGCCTGGCTTCGCGCCGAGCTGCCAACAATTGAGCCTTCGCCCATCGGCGAGATCTACCTGACCGCCCTGATCGCAATGGCCGCGTCGGAGGGACGAGAAGTGCGGGCGATCGAGGCGGACGACCCGTGGGAGATCATGGGCGTAAACACGCGCCGCCAGCTCGCCTTGGCAGAGGCCGCGCTCCGAATCCGTGTCAACAATGCCTTGATGGATCATGGGGTGTCGTTGGTGGGCGGGACGTCGTCATCGAGCCGGGCTGTTACCTTCGCGGGACAACGCTTGTTCAGGAAGGCAGCATAATTGGCCCCAGTACGCACCTCATCGATGCGCGAGTAGGCCGCAGGTCGCACATATGGTGGTCGGTCGTCGAGGGCGCAACGATCGGCGAGCACGTGCAAATAGGCCCTTACGCGCGTGTGCGGCCAGGCACAACACTGGAGGATGGGGTGGCTGTAGGCAGCTTCGCTGAGGTGAAAAATAGCCACGTCGGCGCTGGAACGCAGATGCACCACTTCAGCTACCTGGGGGACGCTGACGTCGGACCCGACGTCAACATAGGCGCCGGGGCTGTTACCTGCAACTTCGACGGTTTCGAAAAGCACCGAACGGTAATCGGGGCGGGCGCATTCATCGGAAGCGATACCATGCTGATCGCGCCGGTTTCAATCGGCGAAAGGGCCATGACCGGCGCCGGCTCCGTCGTCACGAGAGACGTAGCGGCAAATGACCGAGTAGTCGGGATCCCCGCCCGGAGCCTGGCTAAGGCCACCAGCGAAGGCACGATAGGAAGCACACCACCGAATGAGGATGCACCCAATGGCGATGGATGAGGGAATCCTCCAGCTCTTCAGCGGGAGCTCAAACCTGCCCTTGGCGCAGGATGTCGCGCACTGCCTTGGCATGAAGGTCGGCCAGGCGCTGGTCGGCGTGTTCGCCAATGAGGAGACGCGGATCAAGATCGAGGAGAACGTGCGCGGCTCAGACGTTTTCATTCTGCAGTCGCTTTCGATTCCGGTCGATCACCACATCGTGGAGCTTCTCCTGATGATCGACGCACTGCGTCGGGCGTCCGCGCGACGCATCACGGCGGTGATTCCGTACTTCGCCTACGCGAAGCAAGAGAAGAAGATGGCAGGCCGCGAGCCGATCTCGGCCAAGCTCGTCGCCAACATGCTCACGACGTCTGGCGCCCATCGCATCCTTACGATCGACCTGCACGCCCCCGCCATCGAAGGATTCTTCGACATCCCGGTGGACCACCTTCGGGCAGCGCCAATCCTCGTCCAACACTTCCGTCAGCTCGATCGTGATGACATCGTCGTCGTATCGCCCGACGCTGGAGGCGTGGGTCGCGCCAATGACTTCCGTCAGCGTTTGGGCGCGCCGCTCGCGATCATCGCCAAACAGCGGCCGCGACCGGACGTGGCCGAGGTGCTGGAGATGGTTGGGGATGTCCGTGGCAAAGTCGCCATCATCGTCGACGATCTAATCTCCACCGGTGGCACCATCGCGGAAGCCGCCCACGTCCTGAAGATGCGTGGCGCGGTCGAAGTGCGCGCGTGCGCTACGCACGGCGTGTTCGCTAGCACGGCTCTCGGCATCCTGGCCGATTCTGACTTAAGCGAGCTCGTCATAACGGATACCGTTCCGCTACCAGCGAACGCGGGCGACCATAAGGTGCGAATTGTAAGCGTTGCGCCGCTTATTGCTGAGTCAATCCGGAGGATTCACGAGAACCGATCGGTCAGCGAACTGTTTGACTAGACCGAGCACCCTTGGATAACTCGATCGCCCTGTCCCTCGGGAGCTTTCTTGCGTGTCTGGTGCTCGTTGGGATCGCATCCGCGGCCCAGACGGCATTCGCTTATCTGAACGCGGCTCGCCTGCGTCACCTGATGCAGCATGGCGCCACGCGTTCGCAAGCGGTTGCCGAGGTGGTTCATCGGCCCGGTCTATTTCTGTCCGGCATGTCGTTCCTCTATATGGTTGCCGTGGCGGGTGCGACGGTAGCCATCACTGCTGTCCTTGGGCTGCTGCGCCTTGATCTCCCTGCCGTCCTGTTGCCGATTCTCATCGCGGGCGCGCTGGTGCTGATGGCTCAGGTCATGGCGCGAACCATTGCCTCGGCGCGAGCTGAAGGCGTGGCGGGCGCGCTTTATGGGCCGATGGAGCTTCTCGGGCGGCTTGCGTTTCCGCTCGCATTTCCGGCGGAGGTCGCGGGACGCTTCGTTCTGCGAGCCTTCTTCAGGACGTCGCTCTCCGACCGGGCCAGTGCCAGCGAGGAGGACCTACGGGTTCTGGTCGATGCTGTCGAGGAGACCGAGGCATTGGAAGAAGAGGAGCGCGACATGATCGCATCTATCTTCGAGATGAGCGATCGAGAAGTGAGAGAGATCATGGTCCCGCGGGTAGACGTAGTCGCGGTGGAGGCATCGACGACGGTCGCTGCCACAGCGGACGTTTTGGTGAACAGCGGCCACTCTCGCGTCCCGGTTTACGATCGCGACCTCGACAACGTGGTGGGGCTGCTCCACATACGGGCGGTCACTGAGGCGCTCAAGGCGGGACGCGACGATGAAACTGTCGCCAACCTGGTTCGCCCTGTCCACTTTGTGCCCGAGACGAAGAAGATCGACGAGCTCCTGCATGAGTTCCAGTCGCTCCACATCCAGATGGCGCTCGTGGCCGACGAATACGGTGGAACCGCGGGCGTTGTGACCATCGAGGATCTGCTGGAAGAGATCGTGGGCGAGATCCGCGACGAATATGACGTGGAGGAGGATCGCATCCAGATCGTGTCAGATCGCGAGGCGATTCTCGACGGAAGGGTGAGCATCCACGATCTGAATGAGGCTCTGCCACTGGAGCTTGATGACGCCAGATACGACACGGTGGGCGGGCTCGTGTACGATCATCTAGGGAAGGTGCCGTCAACGGGGGACATCGTAAACCTTGACCGCTGCACGATCCGCGTCGAAGCGACCGTCGGTCGCAGGGTTCAGCGCGTTCGGGTCATCATGCACGCCCCCGGTGCATCTAATATGGATTTGTAAAGCTTTTGTTAACCATTCACCGCGGGGAGCGATGTCTATTGACCACGAGGGGGGCCACCCCGTACCCTAGGTTCTTATGGAAATAGGCGTTGCCGGCGAGGATCCGTGCCATCGGGCGCCGATGATTCCTTTCCGGGTTAGCTCGATCCCGGTCAGCTTCGCGAGGCCGGACGCCGTTTTGGCCTGATTCGCCTCGGAGGTAAGCCCTTTGCTCGCTTTCCCTCGCAATCTCTTTGGACCTCGACTCTTCATTGCCGGCGGAATCGTCATAGTCGCAGCCGCCACGGGCATCGCTCTCAGGACGATTGTTCTTCCTATGACTCAGGGCCCTGCAGCCCAGCCGCGAGCGGCCACGGGCGGACCCGCGGCGGTGGTTCAGACAGCGCCGGCTCGGACGGGCACGATCAGCGCCCTGTTGAGCTATGCCGGCGCGGTCCAGGCAAGTCAGCAAGTGAACGTTGTGCCTCGAGCCAACGGTATCGTGAAAGAAATCCCAGTCGAGGTCGGCCAGTCCGTTCAGCGGGGCGACGTGCTGGCCATTCTCGATGCCGGCATACTTCCCGACCAATTGCGGCTGGCGCTCGGCGCGCGCGACGTAGCTTTGGCCAGGTTGGCGGCGATTCGCGCCGGCGCGAGGCCGGAAGACGTGGCCGCTGCGCGCGCACAACTCGAGCAGGCGCGATCGAGGCTTGACGGATTGCAGACCGGGCGCATCGAAGACGTCCAGTCCGCGCAGTCTGGACTGGACGCTGCGCAGGCCAGGCTGGATTTGATGTTGGCTGGTGGCCGTCCCGAGTCGATCGCATCGGCGCAGGCCACCCTGGATGGTGCTCGTGCCAGACTTGCACTGCTGCAGCGTGGACCAAACCCCGATGTCGTGCAGGCGGCACAGAGCGCCGTGGATAGCGATCGGGCGGCCGTTACGTCGGCCGATCTCGCGCTTGCAAACATTGGAAACACAAGCCCCGCGGACGTTCAAGCTGCGCAAGCAGCCGTGGAGAGCGATAGAGCCGCGCTCGTTTCCGCGGACGCAGCGTTGTCGAACCTTGCGAGCCAGTACCAATCAGACCTTCAGGCGGCTCAGAGCGCGTATGACGCGGCCGTCGCGGCGGCGAATAATGCGCGGGCGGCGCAGGCGCAGGCGAGAGCGCCGTCCGATCTGTCGCTTTCCCAGGCAGAGGCCGCCTTGAGTAAGTCACAGTCAACTCTCAGCGCGGCCCAGTCGAGTTTGACGACTCTGCTGCAGGGTGTAGGCAGCAGCAGCCCGTGCTTCAGAGCAACAGCCACGGCTTCAGCTTCCAATCAGACGGCCTGCGATTCCGCGCTCGTAGCGGCGAATCAGGCGATCGCATCTGCACAGGACGACCTCCAGAGCCAGCAAGCGGCCCTTACTCAGCTCAAAGCTGGAGGGTCAGCTCAGAGCGCCGCGACGGTGCAGTCCCAGGTTCAGACCGCCGAGGCCACTCTGAGGAGCGCGCGAGCAAAGCTGGAGTCCACGAAGGCGATCACTCTCGAGTCCAAGCAGGCTCAGGCGCAGGCGACGCTGGACGCGGCTCGCAACAAGCTCGATGCCGACCAGGCGAAACTTGCGGCATTGCAGCTAAGCGGCGTCGATGCTCAACGCTCGCAGTTGGCGCAAGAGCGACTGAAGTCTGATCAGTCGAAACTTGACCAGGTCCTGGGTGGCTCGAACGTCGAAGACATCCAAGCCGCGGAGGCGGCGGTGCGCGACGCTGAGCAAAAGCTTGCTCTAGCGATCACTCCCAACACAGAGCAGGACATCCGCGCTCAGCGCGCCGCGGTCGAGCAAGCACGTCAGCAGTACGAGAAATCCCTCAGTCCGGCGACCGCGTCCGATTTGCAGCAGCAACAGCAAGTCGTTGCGCAGATGCAAGCGCAGCTCGACGGGCGTGCCAACCCGTACACGACGGCCGATCTGGAGGGTGCAATCGCGGCGGTTGCACAGGCAAACGCGGCGGTCGACGTTGCTCAGTCGAGCCTGGACCAGATGTACATTCTGGCCCCGTTCAACGGCGTGGTCAGCGCGAAGCTGCTGGCGCCAGGTGCATTCTCCTCGCAGGCAGCCCCCATGTTGACGCTGGTGAGTCCTGATGTCGAGGTTCACATCACGGTGGAGGAGGCCCGCGCCGGCTCCCTGATCCGTGGCCAGGCGGTGCAGTTGACGTCCCCGGCCTTTCCATCGACGCTCTTCAGCGGAATTGTGTCGAACATCGCGCCGGTCGGCGACGTCAGATCACACACGTTCGACGTCACGATCAAGCCCACTGACGCCGGGGGAAGCTTGCTGCCGGGGATGTTCACGCAGGTTCAGGTCACGGCGTCTCAGGTGAATGACGCGGTTCTGGTACCACGCGAGGCAGTCATTCAGCAGGGCGGGGCGCCGGGCGTATACGTTGTGGTAGATGGGAAAGCCCAGCTGCGCCGTGTCGAGACGGGCTTGACTGACGATAAGAACGTCTCCATAGTAAGCGGCGTTTCGGCGGAAGAAGCGATCATCGTCGTCGGACAGAACACGGTCAGAGATGGGCAGTCCGTCCAGGCTCCTGGAGGCAGGGGGCAGGCTCAGGGCCAGGGCGCTGCAAGGGGCCCAGGCGCGGGCAGCTAATGCTGTTGAATCCAGGAATCTGGCATCCCGATCACAACCGAATCACAGCGGCCACAGGGGGATCTCAATGGGTTTGACCAGGCTGTCGGTCCATCGTCCGCTCACCGTACTCATGGGGATCCTCGCGGCCGTCCTCATGGGAGGCGTGGCCTACACCTACATGAAGGTTGACCGACTCCCTCCGCTCAACTTCCCCGTGGTCTTCGTGAACGTCACTTACCCGCAGGCCTCGGCGCAGGACGTCGAGCAGCTCGTTACCAAGCCCATTGAGGACGCCGTGTCTGGTGTGGCGGGAATCGAGTCGATCTCGTCGACCTCCTCGGAGGGCTTCTCCAACGTCCGCATCCAGTTCGTACCCGACGCGGACGCCAACCTGGCGGCGCTCGACATAGACCGTCGGCTGTCCGCAATCCGCAATCGCCTTCCCGTGGACACCGGCATACCAAGCGTCCGCAAGGCGGACCCGAACAGCCAGCCAATCATGAACATCGCGCTCACAGGAGCGCCGCTGGATGAGCTGTACGACGTCGCTACGACTCTTCTCGCCCCCCAACTCCAGTCAGTCCTCGGTGTGGCGATCGTCAACGTCACGGGTGGTCTGCAGCGAGAGATCCAGGTCAAGGTTGACTACGCGAAATTGGCTGCCTACAACCTGTCTGTCTCCCAGATATCAACGTCGCTCGCGGCCGCGAACGTCGCATCAACGGTCGGGGCAAACAGTCAGGGATCGCAGACGCTGAGCATTCGCGCGGTTGGCCGCTTCGAGACTCCAGAGGCACTGCGCAACCTCATCGTTGCACAAACCCCGGCTGGCTCCCTCCTGCTGCGCGACGTCGCCACCGTTTCCGAAGGCTACAAGGACGTGCTGCAGGTCCAGCGCCTGAACGTGCTGGAGCCGGGCACCGAGGCTCGGCCTGTTGGCGAGGAAGCGGTTGGCCTCTCCATCGTGAAGGACTCCTCGACCAACGCCCTGCAGGTAGCGGACAACGTTCGGGCCGTGCTGGACAAGTTCCAGCGCTCGTTGCCCGAGGGCGCACATGTCTACATTCGTAACGATTCCTCGACCTACACCCGAGGCTCGCTCAACGCGGTGCAGAAGGACTTGATCCTGGCTGTGTTGCTGGTTGGAGGCATTACGCTCCTCTTCCTGCACTCATGGCGCAATGCATTGATCATTCTGCTTTCCATCCCGACCAGCATGATCAGTAGCTTCCTCATCATGTACGCGCTGGGCTTCACGATCAACCTGATGACGTTGATGGCGCTCGCACTCATGGTCGGCATCCTGGTTGACAGCTCGATCGTCGTCATCGAGAACATCCACCGGCACTTACAACAGGGGAAATCGCCGCGGGATGCTGCCATAAGCGGTCGCGCGGAGATCGGGATGGCCACCATCGCCATCGCTTTGGCGGACATCGTGGTGTACGTGCCGATTGCCTTCATGTCGGGCGCCGTGGGCCAGCTCTTCCGCCAGTACGGCCTCACGGTCGTGGGAGCAACGATCCTTTCGCTGCTCGTGTCTTTCACGCTGACACCCATGCTGGCCTCGCGTTGGATGAGGCATGAAGAGCATGACACTGGACTGTTGGGGACGTTCGGGCGCTGGTGGGATGCCCGCTTCGACCGCGTCGCGGCATTCGCGGAGCGGCTGGTGCCGGTGGCAGTTCGGGGCCGCTGGGCGATCGTCGCCGTCTGTCTGATGCTTGTCGGTGCGAGCTACGCGCTCATCCAATTTCGCGTCATTGGGACAGAGTACGTCCCGGCTGAAGATGACGGGAACTTCAACGTGAACATGAGCACGCCGCCCTGTACTTCATTGGAAGGGATGGACCGCGGAGCCCGTCAGATGGAAGCGTACCTTTCCGGCATTGAAGAGGTTCGCGGCGTCTTCGCCTCCGTTTCCGGGTCAGGCTCGGGCGTGGGCGATGGAGGAGGGCGGGCCAACATCGCCGTGCAGCTGGTGAGCAAGGAGGAGCGCCAGCGGCCGATCATCGAAATCATGAACGACGTACGTCAGTACGGGCGCCAAATTCCGGGGACCATCGTCCGGACATCTGTACCCAGTCCCCTCGGCGGAGGCGCCGGAAGTGGCATCAGCATCAACGTGAGCGGCCCGGACCTCGACGTGGTCAAAGAGGTCGCCGGACAGATTCAGTCCGCCGCCAGCGGGGTTGCAGGGCTGACCGACCTGCAGAACAGCACGCCGGAGGGCAACCCGGAGCTGCGCCTCGCGCTCGACGGCGCACGCATGGCACAGGTTGGTGTGACCGGTCAGCAGGTGATGGATGCGCTCCGCATCACACTCGGAGGTCGAGTCGTCAGTGTGCTGCGGCCAGATGGTAAGCCCCAGTTGGACATTACCCTCATCGCCAGTGACGTGGACCGCCAGAACTTGAGCGCACTGATGTCGATCCCAGTCCGGGGTGGAGCCACCGCGGCTGGCGGACAGGCCGCGGGAACCCCGGTCGTAACACTCGGCCAGGTTGCCACCCTGACCTATGCGTCCGGCCCGGTTCAGATCCAGCGGGTGGACCGCAACCGCACCATCTCGGTTTCCGGCAACGTCAGCGGTCGCGCGTTGGGCGACGTGGCGACGGACCTCAAGGCAGCGGTCAACACGGTCCCGCTTCCGCCGGGCTACGTGGTTACTCAGAGCGGGTCGGTTAACCAACTGAATAACGCGCTGGCCGCCCTCGCTCAAGCCATTGGTCTGGCGCTGATCCTCGAGTACATGCTGCTCGTAGCGCTGTACGGCTCTTTCTTCTACCCGCTGGTGCTGATGCTGGCCGTTCCGCTGGGCCTCGTCGGCTCGATATTCGGTCTGGCAATTACCGGCAACACAATCAACATCTTCTCGCTGATCGGGCTCATCATGGGATTTGGGCTTGTGGCGAAGAACGGCATTTTGCTGGTCGACTACGCGAACCAGCAGCGTGAGGCCGGTATGGAGCGCACGGCAGCGCTGGCCGCGTCCGTGCGCGCAAGGCTGCGCCCGATCCTCATGACGTCTGCAACGATGGTTGGCGGGATGATGCCGCTGGCCATGAAGACCGAGGCCGGCGCTGAGTCCCGCGCCCCCATGGCCGTCGTGGTCATCGGCGCAATCATCACGTCGACCATTCTGGCTGTGGTGGTGATCCCCGCCGTGTATACGCTCCTGGACGATCTGCAGAACCTGCTGTCGCGTCGCCGTGTCGCGGCGCCTGAGCTCGTGCCCGTGATGGCCGGCGCTGGCGGGTCCTGGTCCCCGATGGAGATCGCCGCGGCCAATCGGCGTCAGTATGCGAATGGCAACGGCCAAGCGAATGGAAACGGCCACGTCACTGGCCCTGCATACGCGAACGGCGCGGCTCACGCCAACGGAGCTGCCGCCAAGTCGAACGGCGCGGCTCACACCAACGGAGCTGCCAAGTCGAACGGGCACGCAGCAGAGATTCCAGCCGCGCCGGCCGAGCCGTCATCCGAACCCGTGAAGGCCCAGGAGCCCTAAATCAGGTCGAATAACGCCATCGCGCAGTAAGGCCTCATTCCTGGGTCAGGCTGGCGATCAGTCCTCGATAGGCCGGATACGCTTCCGCGAGGGCTGCGCGGTCGCCAAGCTCGAAGTCTGCATAGTCGAACCCCGGGGCCACCGTAACCCCGAGCAGTGCGAAGTGTCCGCCGGGGACCAGTCGCGATCCCTCCCAGGTACCGTGCGGAACGAGCACTTGCGGTCGCATACTGCGCGCCAGGTCGGTTCCCAGAGTGACGACGTGGGCCGCCGAGCCGTCGGGCGCCAACTGAAGCATCTCGACGGGATCCCCCAGATAGAAATGGAAGACCTCGTCCGCTGCGACTCGATGAATAGGGGAAACGTTTCCCTGAGTCAGCAGGTAGTAGATGGACGTGGAGAAGGCTCGTTCGCCCGTGAAGCGCAGCGGCAGCAAGTCTCCTGGTATTATCTCGGCCGATCGAAATGTCTCGGTGAAGAATCCGCCTTCGGTCGGGTGGGGCTGCAGATTCAGGATTAGACGGATCTCATCAGGGCCGATCGTCGGAGCGTCGCTCAAAGCAGAAGCGCCCCGAAGGCGATCGCCAGCCAGAAGAGCAGCCCAATCATCCGTGGGTATTTCCACATGGTCAGCGCCGCCCGCACATGCCCCTCGCCCCTTGCCTCTCGTCGGCCAGCAGGCCGCCGGGAGGGCTTCGCTACTCGAGAGTCGCCGTTGCGGCCTCGTTCCGTGCGAGCGCCTCATGGAACGACTCGGCACGAACAATCGACCCACCGCCCGACGGATCCGCGCGATATTGGGCGACGATCGTCCACTGGAGGATACCGTTGACTTCGCGGATTGCCCAGAAGGCGAAATCGCCAGACTTGCGGTCGCCCGCGTCATTGAGGACCATCTCACCTGACAGGCCATCGTATCCATTCGCCGCCTGAGTTATAGCCTCGCGTAGCCAGGCAGTCTGATTCGTTCCGCCCGTTGCCAGGTAGGCTTGAGTCGCAACACGGAAAGCGTCGTACGCGGCGAGGCCAAATGCGTCGGGGGCAGACCCCGTGATCTCCTTAACCTGATCAGAGAGAGGCTGCCAGCGGGCCCGTCGAGATTGATCGAGACCGACGTTTGGGTTCGGATACCCGACTTTGGCGGCGAACGCGGCAGAGCGCGGGTCCTTCACCAGCGCTGGAAGCTCCGCGACGCCGTCGCTTCCGTACCAGCGGAGCGAACCGAGCAGGGGATCGCTCTGCGCGGCATGGAAAAGGTCCACAACTTCGCTAAAGGCGGTGAGGTAAATTCCAACCGCCTTCGGATCGTTCTGCTCAACGGCAGCCTTCGCCCTGGCACTCAGCGTTTGCACGGACGGTCCATAGTCGGTTGCAGTCGCGGAATACCGTGGACCGTCGATCACGCGTCCACCCTTGCCCTCGAAGTTTCGCTTCATTGCGATCTGTAGACCTTCGTTGCCGATGTCATCCCGGCCGATGGTGACCAGCGTGCGAATGCCGTCTTCCCAGATCAGCGGCGCCAGGGCCTCAGTTTCCACCCGGTCATCGGGTACGAAACGGAAGACGTTGTCCCCGGGAATCGCGAGAGACCCCGCGGTACTCCCCTGACTGATCAGGATGATTCCGTAGGCGTCTGCGATGGGTTTGAGGGCCCGAACCTCAGAGCTTGCCTGGGGGCCGATGACGATTCGAACGCCCTGAGACGCGAGCGACCGCAGCTTCTCCTGAGCGATTGTGCTGTCCAGCCACTGCTTGCGAGCTCCTGGTTGATCTCCTTTGTGGCGATCTCGAGGACAGCTTTGCTCGAGATTCCCAGTGCAGACCAGTCCCCGGTCAGATCGAGCAGAGCTCCGAACACGATCTCCGTTGGTTGGGGTTGTGCGCTTGCTGGCGTGAATAGGCCAAGAATGGTCAGCGCTACGAGCAGGAGCGCCAGACGCTTGCACGGGATGAATGGCCCGGTTTTACTGAACATAACCACTGCCTCCTTATGATTTTCGCGTATCTGGCCGACGTCTATTCCTGAAAGCGCGTGAAAGTCGCGTTCCGAACCACCTGGACCATTGGCTCGTAAATCGGCTCACGATTTGGCTGGAACGAGAAGACACCCAGTACCGTATCGACGTCTTTGAGGGCCATGAGCGCGTCGCGAATGGCGGTCGAGTCGCGCGATCCGCTGTCGTGAATTGCGTGCGCCAGCAGATATACCCCTGCGTAAGCTTGAGCCGCGAATTGATCCGGCGGACTCCCGTACCTGGCCGCGTAAGCCGCCACGAACGCTTGATTGCGAGGGGTTTCGGCATCCCTGAGCCAGGCAGTACCTGAGATGGCTCCCTCGGCCGCGGGACCCGCCAACTCTATCAGGACCGGCGTATTGAAATTGTTTCCTCCGATGATCCGGACACTCTCCGGCACGCCCAGGCGTTGCGCCTGGCGAAGAATGCGTGCCGCATCTTCGACAAGCACCGTGACAACGATCACGTCCGGCTCCGCTGCCAGCACGTGCGCGATCTGCTCCGTAAAATCTTCGTCCCCGGTCTTGATCGGCTCGACAGAAACCACAAGGATTCCCTGTTTAGCGAGGGCGGCCTGAAAGACACGCAGCGCGTCCAGGCTGTAGATGCTGTCATCGGCGTAGATCATGCCTGCCCGGCGGAAGCCCAGGCGATCTGCTGTTATACGGATCGCCGCGGGTTGAACCGCTCGCTCCGGCAGACTGTTGCGAAAGATGAAATCGCCAATCTCAACAATCCCGTCCGCGGTGTTCGAAACACCCAGCACCACGACCCCGTTTGCCTGCGCGATGGGATCCGCCGCCTTCGCCGAATCGGACAGTGTTGGGCCAAGCACCGCGGCCACGCGATCTTGTTCGACGAGCTTCGTCATTGCACGCTGGGCGCCTTCGGCCGTTGATTGGTCGTTCTCAGAGATGAGGCGGAGGTGAGATTGCCCGAGGAGCTGGACGCCGTTGATCTCTTCCACGGCAAGCTCTGCGCCTGCTATCTGAGCGACCCCGTATGGGGCAGCCGGGCCCGACAGAGACCAGATACCGCCGATGGCTATCTCCCCATCCAGAGCGGGAAAGACGGTCTGACCGGAGCCATTGCCGATGCCTAGCGCCAAAAGAAGGGCAGCCAAGGCCAGGGCCACGAGTGGCCTGCTCAAGGCATGCTCCCTCCCGTCCAAGACGTGGATTGGCTCGGGGTAGGGTAGAGAAAACCTGCATGCGGGCGCAAGGGGACCGCGAACTGCTAGACCCACGGTGCGATGCCTCTTAGCTTTGAGGCTGATTGATATTTGTCGGAACCAGAACCGGGCCGGCGGGTGCGCGATCGATTCGGTACTGGACGCTGGCCTGTGGCCGCGAAGGGCAGCACAGCGGATCCGACGTGGCATAACGGAGGAAGCGCGCGCTGACGTTGTCCGCGCTTATGAGCTGTGCGTCCTGAGCCGCGCCGTCAAACCGCGCAACCATTGGTGCGGGGGCGATGGTGCCCGCCAAAGCCCCGTCGACGAAGACAAACCCCTGATAGCCGGCCGGCCGGCACATGCCATCGGTACCTGATTTCGCCCATATGACCCTGACTCCCCAACCGGCCTGGTACGCGCCGTAGAGTTGCCAACCAGCGGCAGATAGGACGCTGTCTTCGGTTGTCTCTCCCGGGCGCGTCGGACACCTCGCGTCACTCTGGATGAGCTGACCTTGTTCCGGCACCGGCACTGCCATACCCGATGTATTCCAGTTCATGATTGGCGCATCGAGCCAGGAGTCGTCGGCGTTGGCCTCGGCGCGGAGCGGAAGCATAAGAGCAACAGCGAGCAATGACGCCGTGATGCGTAGGGTTCGCACGTGCGTTCTCCTCTGATTAATCTTGGGTTACTTTGCGGCGACGATCTCCACCTCGTTGCCGTCGGGGTCGTCGAGGTAGATTGCCTGGACTGCAAGGAACGGGTGCTCGCCGGTGCGAAGCTGCATTCCCAAACCCTCGAGCCGGACGCGCTCCCGACCGAACTCGGTCGATGAGACGATGAGCCCCAGATGGTGCAGCGAGCGATGCCGACGGTCGATGGCCGGCTCGGGGGCGTCCGGCGGGCGTGGAACCAGCACGATCTGCTGAGGTACACCGTCGATAGCGTCGCCCACCTGCAAGAACACTGGCCCCTTCAACTCGGACGGCGAGATCACCGACAAGCCGAGAACGTCGCGGTAGAAGTGCAGCGATCGCTGGACATCGGCGACCATCAGGACGATTTCGGCCAATCCGCGCACTGCCATTTTCCTCCGGTTCGGGCCTCGGGGCCGGGCCGCTGGGCCGGGCCTCCGCGGCCGAGATTGTATGGCACCGCGGCAATAGGCGTCGGCTCGGCGGTGCACTACCATTGCCGTGGCGGTCCACGGGGCTTGCGAGGGAGGGTGTTTGAGTGAGCCTAGAGGGCTCGGGCGCGCGTTCGTCGCTCTGCAGCACCGTTCCTTTCGTCTTCTCTTTCTGTCGTCGGTCACCTCTGGCGTCGGCAATCACCTCCAGACCATCTGTAGCTTATGGCAGATTTACGCGCTGACCGGATCCGCCATCCATCTTGGGCTCAACGGACTGGTACGAGCGGTCGCCATCGTATTGTTCTCACTGGTCGGCGGCGTCATCGCGGATCGGGTCGGTCGCAAGAAGGTCATCATCTTCACGCAGGTGGCCAACGGCTTCTTTACGCTCGTCCTGGCCCTGCTCACGGCGACCGGGCTCGTGGATGTCTGGCACATCTACGTCGTCGCGTTCCTCAACGCGACGTTGATGTCGGTGGCTGGCCCGGCGCGAAGGGCAGTCATCGTTAGCCTCGTCCCCAGGCATCATGTGGTGAACGCGATGGCGCTCAACTCCAGCGTGATGAAGATTGACCGCATCGTGGCCCCGTCGCTTGCGGGGGTGCTGATCGCTGTGGTTGGGTTGCCGCTCACCTACTTGATCGACACGGTCGCCTATTTCGTCACCGCGGCCGCGCTCGGATTCGTTGATCTCGGACCGCTGCCAGCGCGCTCTCAGGCCTCGCCGCTGAAGGACGTACTGGAGGGCCTTGCATTTGTCCGTGCGCGCAGCGTCATCCTCGTACTGCTCGCTACGGACGCGGCCGCTATGCTCTTCGGTAGCTATGAGGTTCTGTTACCGATCCTCGCGGACAACTTCGATATGGGCCCAACAGG
>JAERMM010000417.1 GCA_016844585.1 Chloroflexota bacterium | reverse complement strand
CACACTGATCCCGGTCATATGGTGCTCCTTGCTACATGCCCTGGGGGCGATGAGGTGGAAACAGCTCCAACGTCGGGCGACGTGGAGGGGTGGCCAGGACGGCCACAGCGAAGATAGCTACAAGCTAGATCTCACGAATCATTCTGTCAATAGCAAAAATGTTAAGACCAGTCGACCCCTCGGGTCCGTGGATCGATCGTGACCTCCAGATATTCAAGACTGTTCAGGCAGCGAGTACTCACGTCGTAGTGTGAACGGCCCGACACGTTGCGTGACGAGTACGCCAAAGATCGTAGGCAGAGCAACCTGTAGGTCACGTTTCCAGGCAAGCTTGTGCACTCGCAGCGTCACTGTGGCCTCGGGCATCAGCCTCTGTACCTCGTTCACGAGTGCCCACTGCCCCGCCGTCATCTTCTCCGCGTTTGCGCTCGTCACAACGAGATCGTCGCGCGTGACGATCAGATCGGCGTGTTCAGGACTCCGTCGCAGACACGCTTGCAGATGCGCGACTCCGTCGTGAGCGTATCGCGGCCGATCTTCTAACGCCACGAAGGCCCGGTCGGTCATTGCCTCGATCGCCTCTTCCAACGGAAGTACGCCAGCTGCATAGCGCGACTGCTGTTCCGGTGAGCCGAAGGCAGCGATCCACTCCGCGATTACGCGCTTCTTTTCCTCATGCAGCGCAAGCTGAGCGCCGCGCTCTTGCTGGTTCCGTTCGCGTCTGGCACGCAAGTCGGCGCGGAATCGACGGTGCGCTTCGAGCGGCACTTCTCGTGCCGGAGCCAAGTCTGTGGAAGCGTCGAAGAGCATTCGGCCGTGCTCCGACGTGATGTAGCAGCGCTTCGGTGTCGGCGGAGGGTGGGCGATCGCGCGTTGTGTTGGATCGCTCAAGAAGACCTGCGCGACTGCCGCTCGTCGCTCCTGGTCGGCTTCGCGGCGCTTGCTTTTGGTTGCGCTGCGTTGCGTCTGATACGCGCGTTCAAGCTGATGATTCCGCGCCGCCTCGCGGAACAAGTCGTCGACCTCAGGCGGCGCGTCGTACGTCGGCGCGGAGTCAATGCGCACGACGCGTTGCTCACCATCTAGCTGATAGCGAGGGCGCAGCTTCAGTCGCGCGACGCCGTTTGCATCTACGCTAACGAGATGCAGTCGGTTGGTCGGGACTTCCACCGCGAGCTCTTGTACGGCCCGCCCGTCGCCCCCGGCCAGCAGCGATGCCTTGCGACCCTCTTCCGACAGCAGATAGGTGGCCGTCACCGCGAGAGTCCGATTCGCATCGAGCGTCGCGGTCGCGACCGAGGCTATTGACGCTTCTTGACGTTGTACGAACGCAGTGACGGTTTCCATCGCTAATCCTTTCAGCGGCCCACTACACCGCGAGACGCAGGCGACATTCTCTGATTGCCAACAACCGGGACTATGAGCAATCGCTCGAACGAGCGAACCGAACGGCCCCAGGCGGCCGGCGATGTAGCCGGCCGCCTGGGCATATTGCGATAACCGTTTAGGAGGTAGCCTCGGCGCGGCTGTACGCGTCGAGGATGCACTCCCGAATCGCTTCCTGCGAGCTGACATCCCCGCTGGAGGGGCGCAGCAGCGCGAAGCTCCGGCGTTCCCCGTTGACGGAGTACTGCCGGGCGGGGAACGTCACGTTTCTTCCCCCATCGCGACGTTCCCAGACTGAGAAGCCGATCAGCTTCAGCCCGCTGAGCGGGCCTGCATCGGCTTCGAAGATCACCTCCGCATCGGCAAGCTTCCCTGGGGGATTGCCTTTGTCGTTCGGGATGATCTTCACGGACACGAGGTCGCCTGTGTGGTTGGACATACGGGTCCTCCAATGACGCCGAGGGCCTGGGGCCGACGGCGCCGGCTAAGTTCGCACGGGTCGATGTAGACGCGTGCGAACGGGGTAAAACGCACGGGCCGTGTGGCGCGTGCGCGTCGACGAAGCTCGAATTCGACACGGACCCAATTGCCTTTTCCGCGGCAGCCGCAACATCGCGGCGGTGGACGCGGCGATCCGTATCGCAAAGAGGATTTCTCATGGCTGCGCTTCCAGCAATCCACCGATCGGCTCCCGGCCATATCGACGAGCGCGGCGGACCTTCTCAGTGAGTTCACGTTCGGACCAAGGCGGTTCACAGCGGGCATTAGCGCGGCGGACCTTCTCAGTGAGTTCACGTTCGGACCAAGGCGGTTCACAGCGGGCATTCCACTCGGCGAGGAGGCTCAGCGCATCAGCATCAGGCATCGCGAAGCCCCGTACGAGGCGACAACACACACGGAAGGTGTGCAAGTCGCCATGTTGTCCAGCGATCGCAGGAGGAAGAGCCGACAGATATCGACGGGCGCGTTCGAGAGCATCAGTCGGGTACTCGACAGTCACGAGATGTGCAGGCTGATACTTGTGGTTGAAAAACCCCGGGAGCCGGGTTGTCTGAGTACAAGGAGTGGCCGCGTGATCCGTCTGGAGCTCGCGCGCGAGCTGCCTCTGCAGGGTCTCGGTCGCGTCGACGGTGAAGTCAGTCACCCTCCAGAAGACATGTGCGCGATTGGGCGACGAATGGAGCACATACGACGGACGTGGAAGATCCGGTCGAGCGGCGATTTTGGCCAACACGACAGGCGCGTCGTGATCGGCTTCCAAAAACAGATGCCGGACCGCACGAACGGCGTCGCGGGTGCGGGAGCGCTTCGCCGGCGTCAGGACGTTGACCGACACATAGACGTTCCAGCGTGCAGCGTTCCGCGACCGCAGCCACGCTTGGAACCGGGGACTGGTGATCAACGAAAGCGGCCCGACGCGTTGAGCCG
>JAERMM010000163.1 GCA_016844585.1 Chloroflexota bacterium | reverse complement strand
GCTATCTGGACGACGTTCGACGGGCGACTGCAATCCACGCCACAGAACCGCTTCGGCGGCACCAACGCCAGCAACTATGCCAATCAGGAGCTTGATCGGCTCATCGACCGCCTCTACGGCACGCTGGACCGGACGGAGCAGGGCCACATCAGTCGCCAGATGGGCGAGATCCTGGCTGCGGACCTGCCGAGCCTGCCGCTTTACCTGCGCGTGACAATGACGGCCGTCAGCAGCCGGCTGGATGCCCTCGCCGACTACGAATGGACAACGTTCGAGCCGGGATCGATGTCCCGCAATGCCCATCTCTGGGACCGCAGATAGGTTCGTGGTGGTGAAAGGGAGGGACCAATATGAGCGACAGCACCTTCGTTCCGGCCATTTTCTACCGAGACCCGAGGGCTGCGCTGGCCTGGCTGGAGAAAGCCTTCGGATTCGAGACGATCATGGTGATCGAGCCAGCGGATGGCGACGTCAAGATGAGCCACTACGAGATGAGCTTCGCGGGCCGAGGCAGGATCATGGTCGGTGCTGAGTGGGCGGATTGGAGCAAGAGCCCGGATTCGGTCCAGGGGGCGAATACGCAGAATCTCCACGTCTCGGTGGAGAACGATATCGACGCGCACTGCGAGCGGGCACGCACCGCTGGCGCAACGATTACCTCGGAACCGGAGGACCAGTTCTACGGCGACCGCACATACAGCGCCGTCGACCCCGAGGGTCACGTCTGGACCTTCGGGATGCACGTCCGCGATGTTTCCCGCGAAGAGGCGGAGCAGACATCTGGGCTGAAGATCGAGGGGTGGACCTGAGGATCGCGAGGCAATGCCTTAACCCATGAAGCCATGGAGTGGCTTGACTCTGATCGCGGCATCGGTCGACCGGACGTTCGCAGCACGTCTACCTACCTGATGGAGAGGATCCGTTCCTGGCGAGATCCGCAGCGAGTTGTTCGTTGCGCTGTTGGGCACCGGCGGCTCAAACGATCATGCGGCGGCGGCGCCCTCCGGCTGATATGCGCTTTTCGGCGACCGCCATTGTATAGGCGAAGACGATGCGCTGGTCTTGCACGATGTCCTGATAGATCGTCTCGTTGCGCATCTCCGTGCCCGCTTTGGGGGCTTCGGGTGGGAGCCCCTTCTGCCCTTTGAAGCTGAAGCGGGCGTACTCGGTCTGCGCCGCGGGCCCGGGCGCTTCCTCATCGTTCGTCCCGCTCGCCCGGTGGGTGCGGCCGCAGCTAATATGCGTAGTCGGTGTCGGCGTCCTCGAGAAAGATCGGGCGGTCGGTGCGCTGGCCGACCAGGCGATAGGAGCTGACTAGCTGCCCCTTCTCGGCTTCCATCAGTGCGATGAAACCCGCCTCGGCGGGGTCTTCACGGTACTGGTCGTCGTAGCTCTGCTTGATGAGATCGCTCTCCGGCAGGACCTCAGCGCACAATACGTTCACTAGCCCCGTCCTCTGCCAGAGCCGGCGCCACCAGTCGATGGTGTGCACGCCCCACCAGTCCTGCTCCCAGACGGCGCGTGCCTCGACAGGCAGCTCGGCTGCGCTTTCGATTTCCCGCGAGAGGCACGCATCGACCACACCGATGTAGCCGCCGGGTTTCAGGTGACGCGCGAAGAACGGCAGGAAGCGCTCGTCGGTACCGAAGTATAGAAAGGAGTCGAGGGAAACGGCCGCGTCGAAATAGCCGTGGGGCAGGGGAAGAGCCCGCACGTCGGCTCGCAGAGGAAACACGCTGTCGGCGCATCCCATCGCCTCGATCCGCGCCAGGTTCGCGGTGGGATCGATCGCGCGGTCTACCGCCCACACCGTGACGCCGAACTCGCGCGCCAGAAAAATTGAGCTGATCGCGTGGCCGCAGCCGAGATCGATCACGCGCATGCCCGGGCTCAGCGGCAGCACGTTGCACAGACTCTCGGCAAAATAGAGGACGTTCTCGCCGAGCGAGTTGGCCTCGGCCCAGGCGCGATCGTAGCGGCTGGCACGGGGAAGAGCTGCCTGGATCATCGGCTCCGCATTCATTCTGGCTCGGAAAGTCCCTCCGCTGTGCCGTCGGTCACGATCCACCCGTCGTGCGGGTCAGCCGTCCATCCATTTTATGCTGCTTGGCACAACCGGAGGGCCACTGCTCGCCTGAGTGGGCGGTGAGTCACGATCGTATGCTCTGGCCAGTCGAAGACTCTCCTCTGCAGGACGCTCCTCCGATTGAAATGGCTCCGGTCGCCACCTATACTCGCCGTATCGAGTATCGTGAGGTTGCCGACCGTGGGAATGGTTACGCTTGCTTCCTTAACTCCTGGACGCCGCGTGTTCTCAGCCGCCCTGCCGAGAATGGCCCTTCTCATCGGCATCGTGCTTGCTGGCTGTGCGCCGACTCCCAGCAGCCCCGCGCAGAATCGAGTCGCGGAGCAGGCGGGTGCCCAGGCGGCGCCGCGAGGCACTCTCAAGATCGCCTGGCCGTTCGAGCCGGAGAACTTGCATCCCAAGTTGCTGTTCGGCTCGGGCGTCACGGATTACTTCTGGACCTTCGACTCCACGCTCGCGATCCGCGACTTCAGCGGCGCGCCGCACCCGGTCATCGCGCGCGAGCTGCCGACACAGGCAAACGGCGACTGGATCGTCAACCCTGACGGAACCATGGTGACGACCTACCGTCTGCGCGAGAACGCGAAGTGGCAGGATGGGACGCCACTGACGGCGCGCGATTTCGCCTTCGCGTACGAGGTCTATCTCGACCGCGAGGTCCCCGTGCAGGACCGCTCGTCCGAGTTGCTGATGTCGAAGGTCGAGGCCCGCGACGACCACACGCTGGTGATCTACTGGAGAGAGCCGTTTATCGGCGCCGGCACCCTCGGGTTCCGCCAGCTCAACCCGATGGCAACCCACATCTTCGAGGACAAGTACCGCACGAACCGCGCGAACTTCGCCTTCGGCGAGGAGTGGACCGTCTCCTACGTAGGCAGCGGTCCATTCCGCCTGGAGCGCTGGGTGCCGGGCTCGATGATGCTTGCGCGTGCCAATACGAGCTGGGTGCTGGGCGCACCGAAGCTGGACACGATCGAGTTCCGCTTCGTGAAGGAGCCGAGCGCACTGCTTGCCAACCTGATGTCGGGCGAAGTTGACATGATCAACTCCCCAGGCATTCGTGCCGCCGAGGCCGCCATCGCCCGAGATCAATGGGTGCCGAGCGGCGTCGGATACGTTCGGACGTGGGAGACGCGGCTCAGCTACGTCGACTTCCAGCACCGCGAGGTCCCGAACTGGCAGCGGGTGGTGAGCGACGTACTTGTGCGCCGCGCGTTGATCCACGCGATTGACCGCACGGCGCTGGCTCAGGCAGAGACCGAGGGGCTCGGCTCCCCCGCGGACGTCTTCATAACCCGCGCGGACCCGCTGTTCTCCGAAGTCGACCGACTTGCCGCGAAGTACCCGTTCGACCCGGCTCGCGCAGCGGCCCTTCTCGGCGAGGCTGGCTGGCGCGTAGCGGCCGGGGGGGGGGACGGCCGTCAACGCGAGCGGTGAGGAGCTGAAGCTGGATCTGTGGACGTCGTCAGGCCAGGTCTCGGCGGGAACCATCATCGCCGACAACTGGAAAGCAGTGGGGGTCAACCCGAACCTGTATCCGATCCCTGCCGCATTGGAGCGCGATCAGGAGCTGCGAGCCAATTTCCCGGGCACATTCACAAACGGCCGCACGATCGCCATGGAGAACTTCCACTTCACAACGAAGAACTTCCCGACGCCGGAGAATCGCTTCACTGGCTCGAACCGCGGCAGCTTCACCGATCCGGAGATTGACCGCCTCCACAACATCACGCAGACGTCATTCAACGAGCGCGAGCGACGCGATGCGACCGTCGCTCTCCTCACACGCCTCAGCCAATTGGTGGGCATCGGGCCGATGTTCTATCAGGTGGAGGTCATCGTCGCGAAGAACGCGGTGAAGGGCCCAATCGGCAACTGGGGCCCGCAGCAGGGCATTACCTGGAACATCTACGAATGGGAGCTTGCCACGTGACAGAATTCCCGATCATCCCCGCAAAGACCGGCATGCTGTTCTTCGACACCCTGAATCGCTACCTGCATCCAGAGGACCCAAAGGCGCAAGCGACCGTAGACGCCTCCGGGATCATCCAACGCATGGCGAGAATGATGCAGGCGTGTCGTGAGAATGGGATCGCGATCTTCTACGGCCAGGCGGACCACCGGCCTGATGGAAAGGACTTCGCACAACAGATCGTGTCCCGTGGGTATGGCGGCGCGCCCGGTGTCGCCTCGCGCACGAAGCATACGCCCTGGGGCCGCGGCTCCTTCGACATGGAAGTTATTCCCGAGCTGGCGCCACAGACGGGTGACTACGTCATCAAGAAGCATCGCTGGAGCACCTTCTACCAGACCCATTTCGAGCTGAGCCTGCGTACCGCGGGGATCGACACGCTCATGATGGCCGGTGGCTCGACCGGGGTGGGCATCGCGAGCACCGCCTATTCCGCCCGCGACCGCGATTTCAACCTGATCATCTTGCGCGACATCTGCAGCTCGAACCCGATGGACATCAACGAGTTCTTCATGGATCGCGTGTTTCCGACGTTCGCGCGCGTGTTGACCATGGACGAGGCATTAGCGGACATCGAGCGGGGATAGCCGCACAGCGCCATCTCCCCGGAGAATTGTTCGTGGTAGGCTCAGCGAATTGGCGGTTGCGTATGGCACTTCGCTTGCGGGGGGCCGGGTGAGAGGGGATTGATTGGAGGATGTGGTGGCAATAGAGGTCAAGACGCAGAACCCGCTGGATGTGTTGATCAGCAAGACGCGTGAGCTGTTCGCGAGCGAGCCAGACCTCGACCAGCGCTGGGCGAAGCTGTCGCCGATCCTGGCTGAGATGCTGGCCGATCCCGCGGTCATCGAGGCTTCGAAGACCTGGCCCGAGACGCACGTGCTCGCCGGAGAGGGCGGCAGTCGGGCGGAGAATCTGTTGTTCTACGAGGATCCGGACTACGGATTCGCTATCAACGGACTCAAGAAGAACCCGGATCGCAGCGGGAGCACGCGCGTCCACGATCATGCGCACATCTACACCCTCTACGGCGTGCTTGATGGCCGCGAGCGAATCGAGCGGTATGAGCGGCTCGACGATCGATCGAGGGTCGACTACGCCGAGATTCGACGAACACGCAGCGACGTCGTCGGCCCAGGTGAGATCGATCTGGTGAAGCCCTACGAGATCCACACTGAGGTGACGATCGGCGAGAGCACCGTTGCCGTCATCATTCGCAGCGAAAAGAGTGGCGGCTTCAACCAGGGCAGATACAATCCGGAGACATTCGAGTACTTTGAGAGCCTTGGGCCCCGCCAGACCCCCGTCGAGATGTTCCCGCCGAACACTGAGGCAATGTGAAAAGCAGCCGATCCGAAAGGGAGGAATGATGGTCCAGATGGTCGAGAGCCCCGCGCAGCCCTTCACGGTGTACGACGTCGACGCCACCGTCGTTCGTGGGCACACGCTGAACGTCGCGAGGAACGGGACGCTGAGCGTGCTGGTCCACCGCTGGGAGACCGGCGGCGAGATCCAGCTTCACTGCCACCCCTATCAGGATGCCGCCTGGACGGTGCTTGAGGGGCGCGTTACGTTTTACGGCGACGACGGCAACGTGATGGCGGATCTTGGCCGTCACCAGGGGATCTTCGTCCCTGCCGGGACCTACTACTGGTTCGAGAGCACGGGAGATGGCGAGCTGCTCATGACGCGCATCTCCAATTCGCTTCCCGAGACGCCGCGGGGCGATGCGCCAGTGGAGATCGACCAATGGGGTCGGCTTATGAAGGACCGTCAGTAGCCGAATCCGATAGGGCGGAGGCTTGTCCCCCGCCGTGGGCTGTGAGGCCAGACGGGGACTAACGCAGCAGTCCCTCATCCATTGGCAGAGGACCTAGCACCTCGGGCTCGCCGGCCGTCACGCGGATCATGCGCTCCAGCTTTACCGCCAGCGGGCTGCCGACCTCGCCGAAGAAACACTCGATGGCGAGCACCTGGTTCTCGGCGAGAGCGTCGTCGTCGCGGGGTTTTTTCATGTCGAGCGCCGGGTTGCCGGAGGCGGTCATCCCAACGGCGTGGCCCACGAACAGGTTGTACATCTGCTTGGCGTAGCGATCGGGGGCCTTTGGTACGCTCTTGAGCACTTCGGCGTGGTTCCGTCCCGCGCGGAACTCGGCCGCTGTCTCGCCGAGGTAGTCGCGTGCGCGCTTGAACAGGTCTCGCTGCTCAGAACTGGGGCTGCCACCGACGAAGTAGGTCTCCGAGCCATCGCCGCGCAGGCCACCAAACGAGCGGCCATGAAAGTCGATCCCGACGAACTCACCTTCGACCAGTTTTCGGGTCGTCGGCCATCGGCTCCAGGGATTCATGTTCGAGCCGGTGCAGACGTTGATCTGGCACACC
>JAERMM010000019.1 GCA_016844585.1 Chloroflexota bacterium | reverse complement strand
GCACCCGCGGGAGCCCACTGCTTAGCACCGGCAGGACTCGTCGTCAGCGTCCACTCGAGGCGGTGCAAGTTCTCAAAGTAGTTGTTGTCCCATTTCACCGGGTTGTTGGTCCAGGCGCCCTCCAGCCCGCTGGTGATCGTATCGTCGCCTTTGCCGCTGCCAAAGCTGTTCCGCCAGCCCAGGCCCTGCTCCTCCAGGCTGGCGCCTTCTGGCTCCCGGCCGACGTACTGGGCATCAGAGGCAGCGCCGTGTGCCTTGCCGAAGGTGTGTCCGCCGGCAATGAGCGCAACCGTCTCCACGTCATTCATCGCCATTCGGCGGAAGGTTTCTCGAATGTACTTCGCTGCCGCGTACGGATCCGCGTTGCCGCCCGGCCCCTGCGGATTCACGTAAATCAGGCCCATGTGATCGGCGCCGAAAGGCCCCTGGAGCTGCCCGCCGCCATCGTGGCGCTCGTCACCCAGCCAGGTGCTTTCCTCTCCCCAGTCGGTCTCCTCGGGCTCCCAGACGTCCTCGCGCCCGAACGCAAAACCGAGCGTCTTGAACCCCATCGACTCCAGAGCACGGTTTCCGGCCAGGACGATCAGGTCCGCCCACGAGAGCTTTCGTCCGTACTTCTGCTTGATCGGCCACAGCAACCGGCGTGCCTTGTCGAGGCTCGCGTTGTCGGGCCAACTGTTGAGGGGCGCAAAGCGTTGCTGGCCGCGGGACCCGCCACCACGGCCGTCGGTGATCCGGTACGTGCCCGCGGCGTGCCACGTCATCCGGATGAAGAGCGGTCCATAGTGGCCGTAGTCGGCAGGCCACCAGTCTTGCGAAGTCGTCATCACCGCATCGAGATCCTTCACTAGGGCATCGAAGTCAAGTGTCTTGAGCTCATCAGCGTAGTTGAAATCCGTGCCCATAGGGTCTGATAGGGGTGAGTTCTCGCGGAGAGCCTTCAGGCTCAGCAGATTCGGCCACCAGTCTTGGTTCGACCTAGACATTTCGTTTCTCCTTCTGGCTATTTGCTGAATGCGGCGCAACGCAATGGTGAAGATTCCAGTCGCACGGATGAGCCCGATGGAGTGTGAGCTATTCTCAACGGAGAGGGCGAGATTGGCGGGTCAAAGGATACCCCTCGCCGCCTTGCGAGCGCAATCGGCTGAGCAGGCGGCGTGTCCCACGGAGCCAGCCAAGGCCGGAGACGGGGTGGTCAGCTATCTGGAGAAGCGACGGGCCCAATCAACTACGCGAAGTTCCTGGAGGCAGGCTATTCCGTAGGGAGTGGGATCGTGGAGGGTGCCAACAAACTGGTGGTCGAGGCCCGCATGAAAGGCAGCGGGATGCACTGGGACCGCGACCAGGCGAACGCCATGCTGGCCCTGCGGAGTGCCCTGCTGAGCGGTCGGTGGGATCCTGAGGTTCTGGTCAGGATGTACCGCATCGAAGGTGGAGGACGGTCACCTCTGGCGGGCAGAGGAATCGGATCGGGATCGTCGAGCCCAGACCAGCCGACATGTTGACGGGCGTGCCATGGATCCAGTGGAGCCCGATCACGTCGGGCAGTTTGGCGCGAGTGCGCGTAACGATCGGTCCCCACGGCGTACGGACCTGTCCGCCGTGACAGTGTCCGGTCAGAACCAGATCGGTCCGGCCGGGGGGCAGGTGGAGGAAGACGTCCGGCGAGTGGGCGAGGAGAATTGACGGCTCGTCGTAAGGGACTTTCGCGAACGCACCCAGAACATCGTCGTGGTTCATGAATGGGTCGTCGACGCCCACGAACCAGAGCCGCGTGCCGTCGCGTTCGACGGATGCTGCTTCGTTCACCAGCGTTCGAACCCCCGACCGGCCGAGGCGATCGGTAAATGCTTGCAGGGCGGCCGGCTTTCGATTGAACGTGTAATGTTCGTGATTCCCCAGGACGTAGCAGGCGCCGTCGGACGCATGCAGCGTGCCCATCAGGCTCACGGCTGGGTCGACCATCGACAGCCCGTCGAGAAGATCGCCGGTTACGGCGAACAGGTCCGGGCGCAGCGCAGCCGCGGCCAACGCGTGCTCGGCGCCCGATGCAAGGCCTCCAAGGTGCAGGTCGCTGAGATGGGCGATCTGATAGCCGTCGAAGGCGCGGGGGAGTCGAGGCAGCGCAATGGTCTTGTGGCGCACGTGAAGGGAACGCGGAGCTACCAGCGTGCTGTGCAAGCCGAGTCCCAGGGCCGCAAAGAGAAATCCGACCGCCGCCAGGTGGCGCTTGCCCATAATGTGAGGACTTTCCAGGGCGATCAGCCCTACTGTCTCTTAGTATGTACAAATCAACGGAGGCGAAATGAGTCAGCGGTGGGGCTTAAGCTCGCTCGGTATCGCGGTCGCGCTAGGCGCATTCGTCTCGATGGCGTGCAGTCAGCCTGGCGGCCCGACTGTCGCGACGCCAACAACGGCGGAACTTCCACCGGCCGGTGTGGAGTCATTTGCCGTGGCCAGCGCCAATCACGTCGAAGCGAATGTGTCCTACGCACAGACGCCTCCGGTGGGCGGGGAGCACTGGCCTGCGTGGCAGAACTGCGGCTTCTATGCGAGTGCGATCCCGAGTGAGGCGGCGGTCCACTCCCTCGAACACGGAGCAGTGTGGATCACGTTCCAACCAAACCTACCGCAGACCCAGCTCGACAAGATTCGACAGCTGGCCAAGAATGACGGTTATGTGCTCGCGAGCCCGTATCCCGGGCTACCGTCGCCCGTTGTTGCATCCGCCTGGGGCCGCCAGCTTCGTCTCGACTCGGCGGATGACGCGCGGCTCGGGCAATTCGTGAAATTCTTTCGCCAGGGGCCAACGGCGCCAGAGCGCGCGCCGTGTAGCGGAGCGGTCGGAACGCCTGATCCTTGAGGTGGCTCGACGCGTAGCCTCAGCGCTTGCAACCCGAGATGACGCGGTCTAGATTCGGTACGTCTCGAGGGTTTCAGCGGCAAAGAGGCCCTCGAGGTCGAGCGGTCGCTCCAGCAGGCCCTGCTCCAGCGTGTACTCCACGAGTGTCTCTAGAACCCGGCGGTTTGGCTCAAGGCCGTAGGGCCAGAAGTCCTCACCCATGAGGTCTCGCGTCTCTTCGAGCTCGGCCACCAGGCCGGGCAGCATCAGGCGCATCGCCGAATCGTCGTCAAACGTGCGGACGAAGTCGTCTTTGGCTGCGCAGAATGCCTTGTAAAGGTTCATCGCGACCCAGGGATGCGCGTCCAGCACGTCGCGCTTGATGACGACGGTGTGCATGATTGGGAAGATACCGGTGCGACGGTAGTAGTCGCGCTCCACCTCGCGGAAGTTGGGAAATAGGCGGGCAACGCGGTTGGTCCCGTCCCGGAAGGTTCGCGGCGCGCGGGCGGTAATCAGCGCGTCGACCTCGCCTGTGGCGATCATTTCACTCAGCGTCCGCCCTTCCGGGATTGGCTCGACCACGACTCCCTCGGGAAGAGAGATGTGCTGCTTCTCGATCCGGCCCGGCTCGAAGAGGCCGCCGGACATCCATCGCATGTCTCTCGGCGTCACGCCGTAGTCGTGCTCCAGGATGCCTCGCATCCAGACCGCGGCCGTAATCTGATACTCGGGCACGCCCACGCGCTTGCCCTTGAGGTCATCGGGCTTTGAGATTCCGCTGCCATCGTGCACGAAGTAGTAGGCGTGGCGGAACAGCCGAGAGGGGAATACCGGGATGGCGACCAGATCCTCGATGCCCTTGGCGCGGCGAATCAGGTAGGAGCCCATCGACATCTCGGAGACATCGAACTCCTTGAAGCGGGCCGTGCGCCAGAACGTCTCCTCAACGGGCATGCACAGGTAGTTGAGGTCGATCCCGTCGGGTTGGACCAGCCCCCATCGTAGGGCCCGAGTACGATCGTAGTCGCCGCAGGCCAGGGTTAGGGAGAGTTTCACGCAGATCTCCTGCCAGTTGTACCCCGCGCCGTCCCGCCGCGGGCTTGGAAGCACCGGCCGGACCTAGGGTAGGGGCCGAGAGGGCAGCCGATTCTACGATGGGGGCGGCTCGGTTGGCTATCCGGTTGCGAAGCGGATCGACGCGCATATACGGGAGACAGAGGGAATGTATGCAAATCGTTCTGCACTGGCTGTTAACCGCGGTCGCCATCTTGATCGCGGCCTACGTGTTGCCGGGTGCACACGTAGATGGCTTCATTCCGGCGCTCATGCCGCTGTTGTGCTTGCCGTGTGAACGCGCTGTTGAAACCGGTGCTCGTCATCCTGACGCTGCCCATCACCATCGTCACGCTCGGGCATTTCTTGCCGGTGATCAACGCGCTGCTCATTCTGCTCGTCTTAGCCGGTGGCGCCAGGATTCGTCGTCGATGGCTTCCTTTGGGCGCTGCTTTTCAGCATCGTTCTTTCGATTGTGAACTCGGTGCTGCACCAGATCGAGTCGAAGGACTGACCTCTGTTGCCGCCTCGAGTGCTCGACATGGAGATCGGCGGGCGTCAGCTCCTCGAGAAAATGGATGACCGCAGCGGGCACGGTACGCGATTCCCCGTGGTAGACCTCACTCGCCGGGGTGATCTGAAGACAATACTCGACGCTTTCGAGTTGGGCGTCGACGACGTCATGACGATGCCCTTCTCTCCGGAGGAGCTTCTTGCCCGCGTTGTCGCCGTCACTCGCCGTACCTATGGACAGATGGTCGCACTGCGACCGGTGCTCAGACTCGGCGATCTCGAGCTGGACATTCTCAACCGTCGGGTGCGGGTCGGGACTGACGAGCTGCACCTTTCGGCTCTGGAGCAGAGTCTGCTCTATCTCTCGCGGCCAACGCGGGTCGACTCATTACCCGCGACCAGATCATGGACGCGATGTGGGGTGCGGATTATGTGGCGGAAAGCAACGTGGTGGACCGGCACATCCGCAACCTGCGCATCAAGCTGCAGGATGATTGGCGGAATCCGGGATTTATAGCGACCGTTCCGGGCAAAGGCTATCGATTCATTTCCGCTGTTGCCCAGGGTGAACGATGAAATGAACGCGGCAATGCGTTAGCCTGCCGCGATTCTTGCGCGAAACATCGACGTTTACCGACCCTCGGTCTCCCGCCTCGCGAATCGTTTACGTGGCTGTAACCGTTGGCTACCGTGTCGGCTTCCTTGTCACCCGATACTGGTAAGTAAGTGCCGCCTCGGGTACGAGCGGTTTAGAAGGAAGAGATGCTCTGGACAATCCTCGGCGTTCTGCTGGTTCTGTGGCTCCTTGGCTTTGTGGGTGTGGGTGGGAGCCTGGTCCATATCCTGTTGGTCGTCGCCCTCGTGGTCCTGGCCTTGCAGCTATTCAGCGGGCGGCGGGCGTTAGGTTGAGCTTCGGGTCGGAACCGCCGAGGAAGGGGATGCTAAGGAGGTCGAAATGGCAGGGTTGAAGAACCAGATCGAGGGCAAGGCTCACGAGATCAAGGGCCGGATCACCCATGACGAGAGCGCGCAGCTCGCCGGCAAGATCCAGCAGAAGAAAGGGAAGCTCCAATCCACGCTGACGCGCGCCAAAGCGAACGTCGTCACGCAAACGGAAGCAATTATCGAAAGTCTTAGTAGCTAATCGTAGCACACAACAACAGATAAGGAGTTAGTCATGGCAGATATTGTCGTCGGTGGGAACGATCGGAACGGTAGCGGCGTGGGCACCGGGATGGTGCTGGGCATCGTCGTCGTAGCGCTTGCGGTGATCGTGGCCCTGTTCTTTGTCGTGGGTGGGTCCAGCCGCTTTATGAGCGGATCGGGAGCCCCCGCTCAGACAAACGTGAACGCACCGGCCCAGAGCCAGCCTCAGACCGCTCCGAATATCACGATCCCGCGCCAGATCGATGTCAACGTCAACCAGCAGCAACCCGCGCCAGCGGCAGCGCCGGCTCAGCCTGCTGCCAATCCGTAAGACGGAACTCTTGATCGGGGCCATCGCCCTGCTGGTCATTCAGCCCGCTTGGCCGGCAGCGCGATGGGCCCCGATCAAGGCCGCTTGATTCGCGGGATGGGCGGTACGAATCACGCCGGAATGGGCATGACGGAGGCTTTCAGGCGTCCTGACGGTCGAGGGAGCCTGGAATCCGAGCGTGTACTCGCCGCCACCACCCTGACGGCCAGCCACTGAAGGGCGCAGGTCAATGCGGGCAGGGGCCGGAATGGTCGCATTCCTGCCCCAAGGGTGGCAAGGGCCCCATCCTGAAGCGACCTGAAAGACTACGCTACGCGCTGGGGCAGGTCAGCACGATCAACCTCGATGATGTGGGCAGGATGCTCGCCACGCGCGCATGGGGTAACGGAGGAGAGCACATGGCGGCTGACGATCTCGACACCGAAAAGAGAGCCATCGCCCAGACCAAGTTCACGACGGGCCTCACCGAGATGTCGGTGGAAGCTCTGGCGCTTGCCACGACGCGCCTGGGTAGCGCACCGGGCCCCGCACGCCCGGCGGCGACTGGTTTCGGCGCGACTGGCACCCGATCGCGCTGTCGAGTGAGCGGGTTCCAGGCGGCAAGCCGAAGCAGCTGCGTGTGCTGAGCGAGGACCTCGTCCTCTTCCGTGACGACCGGGGGCGGCCCGGGCTCCTGAGCTTGCATTGCTCCCGTGAAACGGAACGTCGTGACCTCGCCGGGCGTGCTCTCTACCCAGATGTGCCCGCCGTGAGCCTCAACCAGTTGCTTGCTGATGTACAACCCGAGGCCGAGGCCCTGCACGTCAGACGCGCGAGAGGCGGCCAGTCGCTTGAACCGCTGGAAGAGATGGGGCAGCTCGTGCGCGGCTATCCCAGGCCCCCGGTTCGTCACGCTGACCTGAATTTCGTCTCCGTCGTCCGTCACCTCGACGTGGATCTCGGTTTCCGGGAACCCATACTTCGCTGCGTTTGCAATGAGGTTTCCCAGCACTTGCTCGATGCGTGGTGGGTCAACCTCGACCCTCGGCAGCGGCCCTTTGATCGTCAGGCGGAGCGGATGACTCTCAGTCGTCCGCTGCAGTCGCTCCACGGTACCCTTCGCGATGAGGGCGAGGTCGGCCAAGAAGGGCTCCAGTCCCGGATGGCCGGAGGCCAGGCGCGACGCGTCCAGCAGGTCGGCGATCATTCGGTGCAGCAGCTCTGTTGCGACCCGAATGTTTTCGGCAGTCCGGCTCACCGCTGCGGGGACACCGCCTCCCTCGCCCAGTGATGTCAGGTACTGGGCATAGGCCCCGATCGCAGCAACCGGCTGCCGCAGATCGTGTGCTATGGCCGACGTCCATTCGTCGCGCAGCTTCTCCAACTCCTTCAGGACAGTGATGTCCTGGAAACTGATCACTGCGCCCGTTACCGAGCCGTCGGCGCCCATCACTGGCGCTGCTTGGGCGAGCACCGGCGCCTGGGTTCCATCCGGGCGGATGATGAGGAACTCCTCGCTACGTACGGTCTCGCCGAGCAGCGCCCGGCGCGACAGCCGCTCGCCAGAGGCGCCCTCATACGCCGCGCGGACTTGGCTCGCATACTGGTCCACCCCCCGCTCGGGTACCAGCGCTCGCCCAAAGATCCGGCTCGCCTGCGGGTTAACCCTGATGTGCCCGGTTGCGGCGTCGACGAAAATGATGCCTTCCTCCGTTGCCTCGAGAATCGAGATGAGACGGGCGCGCGCTTGCTGTTCCTCGGTGAGGAGGCGCGCGCGCTCCTGCTCGAGCCGCTTTCGCTCCGTCACGTCCCGTACGATGGCGGTCACCAGCATGCCGACGTCCGTCTGCAGTGGGCTCAAGCTCACTTCGACCGGAAACTCGCTTCCATCCTTGCGCCGTCCGAGCAGATCGAGCCCGCTCCCCATGGGCCGGGTGCGTGGCGCGTTGGCGTAGGCCTCACGGTGAGCGGTGTGAGCCGCATGGAAGCGCTCGGGAAGCAGAATCTCGATCGGGCAGCCGACCAGCTCATGTGGCTGATAGCCGAAGAGCTGATCAGCCATGCGGTTGATGAGCTGGATACGTCCGTCCGCGTCGGCGATCACGACGGCATCAGGCAACGACTCGAAGAGGCCCTCGAAGATCGCGTCTGATCTGGGTTTCGCCATTACGGACGCAATTCTATCGAACAGGTCCGCTGCCTCCTACAGTGACGGCGAGCGCGCGCACTATCTCAGCCGGTCCATGGCCACGAGGCGACCCACCACGCAGGCGGTCTGGCTCAGGACAACCGCGGCTCCGTGACCCACAGGATGAGGAAGACACAGCAGGCCACCAGGCTGCCCAACACGGCGAACGCCCATCCAAGTCCGATGGCGAGGAGCCACACAGGAGCCGCGACACCGGCCTCCGCGTAAGCGGGCTTCATGACTTGAAGCGCCAGAGCGCCTAGAACGACGAGGCTCATGAGAAAAATGAAGATGGCGCCGATGATCTGCGACGGCCTTCGGCCCGCGCCTCTTTCCCGCTCAAGTCCATGCCCCAGACGGCCAAGCGCGATAGGCTCCCCAGACCCGGGCGCCGCTTGCTGCGATTCTCGATCGGGGCCGTATCGAGCTCGTGGCGGTGCCTGGGGTTGAACCGGCGGCCGGCTAGTCGTTTGCTCCACCTTGATCATTGATGGGCCCTCTAGTGCCTCAACAGGGGGATGCGCGTCTTTGAAATCGCTACGAGCGAAAGATGCGGTTCCTCATCTTCTCGTAGATCATGTTTCGGGATGGGTCAGACGCTCGTGGACGAGCCGACCAGTGGCGACGAGCTCGGTGATGCGGAACGCGTAAAGGCTGGCCATTGCCTCGTCGAGGTCCCGCATCGCCTGCTTTCTGACGGGATTGAGCCCGCCGAAGTGTCGGTCGCGGTTCGGCTCGATTTTGTCCGCGATGAACAGGACCTGTGCCTGGGCATCCATATGCGGGCCCCCACTCACGTGGTCGCGTACCGCGTCGAGAAGCTCATCGTCGGTGATGCCCCACTCATGCCGCAGGATCTCCGCACCCACAGCTCCCTTTCCCGCCTCATTGCCCTGTCGTGACTAAAAGAAGTGCCGGTCGTACGATTCATCCGGAACCGCGAGCCCCATCCGCTCGATAATCGGTGTCGCTTCCGCGATGTAATCGTTGCGCGCCTGCTCATTCAGGCGGTGCTTCAGCCCCCACTCGACGTAACGCTCAGCTCGTACCGACCCGCTCTTGCCGAACGAGTCCAGCGCCCGTGGATACCAGTGGTCGACGGCAGCCTGGGCCTCACCTCGCGTCGCTGGGTCCGCGGCCAACTGCGCCAGGCGCGCCACCCCGTAACCCACGTGACCCAGCTCCTGGAGGACGATCTGTGGCAGCACGCGCTCAATTGGCTGGTAGCTCGATCCCACCATCTCATCGAGTTGGAAGCGACCCACTCGATCGATCAGGCAGCAGAATGCCGCCACGTCGGCCCAGGTAGGAACCTGCGTGGCGCGGAAGGCATCGACGTAGCGCTCGGCATTCGATTTGCGGAGCAGGTCGGTGCGATCGACGCCCACCTCGCTCAGCAGCCCCTGCATCAGACGGAAGTGGTCGATTTCCTCCGCGAGGATGGTGGTAACGCGAAACATGTCGTCCGCTGTGGGCGCATTGAGAAACCACCGCCGCCCATACACATTCGGTCCGCCGATCTCGCAGTCGGCCTGGATCGACAGCAGCCGGACCACCAGGTCGCGGTATTCCTCGGGCATCTTGCGAAAGTCATTTGGGGCGATGCGATCGGTGAACTTGGCCGCGGTCATTTGGCTCCTCCAACGGCGCCGATGGTCGGCAACTCAATGGTCAAGCTTAGGACTGCGCGACTCAACTCGAACATCGCCCGTAGGGTGGTTCTAATGGGAGTCGTGGGGTAGTTGTCAGTCCACCGGAGGGGTGTGGCGATGGGCTCCCGACCACCCCGATGGGTAGCTCGGGTGGCTAACGAGAGTCAGGCATCGAGGGGTCGACGATTCCGTGGCGGACGGCGTAGGCCACGACCTGGGCGCGGTTTTGCAGGTGCAGCTTGTCCAGGATATTGCGCAGATGGTACTTCACCGTGTTCTCAGTCACGATGAGCTTCGCCGCCAGGTCTCGATTCGACGTCACCCCCTGAACCAACAACTCGAGCACCTCGCGCTCTCGCTCGGTCAGCGTATCGGGCGCACGCTGAGGGGACGTGGTTTTGGGCCGGGCGAACTCGTGCAGCAGCTTGCGCGCCAGTACGGGCGTGAGCGCTGGATCACCGTGGCTCACCCCCTCAAGCATCGACATCAACTCGTCGGCCTTCAGGTTCTTCAAGATGTAGCCCTGGGCTCCCGACTTGATCGCCTCGAAGAGGTCAGAGTCATCGTCCGACGCGGTCAGCACAACGACCTTTACGTCGGGCAGTTCGGCGCTTATGAGTCGCGTTGCCGCGAGCCCTCCCATTTCAGGCATAGAAAGGTCCATAAGCACGATTTCCGGACGCAGGCGCTCAGCCATCTCGACGGCCTGCTTGCCGTTCTGAGCCTCCCCCACCACATCGACACCGCGCGCCTCCAGCAGGCTGCGCACACCGTCGCGCACCAGAGCATGATCGTCCGCGATGAGCACTCGCATTGGTCAGTTACCTCCGGAGGACGCTGCTTCCAAGATCTCGGACACCGACTGGTCCTGGCGCCCCTCGATTAGATGTCGAACCACGTCGCTCGCCCCGCCCCCGCCTGAGCTATCGACATAATGGTCACCGTTTGCGAGCTGGCGCGGCGTCGAATAGGCTCCCCGCATCTTCGCATAGATGTCCCAATTGGCATCTGACGGATCTGTGTTTGTCGCTGCTCGCCGAGCGAGCCGTCTGCGCGCGTCCGCGTCGTCACACGTCGTCTCGACGACGAGAAGGTGGACTCCTGTGCGCTGCGCAAGGCGCGTCGCCAGAGCGAGTTGCTTACTGTCGGAAAACGTCCCATCCAAGATTACGGACACGCCACGATCCAGCCAGCGCGCCGCCTGTCGGCGCATCGCCCCGTAGGTCCTGTCGGTCCACTTGGACTCGTACAGGCCCGCCCCAAACGGAGATCCGGCCCGCTCTGTTGCTAAAAGACCGGCCAGACGTTTTCGGGTCACGTCGGAGGAAACGTGCATCAGCCCCAGCCTTCCCGAGAGCGCATTCGCGAGAGTCGTCTTTCCGCTGGCGGGCAGGCCACGGACAACGAGCAGCAGCGGACGGCATATCCCGCCCGCGTAAGCGGTTGCCAGATCGAAATAGGAGCGCGCCTGCGCGGCGATCTGCTGGCGGGCATCAGGGTCGCTCTCCTGCTCAAAACGGATCGACAAGACCTTTCCACGCACCACTGCGCGGTAGCAGGCAAAGAAGTCCAAAAGGGTCCAGATCTCTGAGTCACCCGAGACGCGTACGTATTCGTCGACGAACGTCCACGCCAGATCCGGGCGTCCGGCGTGTTGCAGATCCATCGCCAGGAATGCTATTTCCGCGGCCACGTCGCCGCAGCGGTAGCGAGGTGAGAACTCGATGCAGTCAAAGATGACAACGTCGCGCCCGTGAAGGCATATGGAGCCCGCGTGCAGGTCGCCGTGCCCATCGCGGACGCGCCCCTCGGCGATGCGACGCTCGATTCGATCCGCGTCGAGAGCCAGCGTGCGCTCGACGAAGGCCCGAATGATTTCCATCTCCTGGCGTGGGACGGTGACGCCGATGAATTCTCGGAGTTGATCGAAGTTCTCCTGCCAGTTAGCGGCGAGCGCACTCAGCGCTCCGAATTCGTCTACGCCTGGGCCGGTCCTGGCTGCCGAGTGAAAGCGAGCGACCTGGCGCGCGATCCGTCGCACCAGCGACGAGGTAACGAGTCCGCGCTGGAGCAGCGAGGTAAGCATCCCGTCCTCGGGAAGCCGACGCATCCAGACGGCGCGCTCAACCGAGGCGCCTGGCCCGCCGATCGAGTGTCGTCCTTCTGGGCCGCGCACAACGTCCACGACGCCCAGATAGGTCGTCGGGGCAAGTCGGCGGTTCAGCTGCACCTCGCGCTCGGCATCCTCGGCGCGTAACTCTGGGGTTGAGAAGTCGAAGAACCCCAGGTTGACCGCTTTCTTGAGCTTGTAGGCATATTCGCCAGCGAGGAAGACGAGTGCCCCGTGTGTTTCCCTCAGCCCTATTTCTGAGGCCGGGTGGGGATAGGCCTCCGGCCGCATAAGGTCATCGACGATCTGGCCGGTACTCGATTCTGGCATGGAGTGGGAATGCGCCGTTTCAGTCCCCGCTCAAGCCACGCGACGGAAGCCGTGCTCGGCTGTGTCCTTCAAGTGACCGACGACGTAGCCTGGGCGCCAGGGTGTTCCGAGGGCCGCCAGTAGATAACGATCGAGACCGATCCAGCCGGCCGTTTTCCAGGCCAGCACGAGCCAGGTGGCGATGGCGAACAGCAGAGCGTTTGTCGAGGCCGTGCCCGCCATGATGAAGTTCCAGTTCATGAAACCACCCATGAACGCGGCGATCCCGGTGAACGCGCCGACGATGAGGGCCACACCGATGGCAACCTCACCCAGCGCAACGAGCTTGGCGAACCAGGTGTAGGCCTCAGCATTGAGCATGAGCTGGATAAAGTCGCGGTACCAATCGATGGCAATCACGGGACGGGGATCGACCACGAGGCCGCGCTCCCAGAACCCTTTTAACGCGGCTCCGCTTTCCATCCAGGCTGGATTTTGCACTTTCCCCCAGCCAGCGGTAAGCCAGTCCCACCCCAGCCAAACGCGTAACGGAAGCAACAACCACGCCACGCGCGTGTCACTAAAAAGGAAACGCGCGATTGGCGGATCCGTCATTGTAGTGGCGCTTTCAGAGGTGATCAGGTTGGAGATGCGTTTCATCGGGACCTCCGTCTCTCAGGCTCCCGGATACTGTACGAGACTTCCTGACCATTGGGACCCATGCCCTGAGGTGGCTCCGCCCACCCCTCGTAAGAAGTGCGTGGCCGCACCCTGGGGTAGCTGAGTCTCCCTTGATCCCATTCGCGCGGGTGGGGTGTGCTCCGGGGCCGTCAGGGAACGCCCACCTATCGGAGCGCCCCTGCCCCCTCATCTTCGCGGGCCGTCTCTGCCCAGGCGCCCGTCGGACCTGCCACTTGCTCCACGTAGTGGCAGTACGCCCTCCAATCAGTTCCCTTGGGCGCGTGCACGACGAAGGGGGCAATTGGGAAGTGGTTTCGTTCGGGGTCGCGGACCACATTAGCGGGCTCACGCCCCTGTTGCAGGTCTCGGATGGCCTTGATGAGAATCTGGCGGCCCATCACCACCGCCCGATCCAGTGGACCGAGGTGCTCGGTTGTCCGATCCTGAATGGCCCCCTCCCCCTCGGTGACCCATTTGTCGTGGATTGTGAAGTCCCGACCCAGGCCTGCAAAGGTTTGATTGGCCATCTCCTCACGGTCTTGCAGGAAGCGATTGCTGAGGTTGCGGACCGGCCGGTAGTCGATCATCTCCGTTCGGGGGCCGCGCTCCATGGGCCCTCGCCGACTGTAGTCGAAGGTGTACTTCCAGTGGTGGGTGTCGTCCATTGGAACGTGCCAATTCACGGTGTACCCTTCTTGGTCCCGCGCGTCTATGACGCGGCCGTTGGCGAACGCGGTGAAGTTGGGCAGGACGAACTCGGTCGTGGTCATGATTTCGCCTTCGAAGTCGGGCCCGCTGCGGATTTTCCCGCTCCGCACCCCATAAGGAGTGAGGGCGACCGGGCTGGCCAGGACTGCTGGCAACATCCCCTGGTGGCGCAGGGGCGCGTCCGAGAATTTCACGCCGTTCTGGATCTCATCCAGCCCACGCAGGTAGTGGAGGAAGTTGAGGTGTGACAGATCGTAGTTGCCCTCATTCGCCTGAAGGTAGTTGCACTCGTGATAGTACTTTTGGACTTTCCCGTTCTCGAGCGGCCGACAAAGAAACTCGTAGTTCGGGAACTCGGGCGGCTCGCCGGGGCCCATGTAAGCGAAGATCACCCGCGCGCGCTCGATGCACGGGTACGCGGTATGGCGGATCCTTTCGTGGAAGGTGCTGCCGGCCGGCTCACCAGGCTGTTCGAGGCACCGCCCGTTCACGTCGTAGAGCCAACCGTGATAGATGCAGCGCAGGCCGCCGTCCTCCAGCCGACCGTAGCTGAGGTCAGCGCCACGGTGGGAACAATGCAGGCCGAGCAGACCGGGGCGTCCTTGCTCGTCGCGAAACATGACCAGATCTTCACCCAGAAGGCGGACAGGCAGCGGCGCTCCACCCGCGGGTAGCTCCTCCGACAACGCCGCCGGCTGCCAGTACCGACGCATCAACTCGCCACACGGCGTGCCGGCGTCGGTTCGGGTCATGAGCTCGTTTTCTTCAATTATTGACATCAGGCTATCCTCTTAACGCGCGTCGCATCAATTTTAGCAACGAAACGCCGCTTGCGGCCTCCGGCCGCGACACCATAGCGAGCGGAGTATGATAGGGTTCGTGGAGCCGCTTTCGACGGGCACTCGAGACGCTTGCATCGCCGTCGCAGGCTACGTAAAACCTACCCGGCGAGAACGCCGGCCGACCGCGAAAAAGGGGGCATCACAATGATCCAGCGGAAGTGTTTCCTGGGTACAGCGCGAGGGATCATGGCCTATGAATCCGAGGAGAGTCCCAGCGGGCAAATCCGTTTCAATCGCGTGATGCACGCCATGCCAGACAAATTCTTTGCGCAGACCATCGTGGATATCGACGCGGGACTGATCTTTACCGGCAGCGCTCCGGGCGAGTTCCCACTCGAACCCGGTACCGCCCAGCAGCACCGCGCGAAGCCAGGTTACGGCCCGGTGCTCTATCGCAGCGCGGACGGCGGCGGTACCTGGGAGCCCAGTGATGAAGGCATCACGGTCGAGGGGATCCGAACGATCGCGCTCGACGAGTCCACGGGCGATCTGTTCGCTGCAGGTGATGGGCCCGCCACGGTCTTTCGCAGTCGCGACAAGGGCGAGAACTGGGAAGAGCTGACGGCGCTCAAAAGCGATCCCACGGCATATACCTGGCTCTGGCATCCCGGAAATCCCGCAAACCAGCCCCGCGGCTGGGCATACAACCCGTCGATCGCAGCGGTCAATGGCGTGATCTACGTCAACATCGAGGAGGGCTGGAGCTATCGTAGCGACGACGGCGGCGACTCCTGGCGCCACCTGCGGAACGGCGCCTACGTCGACACGCACGGCATCCGCGCCAAGGCCAGCAATCCCATGCGCGTCTGGTGCACGTGCGCGCGCGGCTGCGTCAACAGCACCGACGGGGGCGAGACCTGGGACTACATCGACCACGGAGATACCACCGTTCGCGAGTACTGCACCGGAATCGCCATCAACCCGCTGGACGACAACATGGTCGTCTATGCCTCCTCATATTCGCCGTCTGTGTCGGGGTACCTCGGTGGCGGATCACGGGTACATCGCACCCGCGATGACGGGCAGAGCTGGGAGGATCTGAAGGGCGGACTCCCATTCCCAGTGCCAGGCCAGGTGTGCCTGGTGGAGTTCGATCAGCACAACGGCCTCTACGTAGGCACTGACGCGGGGGACCTGTACTTCAGTCCCGACGTCGGCGACCACTGGGTCAATGTTGACCACCGGCTGCCCATTCGCCACTATCACAAGAATTGCCTGGATGCGGTTTCGATCGCCTCGGGGAACGATGCAGCGGTCCACTTCTTCACGCGCCAGGCGCAGCTTGTCGGCGCCTGAATCCGGGTCGGACCAGAGCTGATGGCGCTGCTCGAACCTGTCGAGCTGAGCTGCCAGGTGCTCGTCATCGGCGGCGGTCTGGCGGCAAGCTGCGCCGCCCGGGTCGCGAACTCGGTGTGTCCCGACGTGCTGGTCGTTTCTAAGGGCCGTTATGGTCGCAGCGGCTCGTCGCCTCGTCGCGTCAGCGCCTTTGCTCACCAGGACGCCGGGCCGCCCTTCCGGGGCAATCCCTCCGTCATGCTCGACACCTGGGTGATGGATATCCTGGAAACGGGCCAGTTGATCAATGACCAGCACGTGGTCGACCTCGTAACCGAGGACGCAAACGACCACTTCAGCTGGAGCGAGTGGTTCGGCTTTGCCGGGCGAGCCCGCGAGCCTGTGCGGGACGGCCAAGGGGGCCGACGCCGTCCGCTCCGCTTTACGGCGCCGGGCCATAGCTTCGCGAGGATGAGTCCCTTTGAGGATCCCCTCTCCGGCCTGTACGACGGCAATCGCGAGGCGCTGGAGATCTGGGGCGGCCGCGTCACCGAGAACGTGATGATTACGCGCTTATTGACGGCCGGCGGGCGCGTCGTCGGAGCCGCCGGCTTCGATGTGCAGAGCGGACAGCCGTATCGGATCAGCGCGGGCTCGACGATCTTGTGCGCCGGAGGCGCCGATCTGCTCTATCACCCCCGACGTGGTGAGGGCCAGACCAGCGGTGACGCGCTAGCCCTGGCGTACCAGGCTGGGGCTCCCCTGTCGAACATGGAGTTCGTGCAGTTCAATCTCTACCCCGCGGGGCCAGACGGCAAGCCGACGCCCCACAATGATGATCTCCTCTACCTGGCGATGGGCGGTACCTTGCTCAACAGCAAACGCGATCGGTTCATGCTGGACGCGGAGCTGCTGCTCGACCAGGTTCGGCTAGAGCTGGCTCCCCCGGCCAATCTGGTGTCAGAGGTGTTCCGTCAGCAGTCCCTCGGTCTCGGCCCCGTGCACAGCCCCGCTGGCGAGATTCCCTCCGATCACAATGGGTTGCCCTATCTGCGCAGTCTGGCCGAACTGCCGGAGTGGCAGGAAAAGGGCATCGACTGGACGATTGGCGTGGACCGCCTGCTGGGTGGGCTCAAGGTCGACTATCGGTGCTTTAGTCCGCTGCCGGGCCTCTGGGCCAACGGCGAGTCGGCAACGGGGGCCTGCGGAGCGGACTGCCTGCCTGGCTACGGCGAGGCGTTTACGGCGTCCGGCGGATCGGTATCAGGCGCGATGGCCGCCAGAGCCGCGGTCCATTTCAAGCCCTGGGCCGACTTCCCAAAGGAGCAGGCTCTCGAAGAGGAGCGAAAACTCGAGCAGTTCGGCTCGCCCGGTGCGTCAATAGACATAGCCGAGCTGCAGGAGACCGAGGACGAGTTTCGAACAATGGCGTGGCGAGACCTGGGCATCTGGCGGAACGAAGATGGGTTGCGCCAGGCCCAGCAACAATTCACTACCAGAGGCCAGGGGCTCGCGCAGAGGCGTGCCGCCAGCGTTGATGATCACCGGCACAAGCGTGAGCTGGAGAACATCGCCTTGACCGGATCGCTCATCGCCGCCGGGGCTCTGGCCCGGCAGGAGACCCGCGGCCAGCATCGGCGGGAGGACTATCCCAATCGGGACGATCGGGTCTGGCTCAAGGAGTTCTTGCTGACGGCCGGACCAAGCGGGCCGGCCATTGCAGAGCAGCCAATCAGTCTGCCGAGGTACAAGTCCCGCCACGTGGCCGCGTTCGAGAATACGCGAGTCAAGTTCCCCCGTTAGTGCCACTCCCATGAACAAGCTCAGTGGCAAGACAGCGATCGTCGTCGGCGCCAGCAGTGGCATGGGCCGCGCCATCGCGGTTGGCTTCGCCCAGGAAGGGGCCGACATCATCGGCCTGGCGCGTCGCGTGGATGCCCTGGAGGACATGGCCAGCGAGGTGAGGAGCTATGGCCGTCAGGCCCACGTGCGGCACTTCGACGTGTTCGACCGCGATGCCTACCCGGACCTGATGCGCTGGCTGGACGAGAGTCAATTGGACTTCGACATCGTCGTTCATATGGTAGGTGGTGGCATCTTCGCCCTGGCTACGACCGACGAGCGCCTACAGCGGCTGTTCAAGGACCATGGCGGCAAGCCGCCCTTCTGGACAATCACCGATGATGACGTAGATCGCGTGCTGACGCTGGGAGTCAAGAGCGCCATGAGCACCTGTCGCTATCTCGCGCCACGGCTTATGGCAAAGGGCCGCGGCTCGCTGATCGTCATTGGTTCGGGCGCGGGCAAAGCCGGCGAGCCGCAACGGTACGCGGATTATGCCGCTGAGAAGGGCGCGGTTATGTGCTACGTGCCAGCCATCGCCCACGAGCTGAAGCCTTATGGCGTGGCTGCGAATTGCCTGCTGCCAGGCATGACCTACACCCCCCGCAATCCCAGTCCAGCCGCTGCCAAGCCGGAAGACTGTGTGCCAGCGGCCGTCTTCCTGGCCCAGCAGGACGCCAACGGCGTGACCGGTCAATGGTTCGATGCGCGCGCGTACCAGGTCTCACAGGTCAGCTAATACAGGCCGACGGAAGCGAGGCATGGGTAGCGCTCAAAGCGCGGTCGGATTCGGCATTGTCCCTCTCCCATCGCAATGGGAGGTTCGCTGCGGCAGGAGAGGGGCAGACCGAGCCGTAGCCGAATTGACGGTTGGCCGGGCGCCCACTACAATGCGGCCAGACAGCCAAACACCGGGAGGAGCCGACGATGGCGCGCGAATACCGAGTTATTTCCGCGGACTCGCACGTCGACCTGAACCCGGAAGTGTGGGCACACCGGGTTCCGGCCAGGTGGCGGGACCGAGCGCCGAAACGCGTCGTCCTCCCCCACGGGTCAGATGGCGTCGTCTGCGATGGCGGCGAGGCCCACGGCATCGGCCTTACACGTAACGTCGGTGTTCCTTACGACGAGATGCCGTTCCAGGTGCCGAAGTTCTCAGAGCCGGTCGGCAATGGGACCCCTGAGCTGCGTCTCGTGGAGCAGGACCGAGATGGGATTGACGCGGAGATCATGTTCACGGGCGCCGATGGGCTGCTTAGGGACGCAAAGGATGACGATCTCTATCTGGCGCTGATACGGGCGTACAACGAGTACATGGCCGAAGAGTACATGGCAGTCGCGCCCGATCGGCTGATTCCGATGGGATTGCTCCCAACAACGGGCGTCGACCACGCGGTAAACGAGCTCGAACACTGCGCCCGGCTCGGCTTGAAGGGTGTCATGCTGAGCCGCCTGCCCAGCGGACGCGGCTACCCGACGCCCGAGGACGATCGGTTCTGGGCGGCAGCACTCGACCTGCGGATGCCGCTCTCCAAGCACAGCGGCGGGCGCTGGTCCGGCTCGTGGGGGAACCCGACCGAGACGCCCTTGCACGGAGCCCATCGCGGCCCCGAGGCACGTCGCTCCGATCCGCCTTTCCTCTATCCGCACGTCATCGAGAACCCCGACAACCACAAGAACGACGCGATCGGCCTGCTCCTCGACAAGCAGATCAACATGGCGTACGGTGCCCTTCAGATTGCGTATGCCGGCGTGTGGGACCGATTCCCCAAACTCCAGATGTACTGGGCCGAAACCATGTCGGGCTGGATCCCCTACTCGATGTTCATGCTTGACGATAACTACCGCCGCTACCATGCCATGATCAGCCACTTCTGGGGGATGGGCGATCTCGAGCGGATGCCAAGCGAGTACCTGCGGGAGCACACCCTCTGGGGCACGCTCTACGATCCGGTCGGGGTTCAAGGGCGAGCAGCGATTGGAGCTGACAACATCCTGTTCTCGACCGACTTCCCCCACGCCAACAGCTTCTATCCGAACACGCGGACCGTGATCGAAGACATGTTCGCCGGTTGCACGGAGTCGGATCGGCGCCAGATTCTGGCCGGCAATGCGATCCGCTACTGGCACCTGGACGAATAGTATTTCTGGGCGCAAGTCAGGCATGGGTTCGCCAAAAAACGGTCGGGCTCGGATTTGCCCCTCTCCCACCGCAGCCCTCACCCCCACCTCTCCCGCCGCGGCAGGAGAGGGGCAGTCGAACCCGTGGATTACTGGCATTCTGCTGGTTGCTCTCGCGCTGACCGGTTGCGCGGCTGGTGGGCCGGCCACAACGAGAGGATCGGACACGGCTCCGACCACCGTGCCGCCCACCCAGGCACGGCCGCTCGTGCTCTTCCTTGCGGCCGAGCCGAGCGGAGTTGCCTGGAGGGGATTCAAGCAGAGCAGCGCCAACATTCGTGCGCCGCAGCGCATTTTCAACGCGCTGCCCTCGCTCATAGATGGGCGAGGATTGCCCCAGCCTGAGCTGCTCGTGAGCCTGCCTGCGCTGAACACCGACACCTGGCAGGTTTTTCCAGACGGTACGATGCAAACAACGTACACGCTCCGGCCCAACCTCGCCTGGCACGACGGCCAGCCGCTCACCGCTGACGACTTCGTTTTTTCCTGGCGCGTCTATGCGAGTCCGGATCTGGGCCTCGCGGAACAGCCGCCCTGGTCTTCGATCTCTGATGTGACGGCCATTGACCGCGAGCACTTCGTGATCCGCTGGAAGGTGCCCTATCCGGACGCCGAAACGCTCTCCGTGTACGGTCGCGAGCTCCCCGCTGTGCCCCAGCATATCCTTGGGAGCGCCCTTGACCAGATGGCGACTAGCGGCCGCGACTCGTTCTTGAACCACCCCTTCTGGGGCCCGCAGTTCGTGGGCCTGGGGCCTTACCGTTTTCAACAGTGGGAGCCGGGCTCATTCATCGAAGCGGCCCGCTTCGATGGCTACGTGCTGGGCGCTCCGAAGATCGCGCGCATCCGACTGCGCTTCAGCGTCGACCAGAACGTGGTAATGGCCAGCCTACTCGCCGGCGAGGCGCACGTCGCGATGGACGGTTCCATCCCCCAGGTTCCGGAGGCCTTAACTCAGCAATGGGCGCGGACGAACGCCGGTCGCGTCTTCAGCTCGCCGACCTCCTGGCAAGAAGTGGTGTTCCAGCTACGGCCTGAGTTCGCGAACCCGCGGGTGACTCTCGACCTACGTGTGCGGAAAGCGATCGCACACGCGGTGGACAAACAGGCGGTCAGCGATGCCCTCTACAACGGGCAGGGGGTGTTCTCCGACACCCCGGTCTGGACAGGATCGGAGTGGGGGGCCGCGCTGGACAATTCCATCCCCACCTATCCGTTCGACCTGCGGGCCAGTGAAGGCCTGATGAATCAAGTCGGGTTCAGCAAGGGGGCGGATGGATTCTTTCGCGGGCCGGATGGGAGGCTCTCCCTCGAGTTGGCCATAACGGAGAGCCCGGACAGCGTACGACAGATTCTCATCATGGCCGATGGGCTGCGAGCGGCCGGCCTCAGCATCGAGCAACGGGTGATCCCCCGAGCCCTGGCGCAGGACGCCGAGGTCCGAGCGACCTTTCCCTCAATGCAGGTGGTCGGCGTCGGACTTGGCGAGATCGCCCTGAATAGTCTGGCGAGCACCCAGATTGCAGCGCCGGCCACTCGTTGGCAGGGCTTCAACCGCGGCGGCTGGTCGTCGCCAGACTACGATCGGCTCCTCACAACGTTCAACACGACGCTGGACCGCGGCGACCGCGTCGCGGTCCTGCGTCAAATGCTGCGGGTATACAGCGAAGAGCTGCCAACCTTCGGGCTCTTCTTCCCCGCTCAGGCATTCGCGTACGTTGTCGAGCTGACAGGCCCTAGCCCAAGGGCGCCGGAATCGAACTCAGCCTGGAGCATTCACGAATGGGAGTTTCGCTAGACCATCCAACCCATAGAATCGCTGAGAGATAGCCGCGTAACGACAGGAGGGAACATGGCGATCCGAACTCGCTCCACCGTCGACAGTTTGGTAGAGAAGGACAGGGTGCGTCGGGCAGTCTACACGGACCCATCCATCTTTTCGCTGGAGATGGAGCGGATATACCTGGGAAGCTGGATCAGCCTCGGCCACGAGAGCGAGGTGCCTGAGCCCGGCGACTTCAAGACGGACGAAATCGCCGGACGACCCATCCTGGTGACGCGCCATAACGATGGGACGGTCCACGTGCTCCTGAACGCCTGCAGGCATCGCGGCGCTACGGTGTGCGAGATCGCGTCAGGCAACGCCCCTGCCTTCAAATGCCCTTACCATGGCTGGACGTACCGATCCAACGGCGAGCTGGCCATCGTGCCTTCCCAGGAGGCGTTCGGTCCGGACTTTGATCGCAACGAGTACGGACTTCGGCCCCTGCCACGCGTCGCAACCTATCGAGGGTTTATTTTTGCGAGCTTCAACCCAGACGTCCCCGAGCTAGAGGAGCATCTCGGCCGAGCGGCGCAGTACATCGACGCCTTCGTTGACCGTGCGCCGGCTGGCAAGATTCAGGTGCGGAAACCTCTGAAAACGGAGTACGCTGGGAACTGGAAACTGCAGATCGACAACTTTGCCGATGGCTATCATCCACCGTTCACGCACCCGGCGGTCTTTGGCGGCCCCACTGAGAGGGCAAGCCGTGCGCCGACGAATGGCACCGAGGCGTCCCGCAGGGGCGGCGGTACTCGTTCATTTGGAAGAGGCCACAGCTTTTCGGACCTTGGACGATTCCGCGCCTCGAATCGTTTCCCCGAGGAATTGTCACTTCATCCGTCGTACGTTTCCGCGCTCACCGATCGTTTCGGCCCAGAGCGCGCTCGCGAGCTAGCGCTTGCCGATACCTACCTCCTCATCTACCCGAACCTCTACCTGCAGACGCTGCTCAGCCATTTCAGACTGGTCAAGCCACAAGCCGTGGATCGGACCCACGTCTACGGCTACCCGTGCGATCTGGTGGGCGCCCCGGACGTACTGAACGATGAGCTTGCCCGGGTGACCATGGCGTGGACATCTCCGGGGGGCGAGGTGCAGGTAGACGACATGGAGGCATTCTCCCGTGTCCAACGCGGTCTGCGCGCAGACCCTCAAGAGTGGGTGCTCTTCACGATGGATCAAAATGAGCACGTCAACGAGTATGGGGAAGTAGAAGGCGGAGGCATGGGCGATTCGCGTGCTCGCGGCTCATTCCGAGAGTGGGCGCGACTCATGGCTGAACCATCCTAGCCAACGCGACGTAACAGTCCGTTCATTAAGAGACGTGACGTCCGACGTTCTTCGCGTCCGTCACTAGCGCCATCGGGCCGATGCGGCGAGAACCCAACCTGCGAATCCAATGCGTGGCACTTCAGATTGACAACGGGAGTTGGCCGTGGCGAGCCCTGATGCGCTCCAATATGAAGCTGAACAATTCCTCTACCACGAGGCTGCTCTGATCGACCAACGCCATTATCGGGAGTGGCTCGAGCTGTTCACTGAAGACGCGGTGTACTGGTTGCCTACCGAGGAGGAGAACCCGGACACGGGCCATCCGACATCAATCATCCGCGAGGACCGGGAGGGCATCGCCAAGCGCATCAAGCGGCTCGAGCACCCGGTCACGCTGACCGAGGTTCCACCGCGGCGGGCCCGGCACTTCATCAGCAATGTCGTTGCCCGCTCGCTCGGCGAGACAGAAATCTTCGTCACCTCCAATCAACTCGTGTACAGCTTTCGGCTGGGCGTCCAAGTCCAGTACCCGGGTTCATGGGAGCACACCCTGAGGCGTGTTGGGGGCCAGTTGAGGATCTGCCAGAAGAAGGTCTATCTGCTCGGCAACGATCGCGCCCTGGCTCAGCTACCGGTCCTTTAGCTGCGAGACGCCAGGCGTCCCCTCTCTATCAGCAACGCGGCCCAGGAGGACCCAGTGGGTCCGGTAATGCCAGTCATCTCACCCACCCGATGCTTCGGCTCCTCCTGCCGAACAAGCGCGGTTCATCGCCGCGATACGTGAAAGTGAAGCCGCCGTGCGGAACGGCGAGGTGCAAGATCTCGATCCGGCATTCTCCGAGATTCACGGCGAACTTGGCCTATAGCATCCAGATCACCCTGCCCGCCCGGCAGGACGCCATGGAGTACGCCGCTCGACTGGCTCGCCTGGCTCGCTGGGCTGGTGGTTCAACTGCTGGCCGCGCGACGCGAACCCGAGTGGCCCTGAGCGCGACACGTATACTCCTCTTGCTCGTGAAGCCCGGGGTGCAGCCGCACTCTGGCCGCACGAACCTAAGGCCACCTGCCCAGGAGACGAATTGGACCAGTCACGGTGGTGACCAGAGACGACCTTATCGCCTGGCGTGAGCGTTGGGCGCTCGTCAACGAGGTGCACGAAGCCGAGGTCCGTGCGCTCTCGTCGGCTCAAAAGCTGGAGCAGCTTGACGCCCTACTCGCCTTCGCCCGCTGGCTGGGATGGCAGAGGAGCGAGGCTGAAGTGCAGGAAGTGCGCGATCGATGGAATAGGCTGAGGCGCGCGTACGGCGTCTGAGCCACTGGCCCCGCTCGTCGCCGGTGCTTTGCTCGCCACGCTTGCATGGCTTCGAGCGGAAGACGTGCCACACGTCGTCATCGGGGGTGTGGCTGTCTCGATCGTGGGTGAACCTCGTGTGACGCTGGACCTTGACGTATTGGCGCTGGTTGAGCAAGAGCGTTGGGGCTCCCTCGTCGAGGCAGGCGCCATTCACGGCCTGCATCCACGGATCAGCGACGCGATAGAGTTCGCTGCGCGCAGCCGGGTCTTGCTCATGCTGCATAGACCCAGTGGTGTGCCGGTCGACCTCACGCTTGGAACGCTGCCGTTCGAGCGCGACGCCATCTCCCACGCAACGGTGATTGATTTGCGCGGCATACAGGTCCCCGTGGCTCGCGTTGAGGATTTGATCGTAATGAAGGCCGTCGCCCACCGCGAAATTGACCTCAGCGATGTGGGTCGGCTGCTTCTGAACCCGGACCTTGATTTGATCTCCACGCGAGAACGAATCGCCGAGTTCGCCTCGATTCTGGACGCTCCAGAGATTCTCGATGATTTTGATCGCGCGGCGAGACGAGTGAGGGAGAGCAAACCCTAGCTGGTTAGTGCTCGGCGGAAGACCACTGTTCGGTTGGGGATCCCGTCTGCCCCTCTCCTGCCGCAGCGGGAGAGTCGGGGGTGAGGGCCCCTTCCTTTCGACTCCATGCGATTCTGAGGCGCCCATGGGGCGCCCTCACCTAACCTCTCGTGCGCCAGGAAAAGCCTGGACAGGGGGAATGAGATGTAAGTATCTCTGAAACCTTGTATTGAGACCCAGCGGGTAACCAATCCCGCCCGGCA
>JAERMM010000162.1 GCA_016844585.1 Chloroflexota bacterium | reverse complement strand
GATCACGGGCGCCAAGGCCGTGCAGATCGCCAATCCCTTCTCGACCATGGCTGGGCCGTTGCCCGTTTCCTGGATGCCGCGCACGCACTGCGCGGTGAAGTTGCGGATCGCGGACGCCAGCAGGTCAATCGATTCAAGCAGGTTGTGCGCGCTGACGGGCATCATCACGTTAAGTTCGAAGTTGCCGGAGATGCCGCCGAGCATCACGGTCGTGTCGTTGCCGATGGCGTGCGCAGCTACCTGGACCAGAGACTCTGGGATGACGGGGTTGATCTTGCCGGGCATGATCGACGATCCCGGCTGAACCTCGGGAAGCAGCAGCTCGAACATGCCGGCGCGCGGCCCCGATGCCATCCAACGGATGTCGTTGCAAATCTTGAAGATGCTGACCGAGAGAGTGCGGATCATCCCCGATGCTGCGACCAGGGCATCGAGTGTGTTCTGTGCCTGGAAGTGATTGTCGGTCTCCCACACCTGAACGCCGTTCATTGCCGACAGCTTGTCGCACACGCACTTGGCGAACTCTTGATGGCAGTTCACCCCGGTTCCGACGGCGGTGCCACCGAGCGGCACATCGCCCAACTCCCTCTCCGCGTACTGCAAGCGCTTCACGCCGTGGTCCATCTGCCCTGCGTAGCCCAGAAACTCCTGGCCCAGGCGGATCGGCGTCGCGTCCTGAAGGTGGGTACGCCCCGTCTTGATGACCGGCCAGAACTCGCGCGATTTCTCGAGCAGCGCCTCTCGCAGCTCCTCGACTGCCGGTATCAGGTCGTCGTGAATGCCGGTCAGGGCTGCAAGCTGGATTGCGGTCGGGATGACGTCATTGGACGACTGGCAGATGTTGACGTGGTCGTTCGGGTGGATCAGGCCGCGAGCGCCGCGCTCGGCGCCAAGGCGCTCGATCGCCAGGTTCGCGATGATCTCGTTCGCGTTCATGTTCGTCGAGGTGCCGGAGCCGGTCTGGAAAATGTCGATGACGAAGTGGTCGTCCCACTTGCCGTCGACGACTTCTTGCGCCGCGGCGATGATGACCTCAGCCTTTTCCGGGTCCAGGAGGCCGAGGTCGCGATTCACCTCGGCTGCAGCCAGTTTGATCTGGGCGAGAGCGCGGATGAAGCGCCGGTTGAACCTCAGCGCGCTGATCGGAAAGTTCAACACGGCGCGCTGCGTCGATGCGCCGTACAGCGCATCGCTCGGCACGTGCATCTCGCCCATTGAGTCGCGTTCCACACGCGTCCGCTGTTCTGTCTGCATGGTTTCTCCTCGTCGAGGGGCCCTGGTGCAGACTCCGCCCGGCCTGGACTTAAAACGATGCGGAATCTTCGTCGGGGCGTCGTATTGTGGGTCGGGGGAACTGTCGCGGAAGTATAGGCCATTCATCTTCACAGACGATTTAGCCAGGCGGGTCTCGAACCAAATACAATTGCGGACTGAGGTGCGTACCACGTCTGAGCACATGAGCGTCCGCCGCATTGGAGTTCTCACCGGGGGTGGCGATGCACCCGGACTCAATGCGGTCGTCCGCGCGGTTGTCAAGAGCGCCATCAACCTGTATGGCTGGGAGGTCATCGGGATTGAGGATGGCTTCGATGGCCTCATCCATCCGGAGCGCTCGCACCCGCTGACGCCATTCGACGTGCGCGGCATCCTGCCTCGCGGTGGCACCATCCTCGGCACCACCAACCGGGGCAACCCCTTCGCCTACCAGTCCGAGGACGGCCCCGAGCTTGCGCCGGTGGATCTCTCCGCCCGGGTGGTCGAAAACGTCAAGGTGATGGGTATCGAAGCCCTGGTGGTGATTGGCGGAGATGGGACTCTCGCCATCGCCCAGGAGTTCGCCCACATGGGCGTCAACCTGGTGGGCATTCCAAAGACGATCGACAACGATCTCGCCGGCACCGACGTCACATTCGGGTTCGATACCGCCGTTACCACCGCCACTGATGCGATCGATAGGCTGCATACAACCGCCGAGAGTCATCATCGGGTCATGATTCTAGAAGTGATGGGACGAAGCGCGGGTTGGATCGGGGTCGCGTCCGGCATCGCCGGCGGGGCCGACATCATTCTGATCCCGGAGATTCCGTTTCGTGTCGACGCGGTGGTCGAGGCAATCGCGAAGCGCGATGCTGCCGGCAGCAAGTTCAGCATCATCGTGGTTGCCGAGGGGGCTTCACCCGCCGGCGGCCACCCGCTCGTCGTCGGAGGCACCTCCGGTACAAGCATGCGCTTCGCAGGAATGGGCAATTGGCTGAGTGATCAATTGGTCGAGCGCACAGACCACGAAGTGCGTGTGACTGTGCTTGGACACGTTCAGCGCGGAGGCAGTCCGAGCCCGTTCGATCGGATCCTCGCTACGCGTTTCGGGGCCGCCGCCGTCCGTCTGGTTGCAGATGCCGGATTCGGTCGCATGGTGGCCTGCCACGGCACTCGTGTGGACAGTGTCCCTCTACCTGAGGTGGTTGGCGTCGTCAAGACGGTCCCCTCCGACGGCGAGCACTGCGAAACGGCCCGAGCCCTGGGCATCTGCTTCTGCGAATAGGTCCCCGTGGATGGGGCGGCCCTACCGCCGGCGCCTCAGAAAAGAGGGCAGTTCGATGTCGTCGGGGCGGTCGAAGCGCGGGATCGAAGGTGGATGCTGCACCGGAGGCCCCGACGGCGCCGTGGGTGGGATAAACGACGGCCGCGGTCGAGCGGGCCGTGCGCCCGCTTGCAGACCAGTGGCGATCAGCGTGATCTTGATTTCAGGCCGTGGGTTCGGGACGATCACGGTCCCGAAAATGATGATCGCATCTTCGTCCACCAAGTCCTGTATGGCCTGCGCCGCTTCGTTCACCTCGAGAAGCGTCATGTCAGGACCGCCGGTGATGTTCATAAGGATGCCTCTTGCTCCTTCGATTGAGGCGTCCAGGAGCGGACTGCTGATTGCTGCCTGAGCTGCCTGCAGGGCGCGGCCCTCGCCGTTCCCCTCTCCGATAGCCATCATGGCTGTACCGGCGCCAGACATCACCGACTTCACATCAGCGAAATCGAGGTTGATCAAGCCCGTTAACGTCACCAGGTCTGATATGCCCTGGACGCCCTGTCGGAGCACGTCGTCCGCCAGGCGAAATGCCTCGAGCACCGGGAGATTGCGGTCTCCCAGTGCCAATAGCCGGTCGTTCGGGATCACGATCAGCGCGTCGACCCGGTCCCGAAGAAGCTCGATGCCTTTCTCCGCGACCCTGGTGCGCCGCGACCCTTCGAATGTGAAAGGCGTCGTCACCACACCCACGGTCAGAGCGTGCTCTTCTCGAGCGATGTCTGCTACTACAGGCGCTGCCCCCGTGCCGGTGCCGCCGCCCATGCCGGCCGTGATGAACACCATGTCGGCGCCCCGCATAAAGTTGCGGATGTCATCTTCGCTGGCCTCAGCCGACTTCTCGCCCACCGCCGGATCGCCGCCCGCTCCCAGGCCCTTGGTGAGTTTGTGGCCGATCACAAGCTTGTGTCGCGCCCCAGAGATGCCCAGCGCTTGCGCGTCGGTGTTGAGTGCCACGAACTCGACTCCCTGGAGCCCGGTATCGATCATGCGGTTGACGGCATTGTTGCCGCCTCCACCGACGCCGATGATCTTGACTTCGGTGAAGCCTTTTGCGCCAACTGGTGCGAGATCGTCCAAGATACGCTCCACTACTGGCTCGGTGCGGGCCGTCTGGAACAACCGCTCCGGGTCAAATCCTGATGTTATCCTAGACACGGCTGATCACCTCTCGAGCGAGTTCAAGATACGCCTCGGCGGCCTTCTCAGCGCCGGAGTACCGGAATACAGAAGCGCCGGCAGATCCGGCCTCGAGAATCTTGCTGTTCGTCCCAATCTCCGTCGAGAAAACAGTGTCACCCCATTTCTCACGTAAGTAAGTCGAGACTGCTCTCTCTTCGCGGAGCCTGCGATCCAGCTTGCTCAACAGAATGCCTAACACCTTCAGCGATGAGTTCAAATACAGGATCTCGGAGATGCTCTCCTCGAGCATCTGAAGTCCTTGAATGGAAAAGAATCGCGCCTCAGTCGGAATGATCACTTTGTCGGCAGCGACGAGCGCGTTGATCGTCAGCAGTCCCAGGGACGGAGGGGTGTCGATCAAGATGAAGTCGAACTGCTCGGCCACGGCAAGAATCTGGTCGCGAAGTCGCTGCTCTCGCCCGAGCTTGGTCATGAGCGCTGCCTCGGTCGTAGCCAACCCAATCGTGGCCGGCACTACCGAAATGCTGTGCTGGTCGGCACTCTCGATCGTATGAATCGGTAGGGGAGTATTGCGGTCGAGGAGCGATTCCGCGACGGTTATCTCCACCTTCCGCTCGAGGCCGTAGGCCGATGTTAGGTTCCCTTGTGGGTCCAGATCAATGAGGAGGACGCGTTGCCCCAGGGCAGCAAGTGACGCGCCGAGATTGGCCGTGGTTGTGGTCTTTCCCACGCCCCCCTTTTGGTTCGCAACAGCGATGACGGTGGTCATCTCGGACTACTTCCAGCACGGCGCTTTTCCGCGGGCCCTTCGTCGGAGGGGGAATGGGCCGATGGTAACACACCCGTGGGGGTGGTGCAATGTGATCTTGTTGTGACATAACGGCTACGCGTGCGCGTTCGTCTGCCCCTCTCCTGCCGCAGCGAGAGAGGCGGCGGCGAGGGCCACCTCCGCTGCGTCGCGCTCAGGGGCGCGCGGACCGAGATTCATCGTTTGCAGCCAGAAATAGCTGGTTGATGTGCTTGAATAGTTTGATCATCTCGCCCGCGAAACGCGCTGGATCATCTGCTCCTTCGGGCATCACGTGTGCGAATAGGCGGAACTCGGTGTAGTGCGATTCGATGCTGGTCGGGAGCGCAGCGGCCAGCTTTCGCGCGCCGGACACGGGAAGGTACGTGTCGCTCGAATCGTGCATCAGGAAGATCCGTGCACGCAGCCCCTGCACACTCGAGATCGGCGATAGCTGGCGGAGCCGCTCGCTGAGATCCGCGGGTAGGCGCACGATTCCTTTTTCGATTGAATCCGCATCGTGGCTGAGCAGCAAAGCGCGTACGTCAGCGCCAGCCGGTGACAATGCCTGAACCTCCGTGGCGGTCAGCGGCGTCAGTTCGATGAGCTCCCGAGTGAGAATTGCTCGATCCTGTTCCGTCGTTTGCGCGGAGATGATGTGGCGGAGAAACGCTTCGCGCGTGAGTGCCGACGGAGCCCATGGTATCGGCACGGAGTCGGATGGCATGGATTCGCCCAGAATTGCGCGTAGCACGTCGACCGTGTCGGCATAGACGCTGAACGCGTTCACATAGCTCACGCGATCGGCGATGCGCGAGTCCGCGGCCGCCAGCAGTTCGAGTACGCCTCCGACGCAGAAACCCGAGAAACCGATTCGGCGAGGGTCGACTCCCGGGTCCTGCTCGAGCTGCTCGAATAGGGCGATTAGACTGTCGATCTCTTCCAGGCGGATCTCGCCGGCAAGTAGTGCCTCGGACTCTGCGACGACCGCGACGATTCCGGATCGGGCGATCCCCTCCGCCAGCGTGGCCACCTGCTCGTCGCTACGGGGGAGGGGATTGACCCCGAGCAGCATGATCATCGCCGGGTGGCGACCACCACCAGCCGGCCGGTAGACGTCGGCAACCATGGTGCCCGGAGCCCCGTCAACCCGTATCTCGCTAACGGTCGGCGCCGTCGTAATCCACCGAAGGGGACGCGGGATCGACCCCGGAAAGATGTGTGGCAAGAGTAGGACCACGATCGCCGCCGATCGCGCCTGTGGAATGAGGAGGGTTGCGACAACCCCGAGGACGGCGATGGCCAAGGCAATGCGACCGAATGAGCGACCGCGGTTGCGCTGCATCACTCTTGCGAAAAGGGCATTGCCTATCTGCGCAGCGAGCCGATTACGCCCTGCACCCATTGACCAAGACCTCCACGCTTTGCCTGAACCTGGGCCTTGGTCTTGACGTCGGCAAGGTGCATCGCGAACGACTCGAGGGCGGTGATGAATGGGTGTGACGGATCCGCTGTAGCTAGCGGCACACCGTGGTCGATTGAGTCGAGTACGGCGTCGTCGGCGTAGGGAAGCATGAGCCCGATACGCTCCCCAAGCGCTTGCTCGAAGTCGTCCTGCTTGAGGTGTGCCTTCGCCGGCGTCTGATTCAAGATGAGTACCCGCTTTTCCGCGGGTGTCAGCAGCGCAGAGAATACGTCGAGCATCGACCGTGTGACCTTGAGGCTTGTGAGGTCAGGGGCTGCTACGAGTAGGAGGAGGTCGCTACGATCGATGACGCCCAGGTTCAGCTCTGAGAATGTAGCGCTGGTATCGACGACTACCCACTTGTATTGCGAGCGGGCCAGTGGGAGCACGGCCGACACCGCAGCCGCCGTGACTAGCTCCGCTGTCTGCGGAGACGGCGGAGCGGCCAAAATGTCGAGGCCCGATGGGTGGTGCAAGATGAGCGACTCCAACACGTCTATGTCGATCA
>JAERMM010000416.1 GCA_016844585.1 Chloroflexota bacterium | reverse complement strand
CGTCGAAGTCAGGGTCTGCAAAGAGATTAGTGGCTTTCCTGAAATCGATCAGCGTGAAGAAGTACTTCCTTGTGTCCTCGTGGATGCGCGTCCCGCGGCCGACGATCTGCTTGAACTCGGTCATCGAGCCGATCTCGCGATCGAGTGCGATCACGCGGCAGGTCTGCGCGTCCACGCCGGTTGAGAGGAGCTGGGACGTGGTGACGATCACCGGGACCTTCGCCTCTGGATCGACAAAATTGTCGAGCTGATCGACACCTTCCTTGTCGTTGCCCGTGATGCGCATGACATAGCGCGGGTAGTCCCGGCACAGGTCGGCATTCTCGTTCACCAGCGCCTGGCGCATGCGGGCGGCATGTTCCGTGTCGACGCAGAACACGATCGTCTTCTGAAAGCGGTCGGTCTCTTTCAGGAAGTCGGAAATCTTCTTCGCCACGAGCTTCGTCCGGTCGTCGATCACGAGCGTGCGGTCGAAATCCTTCACGTTGTAGATTCGGTCCTCGACCTCCCTGCCGTCGCGGTCCATTTTGCCCGGCTCTGGCCGGTACCCCTCGATGTCGCGGTCGATGTGCACCTTGATGACCTTGTAGGGGGCGAGGAAGCCGTCCCGGATACCCTGCTTCAGCGAGTAGCTGTACACCGGCTTGCCGAAGTAATGAATATTGGAGACGTACTTCGTCTCCTTTGGCGTCGCGGTCATGCCGATCTGCGTGGCCGACGAGAAGTAGTCGAGGATCTCGCGCCACGCGGAATCCTCGGCCGCGCTGCCGCGGTGGCACTCGTCGACGACGATCAGATCGAAGAAATCCGGTGAGAGTTCGCGATACAGCTTTTCAGGGTCCTCTGGCCCTGTGATGGCCTGATAGAGCGCCAGTAGATCTCGTAGGACGTGTCGATGCGCCGCTTCCTGTCGATCGCCGTCGGCAGCTCGACTTCCGTCCCGTCTTCACGCTCGATGACCTTCGAGCCGGTGCTCAGCTTCGCCATGGCGGGGCCGAACGGCCTGAAATCATTGACCATCGTCTGATTCGCCAGGATGTTGCGGTCGACGAGGAAGAGGACTCGCTTCTTGCGGCCGGCCTTCCACAACCGCCAGATGATCTGGAACGCCGTGTAGGTCTTGCCGGTGCCGGTTGCCATGACGAGCAGCAGCCGGTTCTGCCCCTTCGCGATCGCCTCGATGGTCGCATTGACTGCACTGGCCTGGTAATAACGGGGCCCTTTGTCGCTGCCGTCGATGTAATAGTCCTGCAACACGACTGATTCAGCTTCGGGCGGCAACCCTTTCCACTCGCGATACCGGGCCCACAACGCTGCGGGCGACGGGAACTCGTCGAGCTGCAGGTTTCGTTCGATCGCGCCGCTCCTGGCGGTGCCATCGTGGAAGACAAAGCCATCGCCGTTCGTCGATCGCGCCGCTCCTGGCGGTGCCATCGTGGAAGACAAAGCCATCGCCGTTCGACGAGAACACAAACGGGAGCTGCAGCGTCTGCGCGTACTCCAGCGCCTGCTGCAGGCCGTCACCCATGCTGCAGTGGTTGTCCTTGGCTTCGATGACCGCGAGCGGGATGTTCGGTTTGTAGTAGAGGATGTAGTCGGCGCGCTTGGCTTTCCCGCGCTTGACCATCTGGCCACGAACGATGATCCGCCCCTTCGTGAAGCTGACTTCTTCCCGAAGCTGGGTTAGCTCGTCCCACCCGGCCTGGCGCAGGGCGGGCGTGATGAACTTCGTGCAGATGTCGCGCTCGCTGAGCTGCTTCTTGTCCATCGTGCGATGACTGGTAGCAGGGAGATGGCGCTAGTGTATCTGCTCTTATCCATTGCGCATCACTGGGCCTTCCACGTGCAAGGACCCGCGTGACCCTACGAGTACAGCTCGTCGTCCCTGCTATCGCGAGAACTTGATGGGCGTATCGAACCAACCGTCGCACCAACCGCACCTTCCGCCGTACCCTGCGGCATCTCGCCCCTGACTTCGTCGGGAGCCTTTCTCCGGAGGATCTATGGACGATAATCGGGACCGGATGACGCCCTTCCGATTCGACTTCGACTACCTGAGGAACCGCTACGAATACGAGCTGCAGCGCAAGGAGCAGCTCACGGCGCAGCTCACCCTGCCCGTCGCGGTGCTCGGGTTACTCGGCAGCGCAATCGTCGCGATGACGCGGTCTTTCTCCTACATGGACCTGCTGCTCACGATTCCTTTTGCGGTTCTGCTCGGCGGCGCGAGCTTGGCGTTCACGGTCTGCCTCGTCTACCTAGGACGCAGCTACCACCGGCAGACCTATGTGTTCCTGCCGTTGCTCGAAGCGACCGAGCAGTCACGGGAAGAATTTCTCAAGTTCGCTCCGGTCATGGCCGGCGGGGAGGCGGAAGTCCTTCACGAGTTTGAGAAACAGATGCGCGGGCGTATCATCAATGCGGCGGACCGGAATACCGTCACGAACGACGAGCGGAGCGCGCTCTTGCACCGCGCCCGGCTCGCGCTCTTCGCGGTGCTTCTCATGGCGACCGTTGCCGGACTCCCATACGTGATCGATCAGGTGAGGTTTTAGCATGCCGAGACCAACCGAAACGACTCCGGCGCCGGCCCCCGCTCCGACCGGTCAGACACTGCAGCTCCCCACGGTTCCGCCGAACCGCGAAATCCGCGAGGGTGACATTCCGACGCGGAGATAGACAATGGGCGACACCAAAGAACCGAAGCCCGTCCCATCGAACTCGACGCCGCAACTTCCCAAAGTTCCGGACAACCGCGAAATTCAGGGCGAGGCAATCCCGCCGAATCTCAAGGCCCAGCGCTAACAGCACCTTCCACATCAAGAGAGGCCCCGACGTTTCGGGGCCTTTTACTTTTCTGCCCGCCCCGGTCGCGGCTGGTGCCTGCTGGCGCACCACGTCCGGCACGTCGGCTTCGGTCAGGCCAGGTGTGGCATGAAACTCGAGGCGCACGTCACAACACGCGCGAACACCCCGTCGAATGGACACGTAAAATCGCAGGCGATCAGCGCGCCCCAACAGGTGACGTGGCAGGTCCTGCGTACCGGCGTGCGGCAGATCTCGGCAATTCGTGCAAGGGGAGCGTGCGGCTGTACCGCTCGCGCACGGCGTCGGCCTTCTCAAACAGGTCCACTGTCTTCAGCAGCAGGTGGTCGACGTCGAGCGCGTTCGCCTCCTCGAGCGTCGCTCGCGCGCTCGCTGAGCTGCAATGCGGGCGTCTCTGCCGGCAGGCGCAGGTGCTCATCGCACCGGACAACGGGATTGAGTAATCTAAAGTTATGATTTAGAATCCTCAACAGTGCGACACATCCATCGGGAGCTGGAGCGACACGTCCTGAGGGCCGTGAAGGGCTTTCCTGCGGTGGTGCTGACCGGGCCGCGCCGGGCGGGGAAGACCTGGCTGCTGCGCAGGCTCTTTCCCAAGGCAGACTATTTCCTGCTGGAGGACCCCGACATCGTGGCGCGGCTTCGCGCCGACCCGCAGGGGTTCCTCGATGCGGTGAAGACACCCGTGATCCTCGACGAGGTGCAACACGTACCAGAGGTGTTCGCGTTCGTGCGGTCGCGCATCGATCGCCAGCCGCGCCGGTTCGGCCAGTGGCTGCTCACGGGCTCGCAGGAGGCGCCATTGATGCAA
>JAERMM010000018.1 GCA_016844585.1 Chloroflexota bacterium | reverse complement strand
GGGATCGATGTCATAGAACATACCCATCAGCACCACGTCCGACGAGACGATGTTTACGATCTGCCCCAGGGTCTGCGTCCGCTCGGCATACGGGATGGCAGTATCGTGTCGTTCGACGAGGCGGTCGAGCTCAGTGTTCTGGTAGCGGCCGCGGTTTCCGCCCGAGTAGCGGTTCTCGGGCGTGGGCGCCTCGTTGCTCAGTAACACGCGGTCGAGGGACCAACGATAGTTCCCCCGCCTGCTCATCTCGAACGCGGGGTAGGTCGTGAGGTATTCCGCATCGCGCTCCCGCTGAGGAGGGATGAGAGTGGACCCTGCGTCGATCCCGGCGCGCTTCCAGGAGTCGGCTTGCGCGAGGACGGTCTTCTGCCTGAGCTCCGTTCGGTCCGTGCGGATCTCCAGGAAGATCGGCTGGCCGGTAGGGCCGAGGTACATCCCATCAACGCCCTTCCGCAGCCCGAGCTCCTGAAAGAGCTGTTCCGCCCTGCGCGGATCGTAGTCATACTTCACGATGAAGGATTCGATGTCCTTGTAGTCAGCTTCTCCCGGGTTGATGAACGTGTGCCCCACCGACGAAAGGCCTTGCATGAGGGTATCGACCATCTCCTGGCGGTTCAATGCGTGTATGAGGCCCCTGCGGAACCGCACGTCCGACAGGATCGGCGGGTCGGGGTTCATGAACTGCGGATACGCTGTCATGACCCCAGTGGGGGCGAGGTCCATCTTCGACCCCGGAATGCGCTCCAGGATGACACGCGCCGGGTCGAGAGAAAGAGATGTGCCGAGGTTCACGTTGACCGCGCCGGCCAGGAAGTTGGCCGTAAGCGTGCTGGGATCCGCGATGAAGCGGACCTTGATCTCGTCCAGCTTCGGCCGACCGAGCACGTAGCGATCGTTTGCCGTGACCGCGAGATGGCTGCCGGTGACCCACTCCTTGAGCTTGAAGGGGCCGGTGCCCACATACTCCGAAGACCAATGAGGAAGATCGTAAAAACCCTCCTTGTTCTCCAGATAGGGCTTCTCCAGAAGATGCTTTGGCGCCGGGTACAGCGGACGGGCGGAGTAGAAGCCCCAGGCCAGGTTGGCGTAAATGAACGGCCGCTTCCAGAAGATCACGACGGTCTGCGGGTCTGGAGCGTCGATGCGCTCGATGGCGTCATAGGCGGCAGCCATGTGGCGAAATGCCACCAGCTCGCGGTCTTGCGTCAATTGCCAGGTGAACTGGATGTCGGCGGCTGTGAAGGGTGTCCCATCGTGCCACTCGGCGTTCGGACGGATCTTCCAAGACGTCTCCATGCGCCCGTCGGGGAGCAGTTTCCACAGCCCGTTGTCCGTGCTGGGAACTTCCTGGGCGAGTTGGGGGTGCGCCACGCCACGATTATCGATGAACTGCAGGCCGGCCGAGACCATCGCGTCGACCGCCTCGACGCCATTGGGGGTTACATTGTTGGCGACGAGGATCGTCGCGCTGAGCGTAGAGGGATTACTCGGGATGGCGGCGATGATGCGCTTTGGCCCGGGCCTCTTTTGCTCAGCGGGCGGCTGGCTCGACCCCTGGCGAACCTGAGGAGCCCCCGGTGCGCAGGCCGCGAGTAGAAGGGTGAATACCAGGAGAACCAGTTCTCCGTGGGGGGATCGTCTCATCCTTGTTTTTCCGGACCCGGTTCGATTTGATTTTGGCCCTCCCCCGGCTGAGAGGGAACTTGAGCCGGCTAGTCCAGCGTCGCCAGCGCACCCACCACCTCCACGTGCCGCGGGCTCATGGCGTTGCGCCGCTCTGACCGGGGAAGATAACGGTCGAAGCTAGTGGTGTCAACCAAGCTCTGTGAGAGCTCTGTGAGAAGATGTACTCCGACTTCCGTGCTATTCTTCCGCCGCGTTGACGACGAGGCGGCGAGGTGAACGTTTACCGGAATGCGCGTGAGCCATTCAGCTAACTGGACGCTCCAGTACTCGTCACAGCGGGACGGGTTGCAGCGGGTCGCTGGCGATGGCGCTGTATTCGAAGGCGTGTACTGAGGCGAGGCCGCCCATCTCCTCTTCGTGCACAAGGCCGCCAGGGCTGCATCGCGCGCCGTCCGAACGAGGGTGCCGGCCCGGCCCGGCGCGATCATGGGGGCGCGGCGCGGGCCCCTCGATCGGCCCTACAGTCTAGCGGTCATGAGGCCGATAGTTTTGATGAAGCGGTTGGCATAACGCCCGCCAGCCGGTGTTCATTGGACTTGCCCCATCGGCATTCGAGCTCGGAGGCGGACAGGCACGGTGGATCAGCCCCTCTTCCTCTTGATACTGGGATTCGTGATCTCGCTCTACGGAACTATTGTGGGCGCCGGGGGTGGGTTCCTGCTGGTGCCGGCCTTACTGCTCCTCTATCCTGAGGACAGCCCTCGCACGATTACCACGATCTCGTTGGCGGCAGTGGCCCTCAATGCCATGTCAGGAACGCTGGCCTATGCAAGGCTGCGACGGCTGCGTTTCCCCATGGTCCTGTACCTTGGTGCTGCGTCCCTGCCCGCGGCCGCTATGGGGGCCTGGGCAACGCGGCTCCTGCCCCGAGGCTGGTTTGATCTGGCCTTTGGGTTATTCATGTTGGCGTTAGTCGGCATCCTGCTAGTCAATCGCCCCACGCTGCGCTCGCACCCGGTGCATCCTAGTGGGGCTCTCGGGATCGATGAGCCTCCCGTTCCGCGGCTGGACGGCTGGCTCCTAGGCGCTGTGGGTTTCGCCGACGGTCTTCTCTCTAACCTGGCTGGGATAGGCGGAGGACCTGTTCTGATGCCCCTGCTGCTGCGCGTCCTGCACCTGCCACTGCCAACCGCCGTCGCTACCTCGACGTTCGTCATCATGCTAGCCTCGCTCACCGGGTTGGCGAGTCACGCGGTGGCCGGTGACTTCGACTTTGAACTTGGACGCATCCTGCTGATAGCAGCAGGGGTTCTACCGGGCGCCCAGGTGGGCGCTCATCTCGCCGGCCGGATCTCGCCTCGCGTGGTCGTGATCTTGTTGGTGGTGGGCATGGCCATCGTAGCGGGCCGGCTGGCAGTAGCAGGGACGACAACCCTGCTCCAGTGAATGCGTGTTCGTCAGATACGGGCCGAACGGTCATCCGGGCAGAATGTGTTCCAGTGGAACACGGAGTGACCGCAGGGTTCCGCTTGCCTGCGGCGGCCGCCTACGTGTGTTCCGTTTGGACAAACCAATCGCCCGGGATCTCGTGGCCGAGCCCGCGCGCCCGCGCCAGGTTATAGGCGAGCGCTCCCACCGCCGCGAATTGAATGCCGAGTCCGTGACCGCGAAACATCGTGATTTGGTCGGCGCTCGTCCGGCCGGGAATTCTCCCGACGATCATGTCCTCGAGGAGCGGCAGTTCCGGGTAGTCCCACATGCCGTTTAGCTGGCTAATGAGCTCTCCCTCCTGCCCGCGTCCTTCACCTCCCTCGTAGACCCAGTAGCCCTTGGAAGTGTGCGTGACCTGGAGATCCGCCTTCTGGACAGCCTCGTTGGAGATCTCGTTTTGAACGGCTGCGACGTGCATGCCGTTATGGACGTAATCTTCTCGGATCAGTCGCGCATGCGCGTTGGTGGCCGAGATCAATATGTCGACGTCTGCTGCTGCCTCCTCCGGGCTCTCGACTGCTTTCACCGGGACGCCGTACTCGGCACTGACGTCCCGTGCAAATCGCTCTCGGTGCTCCAAGGTGGGGCTGAACACCTTCACGAGTTTGAGATTGCGCACCTCTCGTGTTGCCGCGACCTGGAATCTTGCCTGCCAGCCCGACCCGAACAGACCCATCACGCTGGCGTCCTCGCGTGCCAGGTGCTTAGTGGCGAGGCCGAATGTGCCTCCCACGCGCATCCCCTGCACGACGCCGTCCGGCATAAACGCTAGCGGCTCGCCCGTTTCCATACTGTAGAGTTGAATGAGGCCCGTGACCCCGCCGCTCGGAGACAGATAGAGGCGCTCGGCTCGCTCGACATCGAATTTGACTGGCTTGTGGTTCAAGGTCGAGCTCATGCGGAGGGCACTCATCCCGACTTTTGGCAGCAGACCAACCATCGTCTTGAATTCGTACCGTGCCTTGCGCTCCGGTCGTGCCGTCAAGGGCAAATTGACGTCGTATCGGACCTGGTTGATGGCCCGCCCGTGGGCTTGCTCTACGAACGCGTCCTCTAATGCCGCCATGCACGCATCCATCGTGAGGACACTGGCGACGTCTTGGTTACTCAACATCAGGACCATGGGCTTGCTCCTCTCGAACAACCGTCAGCGGGCGGAGTGTATTTCAATGAAGGCCGCCGGTCAACTTTAGCATCGACTGTTCTGACGATCCTGAGGGCCAGTAATCGAATAAACAGGCTGCGTTGCCGCCGTGGCGCATGCGTGTGCCACATACCCCTATATAAAGGACGGACGCATGATGCGGACGGGAAATGGGGAACGACGCTCGGCGATCTCACTATCTGGGTACGACGGTAAGCTCGGGCTCGACTGCCTGGTTTCCCAGCAGTTGTGCCAGTCGACGGATGCGGGGAGCACTACGTCGCTGCGGGCGACCAGCGTATCGTTGGGCCGCGCTTCGGGGTCGCGAACCACGGTGGGCGGATCTCGCCCCTCCTGAAGGTCTCGAATAGCCGCCAGCAGAATCTTGCGTTCCGTGACGATACCCTTGTCCATGTAGCCGAGGTGCTCCTGCGTGCGGTCCTGGTTAGGGGCCCGGCCCCTCCGTGGCGCACGTATCGTGGGAAGGAGTTGCGTCCCAGACCGACGCTGGCGATCCCGGTACAGGACGAGATCCTCCCCGAGGATTCGTACCGACCTGGCCCCCGGCCGAGGGAGCTGAGCGCTAGCACCGATGGGGTGCCAGTAGCGTCGCATCAGCGCTCCGCAAGCAGTGCCTGGCCCCACTCCGGAGAGTCGTTCGTTCTGTTCAGTCGTTAGCACGGTTGGTCCCCCTGGCGAATCTGGCGATCATCGAGAAGCTAGATCTCCACGCCGATGCCGCGCTCGCGCGCGCGCGCCACGGCGAGTCCGGCAAGCGCCATGTCGGCAACACCCTGGCCGCCGTTGTTCTTGTATACCGTGATCTGATCGGCTTTGGTTCGGGTGGGAGCACGGCCATCCAGAAGCTCCCCCAACTCGAAGACTCGTTCCCACGTCAGTACGCCATCCTGTATCGGCTCCATGATGTCGCCTTGCCAATCTTGCCGTGCCTGTTCGCGGGCATTGATGACGAGCACGTCACTTCGCCGAATCACCGCGTTGTCGAAGTCCCGTCTGGGGGCCCGCGTTGGCTTGCCTTTGGCGTCGAGCGGCGTGTTCCCCCCCATGACGGAGGTGACGTGCTGACCCGGCGACAGCCAATCGCCCAACAGGACCGGCTCGGCAGTTGCCGTCATCACCAGAACGATGTCCATTCCCTCCACGGCCTCGCGCGCCGAGGAGACGGCAGTCACCTCCAGGTCGAACGCAGCCGCCATTTGCTCTGCGAAGCTGTCCCGATGCTCGATCGTAGGACTGAAGACCCTCGCCAGCCGCACATCTCGCACGGCGGCGATCGCTGCCAGGTGCCCGCGCGCCTGGCGTCCGCTCCCGATGATCCCGACGGTCCGTGCGTCCGAGCGGGCAAGGGCGCGCGTGGCTACGGCGCTCGTGGCCGGCGTGCGCAGATCGACGGCGCCACTGATAGGTGGGCCGCAGGCAATGCGCCCGATGACGATCGCTTCGAGCGTACCGCTCTCCGAATCGAAGACCAGGCTTGCCGCGTCGTCGTCGTGGATGTGCGCGAAGATGCCCACGACCCCCTGGCTGGGGACGAGGGCCTGATGCGCGGCGAGGCGGACGCGTTTATGGATGACCTGCCTGGGCGCGTTGATCGCGTGGTCGCGCCCCCACGCCCGGTAGCCATCTTCGATCGCGTCGATCGCCTCGCTTATGTCGATCAGATCCACGAGCTCCTTCGGGCGAACGATCAGAACCATCTCACCTCTCCTGCTTGGCGGCCCATGATACCTTTTCCTGGGCATGCGGCTTCCTGATCAACCGTGTGGCTCCGCTGGACCGAGTCCCCGATCAGCTATACACTACTGCCCGGTTGCAGTCGTCGGATTGGACCGGGCCGTACCATTTCAGGCCCGCTCGGAGGGCTTCTCATGTTGACAGCGGAACAGAACGACCGCTTATCGCTTGTTGGGGCCCGCACCCCGTGCGGCGAGCTCATGCGGCGCTACTGGCACCCCCTCGCCGCCAGCAGCCAGCTCCCACGTGCGGGCACCCGAGCCGTCCGCCTGCTCGGCGAAGATCTCGTCCTGTACCGAGACCGCCAGGGCCAGGTGGGCTTGGTCGAGCCCCATTGCGCCCACCGACGCGCCGGCCTTGTCTTCGGAATCCCCGACGAGCGAGGGCTTCGCTGTACCTACCACGGGTGGCTGTATGACCGCACGGGCCAATGCCTCGATCAGCCCTATGAGGCGTTCGTGGATCCAAACAACACGTTCAAGGACCGCATACGCATCAAAGCCTATCCGGCGGAGGAGTTGGGCGGCTTGATTTTCGCGTACCTGGGACCAGAGCCTCGTCCGCTGCTTCCACGCTGGGAGGCCTTTGTGCGGGACGATCTGGTGCGCGAGATCGGGATCGCGATCATGCCCTGCAATTGGCTCCAGGCCGTCGAGAACGTCGGGGATGCCACACACGTCGTCTACACGCACGGCCACTTTTCCCGATACGCCCTGGACCAGCTCGAACGGCCCGACCTTCGGCGCTTAGGTGGGACGACAACGTTCAGGCCTGTGGAAGACGCAGAGGTGTCCACCTTCGGCTGGGGGAACGTCGTGTTCCCATACAACGACGTCCAGCACGATTCGTATCAGATTCGCGTGCCGGTTGACGACACGCATACGATGCATTTCTACTACTCATGGTATACGGCCGACGACGGCCAGTTGTCGGCCATCGATGTTGCCCCGCAATCGGACGCGACCAGCATCCCGTTCTTCCTGGTCCCTGTCCCGGGCCTCACAAATCAGGGCGAACCGACCTGGGAATGTGGTACAGCCAGGGGCCTGTGGTTGATCGGAGCGAGGAACACCTGGGCGCGGGCGACCGCAACATACTTCGCATGCGTCAGCTGCTCGACGAACAGATCCGCGTCGTCGAGGCCGGAGGGGATCCGATCAACACGTTCCGGGATCCGGAAGCCAATCGGTGCCTGGTACCGAACTGGGGATTCAAGCGGTCCAACCGGACGCCAGATGGCCGGCTGGATCGCGCGACAGCCGCGCGAAAGTATTCGCCTCTTTTGTCGGCTGCAACGGCTAAGGAGCTCGGAGAGGCAGCTCTCGTGGGGCCCGTGTACTAGGAACGGCATGGAAGTCTGGATTCGACCCTACCGTCATGGTGGCTGACGGCTTCTGCGGGAAGTGTGGAACGCGCCTCATCCTGCGACCGTCGCGCTCAGGCGGCCCCATGCGCCGGAGCTGTCCGGCCTGCCAGACCACCGTGTACGAGGCGCCGTCGCTGGTCGTGGCCACGCTGCCGGTCATCGACGGGCGCGTCTTGCTGGTGCGCCGCGACATCGAGCCTGGTCGCGGCCTTTGGGGATACCCCGGCGGCTATCTTGAGACGGGGGAGACCCTGGAGGAGGGTGCGATCCGCGAGACGCGCGAGGAGACCGAACTGGATGTCCGCGTCACCGGGCTGCTGGGGGTCTACTCGCGCCCGGGCGGTCGCTCCGTAACGATCGTGTTCGAGGCAACCACGGACTGTGTCGACTGGCGGTGTGGGGAGGAAGTGAGCGAGGTTGCGGCCTTCTCCGCCGCGGAGATCCCGTGGTCCGAGCTCGCCTTCTGGAGCGTGACCTACGCGCTCGAGGACTGGGTCTACGCGCGAGAACGCGGCTTCGTCCTCCCGAGGGCCTGGCGCATCGGTCCGCCACGCATGGTTCCGCAAGGTTTCGTCCCGGACGTCTAGTCCCGGATGTCCTGTAAGAACCACTCGGTGACTCGTCACACCGCGAGACTATAATCGCGCCCGAGGGACCAACCTGCGCCGGCCGAGTCAACAGGCATGATGGACGGGCCTGCTGAGGCAGGAGCAGCGATGATATGTGTGGGAGAGCTATGACGCTGTTCTTGAACAACGATGACATCCGGCACGTGCTGACTATGGAGATGACGCTGGCTGCGCTAGACCGTGCCTACCATCAGTTGGCTGCGCAGGAGGCCGTGTGCCGCCCACGCATCGACATCCAGATCCCGACCGGCGATCCGACAAAGATCTACCAGTGGGGCACGATGGAGGGAGGCTCCATCGATCCTGGTTACTTCGCCATTCGTATGAAATCAGACATTGCCTACGAAAGCGCATACGAGGGCGTGGTCACCCACGAGAAGTACGCGTCGCGACCGGGGCTCTTCTGCGGACTCATCATTCTCTTCAACGTGCAGAATGCTGAGCCCCTCGCGATCATCAACGACGGCTATCTCCAGCACTTTCGTGTGGGCGCCGACTCCGGGATCGGCGTCAAATACATGGCCCGCGAGGACGCGCGGGTCGTCGGTATGCTGGGCTCCGGCGGCATGGCACGGTCTCACTTGGAGTCCATAACCCTGGTCCGCAAGGTCGAGAGGGTACAGGTCTTCAGCCCGACCAGGGAGCACCGCGAGACCTATGCGCGCGAGATGGCGGAGAAGTACGACATCGAGGCCGTGGCGCTGGACAACCCCCGCGACGTGTTTCGCGGAGCGGACATCGTGTGCGGCTGCACCGACTCGGCGCGCCCGGTCATCATCGGCGAGTGGATCGAGGCGGGTGCGCACGTTACGTGCGTCGGCGGCAGGCCGGACGACGACGCACGTAAGCGAGTAGACGTGGCGCTGCGCCTGGGCTCCGCTCCGGGCCCAGTGGGTTTACCCGAGTGGAAGATCGACGACGAGAACGTGACCTACGCGGCCCGCCGGACGTCCGAAGCAGCAACGGCGCAGGCTGGCGATCCCCGTCGTACCGAGCGCGGGCATGGGGTGCAGATGGCAAACAAGACAGTGTTCCTCGAGGCCCTGCTCACTGGCGGTGCTGCCGGGCGCACCTCACCCGAGCAGATCACCTTCTCCGAGCGGGGCAACATCCAGGGGGCGCAGTTCTTCGCGGTGGCTGGCGCCGCCTACGAGGCCGCCGAGGCGGCCGGCGTTGGTCGCCACCTGCCCACCGAGTGGTTCCTGCAGGACATTCGCGACTAGGCCGTCGAGGTCTGGTACCGGCCGAGCACCTGGAGCGCCGCCTCCAGGTAGCGGTAATCCACGAAGTCAGCAACCGCTATCCGCTTCTCGATCAGACGTTGCTGCTGAAGCCACTCGACGTCGGCGCTGATTGCGTCCAGGCTCAGGAAGCCGTCCGGGTCGACCGCCATCGGGATCATCTCGCCCAGAATTGCCTCGACCGACTCTCCACTCTGCGCTGCGAGGACAGCCGCAATCGCCTCAAGCTCAATGCCTTCCTCAAAAGCGCGATAGTACTCCCTGAGCCCTCCAAGGTAAGCCGCCACGAACGCGTATGCCTCATCCGTCCGTTCCGACCAGAAACGGTAGCTGAATACCACGGCGCGCTCCTGCCGCTGGCGGAACTCGTATTCGTGCTTCCATACGACGAACGCTCCCGACTCACGCCCCTCCATGAGGCTGCCCAGTCGGTTGACGGTGCCGACGTCGATTGCGCCGGTGCGCAGCGCCTCGTGGCGCGCGTCGCCGAACTCGCAAATCACCACCTCTACATCGTCGAAGGTGAGCCCACCGCGCCGCAACGCCGCCGCGAACGTGAGCCAGTAGTGGTCTCCGCGAACGGCGCTGAGGCCAATCCGCTTGCCGCGCAGGTCCGTGTAGTCCGCCAGAGCACCGCTCTCCAGCAGCGATGGTCGCGCCACGATCGCCGCTTCGCCCCGTCCCGGCCGGACCGAACCCTGGTCGGCCACCATGACCATCGGACGGCTGGGATCGACGAGTTGGAGGAATCCGAGCAACGGCGCTTGCGGGCTCACGTCGAACTCACCGGCGGCGAGGCGGGGCACGCCCGTGCGATGGGAGCCCGCGTTCACCCGCTGCACGTCGAGGCCGGCGCGCTCGAACCATCCCCGGCCCAGCGCGACGAGCATGGGCGCGCCGTGAAGACGTCCGTCAGGTATGCCGAGCGTGATTACCCCGCTCATCCCCGACTCACCCTGCCCAAATCGAGTCCGATGATTGACCCCATGGGTTCTCACTCCCTCCCCGGCCCTCGATGATTCGGCTAAATGCATGCAGCTATGGCGGGAACTATACTGACGACCGAAGTAAAGTGCGCCCGCCGGCGCGGATTCGCCCCACTAGCGCGCCCAGCAAATCTTTCGCCGCGTTTGCGTCGGAGGCAATGATGACAATTGCGACACGGCTCGCCACGATTCTCCTGCTGCTCGTTGTGATCGCCTGCGCGGCGCCCGTTCAGCCCCAAGCAACCTCAGTTGATTCACCATCCTCGGCCGGGAGCCCAAGCCAGCCCAAACGCCTCACGATAGCGATCAAGAGCGTGCCCGCCTACATTAGCGACAAGGTCTTCGCTGGCGCCGGCGGCTACCCGGGCGTCGACCTCGTCGAGGACCTGTTGAATTCAGGGCTGACGTTGCTCGACCATCAGGGCATCCGGCGCCCTCAGCTCGCCGAGTCGGTGCCGACGATCGAGAACGGCCAGTGGCGTGTAGCCGCTGACGGCCGCATGGAGACCACCTCACGCCTACGCGACGGAATTCTCTGGCACGACGGCACGCCATTCACCGCGCAGGACCTTGTCTTCACGGCCACCATCGAGCAGGATCGGGATCTGGCCATCCCACCTTCGGTCGCCAGCTCCTATCAGGGCGTTGATGCGGTCGAGGCGCCCGATCCTCGCACGGTTGTGGTCAAATGGAAGCGACCCTATATCTTCGCGGATGACATGTTCAACTTCCCAGTGCCGCGACACCTGGTCGAGCAGGCCTACCGGGAAGACAAGAGCCGACTCCCGGAGCTTTCCTACTGGCGCGACGCGTTCGTTGGCACCGGTCCCTTCAGGCTCCAGCGCTTTGTCATCGATAGTCATCTCGTCCTCGAGGCCAACGACCGTTACATTCAGGGCCGGCCGAAGATCGACGAGATCACTGTGCGGTTCATCTCCGATAGTAATACGCTGGGGGCCAACATCCTGGCCGGGGAAGTGGAGATGAGCATGGGTCGGGGTCTCTCCTTCAGTGAGGGCCTGCAGATCCGCGATCAGTGGCGAGGCGGTAAGATGGAGATCGCCGTCGAGGCCTGGTACGCCATGTTCGTCCAATGGATCGACCCAACCCCGACGCTGCTCGCCGATGTACGGTTCCGACGGGCGCTGCTCCACGGGCTCGATCGACAGCAGATGGCCGACGTGCTCCAGGGCGGGCTCGTGCCTGTGGCGCACAGCTTCGTGGGTTCCTGGGAGCCAGAGTACAAGGACGTCGAGTCGAGCATCATCCGCTACGACTACGATCCTCGCCGCGCAACGCAGATGATCGAGGAGCTGGGGTACAGCAAGGGTGCGGACGGATTCTTCCGCGACCGTGCGGGGCAGCCTCTCGCTCTTGAGGTACGCGCGGCCAACGAGCCCGAGATCGACGTCAACTCGAACCTCACCGTGCGCGATGCGTGGCGCGCGCTGGGTGTCGCGGCGGAGTCCGAGCTGTACTCACGCCAGCTATCGCGCGACCTGGAATATCGCGCGACCTTTCCCGCCTTCCAGCTCCAGCGCCAACCCAACCGCCTGGACACGCTGATCCGCTTCCAAAGCGCTCAAGTGCCGCTCGCCGAGAACAACTGGCGGGGCGAGAATAAGGGGCGCTACACCAACCCTGAGATGGACGCGCTCGTCGACCGCTTCTACACCACCATCCCACGCCAGGAGCGGAACCAGCTGCTCGCCCAGATAACACGCCACATGACCGAACGCCTGAACGTGCTTGGCCTGTTCAACGACGGGATTCCGGTGATGGTAGGCAACCACCTACGCAACATCTACGCGGTGAACCAGACCTGGAACGCAACCGAATGGGATCGGGCGGGGTAAGGGAGATGGCATCGGTTTTGATGGACGTCGAGGGTAAAGTGGCTGTTGACGGTGGGGATACATGAGAGAGAACGTGTCGCGAGCGCGTGTTCTCGCGCTCGGTCTGGTGATGGTTGTCCTCGCAGTCTGCGTCGTTTCGCGACGAAGGTCCATCGGGCGTACAGCCGGCTCGGCCGCGGGGCACGCTCAGAATCGCCTGGTCGACAGAACCGGAGAGCCTTAGCCCGAAGCTGTCCTCAGGAAACGCACTTAACGACTTTCAGTGGGTATTCAACTCATTCCTCACCTACCTCGACTTCGAGGGGCGGCTGCACCCGATGCTGGCGCGGCAGATTCCCAGCCAGCAGAACGGCGATTGGGTCGTCAACGCCGACGGGACGATGGTCACCACCTATCGCTTGCGTGAGAACGCCCGCTGGCGTGACGGCGCGCCGGTTACGGCACAGGATCATGCGCTCACATTCCAGGTCCATATAGACCCCGATGTGCCAGTACGGGACCGCATCCCTGAAACACTGATGGCAAAGGTGGAAGCGCGTGATGCTTACAGGGCGCCTGTCCCGCGACCGCGTTGCGTGACGCCATCCGCCCGGAGCGCGGCGTCCGTCGCCGGAATTTCTGCTGTTAGCTCGGCGCGGGCCGGATCGCTCAAGAGCGGCGGAACTCTAACGGAGAGCGGGGCTCGCCCAATCCGGCGGCCTCAAGATTTACGAGCAGAATCTCCATCCGGCAATGCGTCCAAGAACCGCGGGCTCGTCCTGTAAGTCCGCTAGAGTGGTTCGTCTCAGCCCGTGGGGAGCGCTCCGCCGTCACGGTGACGGCGGTCAAGAATGGACATCCTGCCGGAGCCAGTCCAGCGGCAGCTCTCTGCCCAGCCCGCGCTCGCGCGCCAGGTCGTAAACCGGCTTGGCCATGGCCGTGAACTGAATCCCATACCCCGGCCCGCCGTCTACTCCGAATCCGTGGCCGCCGTTCGCGAAGATGGTGACCTGCTCGTCGTTTACCCTGCCTGGCGCCTTGCCCGACACGAGGATGCCCTCATGGGTGTTGGCGACGAATCGGCCCCGCTCCGTCGAAGCCGGCGTAAAGGTGCGGGGCCGGTTGGCCGTCTGGCCGCGGTCGACGTCGAGGTACGCTTCGTCGAGCGCCCGCATGGTATTTTCCATCATCAGTACGCTCGCGGCCTCGTCGTTGTTGATCAGGAGTACAAATCGTCCATCTCCTTCCTTTCGCGCCCGCCGCCCATGGGCGCTTGCCCGCCAGTTTTAACTATCCTTGCGCGCTTAGCGTCCGGGCAGCGTGCCGCCGGCCCGCCGGCGATTATCCGCCACACGGTGGGGGCGGTCAAACGACCGACTGCGAGGCCACAGTGCAAGGTGAGCCGGGCTAGCGCGACGATTAGGAGATGAATGTGGAGGATTCGGCATGCTACTTCTTCAGCCGGACGACACGCGCGGCCTCATCACGATGGCCGAGGCGGTTGAGGCGACGGAACTGGCCTTCCGCGACTGGGGGAAGAGCCACGGGCTTGGCGCGCCTCGCCGGCGCGTCCACGCTCCATCAGGTGTGCGGGTGAGCGTACACCAGGGCGCAGCCCCGAGCCTCGGTATGACCGGACTCTTTACGCACTGCGAGCTGGTGCGCCCTATGGCGGAGGAGCAGGTCTACGACGCGATCGCGGATCCTGCCTACGTGCTGTTCGACGCGGAGACCGGCGCGCTCGCCTGCGTGATTCTGGGCGAGATCAGCCCGGCCGAGATGCCGGACACCGTTGTGATGACGGGCCTGCGGACCGCAGCGACGAGCGCGGCAGGGACCAAGGCCCTCGCGCGGGCGGAGGCGCGAACAGTCGGGCTGTTTGGAGGGGGCAGTCAAGCCCGCCATCACCTCCTCGCGTTGAAGGCGATCCGCCAGATTGAGACGGTTAAGGTCTATCGCCGCAACGCGGAGGAGCGACGGACGTTCTGCGAAGAGATGAGCCAAGCGCTCGGCATCGAGGTTCGCCCGGTCGACACGCCGCGCGAGGCGGTGGCTGGCGTGGACATTGTGCTGGCGGCGACGAACTCGAGCGTGCCCGTGTTCGACGGTAACTGGCTCGAGCCCGGCCAGCACGTCACGTCGATCGTCGGCAGCAACGTCGGCTTGGTGGAGGCCGGCTTCACCCCGCGCAAGCGCCGCGAGATCGACGATACCACCTTGACGCGCATGGACGTCATCGTGGTCGCATCGCGGGAGCAGGTGTTTCAGGACCGCCAGGGTGATCTCTACGACCCGATTGAGAATGACGTGATCAGCGCGGATCAGCTGCTTGAGCTGGGCGACGTGCTGGCCGCCGGGACGTTGGTACGGACCGGAGATCAGCAGCTCACGCTCTTCAAGAACAACGCCGGCCAGGGGATCGCGGACGTAGCGATCGCCGCGCGGGTGTACCAGCGTGCTCGCGAGCGGGGCGTTGGATTGGAACTGCCGGTTGGGGTTTGGTCCGAGCGCGGCCAAATGACTCGCCGCTGAGGAAGACCGATGCGTTCCGCCTGGTGGATGATGGACCGTCTCCCCTCGATGATCGACCGCGTGTCGCTCGCGAGACACCGCGGGGTCAGCTCGCGGGGGTGGGGAAGACCTCGTCCGGGCTAAGGCGACGGCTCGTCAGCCCTTGCTCGTTGCTGTAGGTCGCGAAGCGCTCGAGATTCTTGCGATTGGCCTCCAGCCCATTGCGCCATGGATCGAAACCGCACAACGCCTGCTGGCGCTCCAACTCGTGCCGTCCCCATACGAGCAGCGACCAGTTTGGATCGTCCCAGCGCGTGCGTGCGAGCTGCCGCGCGTCCTCGAAGATCGTAAACAGCGCCCCGGGCAGCTCTGGATAGCGCTCGGCGGTGTCGCGCTTGAATGCAACAACGTGCATTATTGGAAAGTAACCCTCCTCCCGAAGATAGCGTTCCTCTTCGGCCTTCGGATCGGCGAACAGCCGGCCGACGTTCGGATGCCCCTGTAGGTACGGCTTGGGCGGATGCGGCCCGAAGTACGCGTGGATGCGGCCTTCGGCAAGATCCTGATCGATTTGCTCGGTGGTGGCCAGTTCCAGCGTGACATCGCTTGGCAGCTCAACCTCCAACCCCTCCTGGCGGGACGTTACCCACGTAATCGACTTCCAGGGCACTCCGTAGACGTGGTCGAGGTCACCTTTAGCGAGCACAGACAGTGTCGTCTGGTACGTGTTGAGGCCTACGCGCTTCCCTACCAGGTCAGACGGCCCGTGGATCCCGCTGCCCAGGTGCTTGTACATCTGCGACTGGCTGAAGAGGCGGCGAGGAAATACCGGGACGGCCTCAATGGGCGCTCCCTGATCGCGGGCCACCAGGTAGGAGGAAAGAGAGAGCTCACAGGCGTCCCATTCAAGCGTGTGGAGGAATCGCTCGTGACGTCTATTGCCGTGGCGCCCTTCCTGCGACTGCGAAACCTCGAGCACGTCGAAGTCGAACGTCGGGTTGTCTACCGTGGCTTCAAGCAACGGGCTGTGTCGATCATAGGAGTTGACCGCGAGGGTGATCCGTGGTCGGTGCATTCGTTCTCCTCGCCAAGTGCTAGGACCGTCCGCCGAGAGGCAGCGCGAAATCCCGCCGGCCGACCCCTCGCGAGCCAGTTGTTCGTACAGTACCCCGCCATTCGCAGGCTGTCAACGCATCGTATTTCGGTACCTGCGATTCTTGGGGCATCATGCGCGCGCAACACTGCCCTTATGCACCGAGGGGACCGTGCAATGCTCAGCGCAGCTCCCACTCCTGGATGTTCCAGGCGGTGTTGCCGGTAGCACTGGCGGCTGGTTCTACGAGGCCCTTGAGCGCGGATACGAAGACCACAGGGTTGAGATTGAAGTGCATCATGATGGAGAGGAGCTCCTCGCTCAGCAACCCGCCGATCCGAGCGCGCATGTCGATGCGACGTTCAGGCTCCAGCGTGCTGTTGAATGTCTCGACCAGACGGTCGAACTCCCCGTTCGACCAGCCCTGGCGGTTGCGACCGGACCAGCGGTTCTGCGGCCCGCCCACTTGCACCGTCGTCAAGCTAGCGAGCTGGTTGGTCTCATCCAGCCCGGTGGTCTGGCCGTACATCGACGGGAACGTGCTACGCGCCTCGCCGTCCCTCGACTGGGCAGGGGACTGCGACGTCTCCGTGACGTCGAATCCTGCCCGCCGCCACCCGCTGCCGAGGATCGAGCGCTCGCGATCAACAGAAGAAAACGCCGCTGTCCCACGGGTCTGACTCCTTGGGGGGAGAAGAACGCGCCACCGTATCGTCCGTTTTCCCTTGAGGAAAGTCAAGAGAAAGGTTAAGAGTTCAAGCAGTCGGATCGGCGTGAACGATATTGAGGACCGAGCCAGAGCGTATTATTTGCAGGAGAAACACGGCTGCAGCTTCCGTCTTTCCTGAACGCATCCGTGCAAGGACGAGGTGACTGCGATGATCGTTGACTGCGACTCCCACTTCATGCCCAAGGATGCGTTCGACTACGTCGATGGTCCGCTGGCAAGCCGCAGGCCGTTCCTGAAGTTCGACCCGCGGAATCCGGATGTGCTGAACGATATCGAGTTTCCCGGCGCTCCCGCGCCGGCGCCGGGTACGACGCCACTGCCGGCGCCCGGCTCTGGCTCGCGCTACCTGGGGAACGCCAACATCGAGGCGCGGATGGATTATTACGACCAGGTGGGTATCGAAAAGCATTTCATCCTCCCGCAGTTCACCGGCTGGTGGTCGTATCTAATCGAACCCGAGCTGGCAAACGCGATGGCACACTCTCTCAACCTCGCCGTGCTCAACGTCGTGAAGGAATCTGCCGGACGGATCGAGGGGGTCGCTCTCGTCGCGCTGCAGGACGTGCCATCGGCCATCGCCGAGCTGGAGTGGGCCGCGGCTCAGGGCTACAAGGCGGCCGTCATCGACCACACGTTCCCGGTTCGCGAGCATCCGTACGGGACCCCGACGGCCACGCATCGCGAGGTCTGGCCCTTCTTCCAGAAGGCCGCGGAGCTGGGCGTGCCGCTGTTCATCCACGCCGTGCAGCATGGCCACCGAATGGTGAACCTCATGAGCTTCCAGATTGACGGCCTCGACTTCTTCTCGCCGCGCGACGCTCAGATGAACATGGTGGCCCTGATCACCAGTGGACTACTGGACCGCTACCCCGGCCTGCGCTTCATCCACGCCGAAATGGGCGCACGCCCCATCAAGTCCACGGCGCAGCGCATGGACAGCCTGTTCAAGCGCGCGAGCGTAGACTATGAGGACGATGAGGGCGGAAGCGCTGCGTCACGGCGCGTGCTGAGCCCGAAGGCCCCACAGCTCGTCCCACCCCAGGTGGCCGCGGAGAAAAACAAGGAGTTGCCGAGCTATTATTTCAGGAACAACTTCTACTGGACCATCGAGACCGAGGAGGCGGAGCTGGTCGACGCCGTCGAGTTCCTGGGCGCCGATCGCTTCCTTTTCGCCACCGATTATCCGCACGACGATCCCGGCGGAACGATGAAGTTCAAGGATGTCGAGCTGTTGGCGGTCAACAAGAAGCTTTCCGAGGACGACAAAGAGCTGATGCGAAGCGCCAACGCTGCGAGCCTCTTTCATTGCTAGGCCTTGGCTGCACTCGACAACTACCGGGTCCACCCGCACGGTTCCTGGATAGAAAGATTGCCGTCTCATGGTGGTCTGAGCGGCGGGCGAAACGCCCGGCGGCGGGGGACTGCCATCGGACTGAATACGCGCGAAGCCGAAACCGTGGAGGTGTGCCGTGCTGACGCAGGAAGAAAACGACCTGCTAGCTCGGGTGGATCCTGGGACGCCTTGTGGTGAGCTACTGCGGCGCTACTGGCAACCGGTTGTCTCAGCGGGTGAGCTGACCAGCGAGCATCCCAAGAAACGTGTGCGGATTCTTGGCGAAGATCTCGTCCTGTACCGCGATCCGGACGGCGGCTATGGGCTGATCGCGGAGCATTGCGCACACCGGGGCTGCTCCTTGTACTACGGATTCCTGGAGGACGGCGGGATTCGATGCGCCTATCACGGATGGCTGTATGACCGCGCAGGTAAGTGTCTCGAACAGCCTTTCGAGCCGGCCGAATCGATGATGAAGTATGCGGTTCGCCAGCCAGCCTACCCAGTCGAACGGCTGGCTGGACTGCTATTCGCCTACTTGGGGCCGCAGCCAGCCCCCCTTCTTCCTCGATGGGACCACCTGGTGCGCGACGGTGGTCGACGACGCCTGGAGGTGCATCCGATCATCGACTGCAACTGGCTCCAGTGCCAGGAGAATTCCATAGACCCGGTTCACACTCACTACCTCCACGCGCATACGTTCTGGTCCAGGGGACTCCCCGGCGGCGAATACCATCACCGGCCGATTGAGAAGTTCGAATTCGAGATGACCGAATGGGGCATCTTCAAGCGGCGGACGTTCGGTGGCGACCAGCCTGAGCAAGAGGTGGGCCATCTCGCCCTCTTTCCCAACATGCTGCGCCATCCGGCCTCACTGCATTGGCGTGTGCCGATCGATGACACGCATACCCAGATCTTCCAGATGTTGTGGCGGCCTTCGACGGATCCGGCTACGCCACCTGAAGAGGGAGACCCGCCCGTCGACTACATCACCGTGAAAAACGAACAGGGCGAATTCCACATGGAGAACTTCCCCAGCCAGGACGAAATGGCCTGGGAGACCCAAGGGCAGTTGGCAGACCGCACGCGTGAGCGGCTGGGCGCATCGGACCGAGGGATCGCAATGTGGCGCCAGCTCCTGAAAGAGCAGATTGAAGCCGTGCACAGAGGCGATGACCCCATCGCCCTCGTGCGCGATCCCGCGAAGAACGAGATCGTCTGGTTTGAGACCTCTAGCGCCACTCGCCGAGACGAGTACGCAGAGGCGTTACGCAACGGCTGAAGCTGCGCAATCGCCGAGACGAGCCAGCCTTCATTCGGCCGCCCCGGCTTTAGCTGTCTGCGTTGTTCCACCAGATGATGGCCATGCGTGGGCCTGGCGGAAACTCCAACTGGCCATCGCGCTGCACGAGGATGTGTCGTAGGAACTCTCGAATCAGGGCATCGTGGGCGACGTCGTTCGGCCCCAACTCCAGTGACCGCCTGGCCTCTTCGATCGCGTCATCCACCGTTCTGTAACGTGCCTGCTCCGTAAGTGGAACAGGCTCCAGATGGGCATGGATTCCCATCGAGAACAGCAGGTTGAGCAGGTCCAGCGCACTTGGCTCAGGGGGGCGCGGCCTGCCCCGGATCTTCTCCCACAGGGGGCGGAGCGGCGCAGTGCGTTCCTCGAGCCGGTGCACGATGAAGCACGTCCGGCGGGCGCTACGATCAAGCTTCCGAATGAACCGAACAGCATCGGGCACGAAATACAGCACACTCGACACAAAGGCGATGTCGTGCGCCTCGACCTCCACGTCCTCCCACATTCCGGGCACGACGCGCACGTTGGTCAGATGCCGCTCCTCGATCTGACGAGCCAGTTGCGCCCGCATCCCAGCTGACGGCTCGACCGCGGTGACCTGAGCGACCGCCTCGGCGAGAGGCAGCGCGTAGCGGCCCGCCCCCGCACCCACGTCGAGAAGCGTATCGGTGGGGCGCACGGCTTGCCTAACCGCAAGGATGATCGGGTCTGTTGGTGCTTCGAGGGATCGCGTAAGACGGGCGAAGCGCTCGGCCCGGCCATCCCAACGACATCCATCGTCGGAAAACATAGGCGGCCGCGACGCCTCGCGTGCTTCCACCACCGCTCGCCAGTGGGCCGGCCAATCGATTCCACCCGCGTGAATAGGCGGGGCGCCCATGGCCCGCTCGCTCATCGCAATTCCCTTATTTTGAAATCGTTGTACCGCCCGATCCTACCACACCCGATCTTGGGCACCGGATCATTGTTACACTACGGAGCACTGCTGCTTACCGTTCCTGAATCGTGGTGTGACGGGCAATAGCCGTCCCACATCCGCCCCAACTGGGACATCAACGATTGGGACGTATTCTAGAGTGGGCGGCCGACGGCCCATGATACAGTCCATCTTCGCTTCCTCAGGCAGAGAGAAGGGGAGCACTTTAGGGAGCAGGGATGGAACCGTTGCCATCTGGCGCCAATTTCCTGCGGGCTAAAACTTTATGGTGATTGTCACATCCGCGCTCGGTCGGCTAGCGAAACTCCCATTCGTGCATGTTCCACGTGGGGTTGCTCGACGCCGGGCGTACGTTGGGTCCGCGCAGGTCGGCGGTGAATACGTTGGAGTTGACCGGGAAGAACAGTGGGATCATCGGGAGATCAGTCGTGAACACCTGCATGATGTCTCTGGCCAGGCGGACCCGGTCCGCCGGCGCCAGGGCCACGCCGAAGGCTACGATCAAGCGGTCCATCTCGGGATTCGAGTACCCATTCCACGCGGCCCCCCGCCACTGATTCTCCGGCCCGGGAATCTGGTTGGTACCCATGCCATTGAGCGCGCCTTCCCCTCCAGCCGTCTGCGAGATGTTTAGGCCAGGATAGGTTGCCTTTGCCTGCACATCCTGGCCTTGCGCCCTGGGGAGGATTGACTCGGTGAAGTCGAATCCGGCCTGCCGCCAGCCGCTCGCCATCGTGGCTTGCATGGCCTGGTCTGTCGGCCCCTCACTGACCTTCAAGTCCGGAGAGAGTCTCTCTCCGTTGGGCCCAACGTAGAAATCTCCACCGGGCGGCTTGCTGAACCCCGCTTCCGCCATGAGTTGTGCGCCTCGCCCAACGTCGAAGGGGTACCTGATGGCTGCTGCCTGGACAGCTTTCCCGAGTTCGGAGGTCGGGGCGAACACTCCGTCCACGAGGAGGTTTTGACCTTCGTATATAGCCTCGTTGATACTGGGGCGGTCCACCGTGTGCACCAGTGCTTGCCGCACACGTAGATCGCGCAAGGCGGCCGGACTCGCGAGATCCGGGCGGCCCTGGAAGTGAGCCCCGGTCAGCGAGTTGAAGTACTGGAGCACCGATCCGCCCCCGGGCGGCCACTGGCGCATGAGGGCTGTGGTCTGCGGCACAGGCAAGTTGGCTACAAAATGAGACTCTCCCGTGAGCATGCTGGCGACAGCCCCGTTGGGGTCAGGACGGAACAGCATCTTGACGCGCTGGATCTTCGGAACCCCCAGCACGTGGCGGTCGAAGGCGGAGGTCTCGATGAAAGCTCCGGGTTCCCACCGGTCGACGCGGTAGGGCCCCAGGCCTACATATTCGGTGGTCCAGAAGGGGTGATTGACCAAAGCGTCCACCGATCCTGATTCGAGAGCTGGCCCCAGAATCGAGCGCGGCATGGGCGGCAAACCGATGGTCTGGCTGGATCCGAGGCTTTGGAGCGCGCCGGCGTCCACATTCGGGTGCGACCAGCGAATAAACACAGTCCGGTTATCCGGAGCCTCCACGCTGGCAATGGCCCTGAACGGCAGTGAGCCGGCCTGCCCGAGCTCCGGCGTGGTGTACAACTTCCACGAGAAGACGAAGTCGTCGGCGGTGAGGGGCGTCCCATCGTGCCACGCCAGGTTGGGCTTCAGCCGATACGTGGTCTCCATCGTTCCATCGGGGAAGACTTTCCAGGTGTCCGTGTCTAGCTGAGGTAGGGCCTCGGCCAGGTAGGGGAGTGGGTTCGACTGGTCATCCAGCAGCGCGAGATCCGCATTGAACATGCGCCTGAAATGCAGCGACCGTCCGACCTGGCCGATCAGCCGGGCGGCGAGGCTCTTTGGCTCATCCTCGACCGCGACGACCAGCGTGCGCGTGGGCTGGGCAGGTCCGCCTGAGGCCGACGAAGCTGGGCTGCTCGGGCTGGGGGCAGGGGCGCAAGCGGCCCCAAGCAACACCAGAACAAGCGCGATAAGAATAGCTCGTCTCATTGTTCAACCCCACATTCGTTTGTTCGCTCGCAACCTCGCCGGCCCGGGCTAAAGCTCTGAGGTGCCGTGGTTCAAAGCCCCCCGAGCAGGCCCTGGTAGCCAGGCTTATAGAAACTATGAAGGAAGTTGAGCCGGTGCGCCCAACGGTGCGCCTGCTTGATCACCTCGGGCGGCAGAACCCCGCCCGCCACAACCGCGATCTTCAAAGTCTGATAGTTTTTCCCGGGGATGACGGGCGCGTCGTTGGCTAAGCCAATGATGCAGCCATCTGCCGCGATCTGCCGCTCGAGCTCATCGAATCCCTTGAGCCGCTTGTTGCGGGCCAGGTAGATCCACAGGCCGCTGCTGCCAATCAGCTCGAACACGTGGTCGTCGGCATTCGAACCACCGAGTTTTGGATTCGAGCCCCTCCGTCGCTCGGCCCGATTCCCCATATCCTGCATGTGCAACGGGCCACCGGCCCCTCTACTCTGCATGCGGTCCCTCGAACGGGTATCGACGGGCGTAATGTCTAGTATACCGGGTTCGTTTCCGCCATCGTGCTGCCGTTGGCGCGCCGCCTATTCGTCCGGTATTAGGCGCAAGCGCAGCCGCGTGCCTCCTGGCGATTGGCTGACCGGTTGGTGTAGGCTGGGACATCCATGAGTGGAGGCCTCGTGACATGACGGACGTTGAAGAACACGCGCGCGAGAAGCTCGCAACCTGCGCCCGGGCACTCGGCCGGATCGGCTGCCTCGGGCTCGGCGGCCACGTGAGTTTGCGCATCCCGGAAAGCGACCTCATCCTGATTACGCCCGGCGGTGGTCTCGACAAGCTGAAGCTAACAGCGAAGGACATGGTCACCATGGACGCTTCGGGCAAGCACGTCGCTGGCCCCTATAGTCCACCGCTGGAATGGCCTATCCACACGGCGGTGCACGCGGCCCGCCCGGATTTGGACTCCGTCGCCCACCTGCATCCGCACTGGTCGACGATTTTCTCGGTCTCGACGCGGCCGCTGGAGCCGGTCCTGATGAGTATGGCCCGGCTCGGGATCACCTACTTCGAAGTGCCGAGCCTGGTCACAAGCCCAGATCTGGGCGAGCAGCTCCGAGCATCGCTCGGCGATGCCGAGGCGGTCCTCATGCGCTGGCACGGCAGCACGGTCGTCGGCAAGACCATTGAGGAAATGTTCAGCCGAGCCTGGATCATCGAGGAGAACGCCCGGCTGCTATGGGAGGCGAGTATGATCGGCCCGATCGTGCCGGTACCGAAAGAGATGTCTTTCGCCTTACCGCCAACGAACACGCGCACCCTGAACTATTACGCGAATCTCGAGCGGTCCGCCGAAGAGCAGCTCCACGACAGCAACTATCGACCGTGATACACCGGACCGAGGTCCCCAGCCATTGGACGGCGAGACGCGCTACTTGAACTCCCACTGGTGGACGTTCCAGGCCAGGTTCGATTCTCCGGCTGTGTTCGCTGGGCCTTGCAGCTTCGCGACGTGGGCGACCAGCCCGGCGGGGAAGAGCAGCGAGATCACCGGAACGTCTTCGCCGTAAACCCGCATCATTTGCCGCGCAAGCGATACTCGGGTGGCGCGGTCCAACGTGTTGTTGAATGAGGTGAGGAGTCGGTCGTAGTCGGGTGACGACCAGCCGCCTCGGTTCAGTCCTTGCCAAAAATTGCCCGCGGTGGGAATCTGGGTGCTCGCCAGGTAATTGAGGGCGGCCTCACCGATGTCGGTCCCAGCGACCAGCATGGTGGGAAAGGTCGCCTTGAGCTGGGCATCTTGCGCAAGTGCGACCGGGACTACCCGTTGCTGGATGTCGAGCCCGGCCGCCTGAAGCTCGTTAGCCATGGCGAGAAGCTCTCGGACGGCGTCCGGGCTCTCGGACGTGGCCAGCTCGGGGGAGAGCCGTCCCTCGGATCCGCGGTAGAAGCCATCTGACGCCTTGCTGAAGCCTGCCTGATTCATCAGGCTTTCAGTTGCCCGCGGGTCGAGCCGATAGGCAGGGATCGAGGAGTCGACAACGTCGCCCCACGCGGAACCGGTCCAAATCGGCGTATCTGTCGTGATCGCGTGGCCGCCGTAGATCGCAACGGCGATGGCCTCGCGGTCCACCGAGTGCGCGACGGCCTTCCGCACGCGCGGGTCGAGAATTGCGCGCGGGTTCGCGAGCTCCGGGCGCAGTTGAAAGTAAATACTGCGCCAGTTGCTGGGTGAGCTAAGGATTGTGCCCCCATTCGACCGCGCCCACTCCAGACTCAGAGCATCCGCGGCCGCCTGGCTGATCGAGCTGTCCGCCGCCACGTGTGCCTCGCCAGCCAGCATGTGGGCCAATACGACGTTCTGATCGCTGCTGAAACGCAGCTGGATGCGGGGAATCTTCGGAGCGCCGAGCACATATCCGTCGAAGCGCACCGCGTCGATGAAATCCCCTGCCTCCCATTGCTGGAGGCGGTAGGGCCCCAGCCCCACGTACTGCAGGCCCCAGACGGAATGGTTGGTGAACGCGTCGCGCCCGCCGGTTGCGATCTGGTCGAACGCGGGCCCGAGGACATGCTGGGGCAGGGCCGGGAACTCGCGGCTTTTTGACGAAAGCGAGTCGGCCTCCGGGTAGAGCGACTTCCAATGGATGACGAAGCGATCCCGGTCGATCGCCACCACGTCCGCCATGGCAGGCATCGGCGGTTGACTGGCCAGGCCTAGCTCAGGGCTAGAGTAGACCCGCCAAGAGAAGACGAAGTCGTCAGAGGTGAGCGGCTGCCCGTCGTGCCAGGTCAGGTTTGGTCGCAGGGTATAGGTAGTCTGCATCGTGCCGTCCGGGAATACCTGCCAGCTGTCGGTGTTAAGCGAAGGCAGGCTGGAGAGCAATTCTGGCTGGGGCTGCCCGCGCGCATCCGTGAGGACCGGGAGCGCGTTGAACATTCGCCAGGCGACATAAATGCCGCGGCCCTTGGCCGCAAACGGCCGCATAGCCAGACTGTTCGGCTGGTTCCCGAGGAATATCACCAGTGGTGGCGCATCGGTCGGCGGCACAGTGCTCGGGGCCGCCTCTGGCCCGGCCACACGTGGCTGCCCGGGCCCGCATCCAGTCAGCGCGAGGGTGGCCAGCAGGATGCCGTTTACGGTCCAGCGAGCGGCGCCCAACCTGAATGCTCTCATTGTTCCCCCCGGCGCGACTCAGACTTGAATTCATATATCTTATTGTCCGGAGCGGGGGAATGCCATGAAAGTCGTTGTGACCGGTGGGGTCGGCAAAATAGGCCAGTGGGTTGTGAAGGAGCTAACAACTAACTCCGAGCAGTCGCATGAGGTCGTCGTCTTCGATCGCGTGCCAGGACCGCAGCAGGGCCCGTTCCAGCAAGGACCGGTCCGCTACCTGATGGGGGATACCCTCGACCTGGGGCAGGTTATGGGCGTCCTCGCGGGGGCCGACGCCGTGATCCATCTGGCCGCGCTTCCTGCCCCTGGGTTCACCACCAACGACGTAACCTTCCGCACGAATGTACAGGGGACCTTCAACGTGCACGAAGCCGCCTGGCGACTGGGAATCCGCCGCGTTGTATCCGCCAGCAGTACGGCGGCCCTGGGCTGGGTCTACCGAGAGCGCGACTTCCTCCCCAACTACCTGCCACTCGATGAGGACCATCCGCTCGCTCCCCAGGATGCTTACGGGTTGTCGAAGCAGACTGTCGAGGGCATCGCTCGATCGTACGCCAA
>JAERMM010000415.1 GCA_016844585.1 Chloroflexota bacterium | reverse complement strand
ACGCTGGATTTAGCAGGATAAACAGGAATGTGGAAACCGCTGCGACGGCGATGGCTAGCATTGATCCGGAGCCCGCATAGGCGATGATCGCGAGTAGGATCGCAATCTCGAGCGGCGCCCAGGCGAGCAGCGCTGGCGAAGCCGCAGTCGTCCAGAACAAGTCGGCCGACTCGTCGGTCGATCGTTGGGGGACGCGCCTCCTGAGCAGGAGCGATAGGGCGCACGCGCTGAGGGACAAGCCCAGGAGTACGCGGACCACGACCGTTGGGAAGCCTGAGATCGCCATCGCGGGCAACGCCGGCGACCATCGCTCCGTGCATGAGACGAATCGTCGTGGCCGGAGCGATCGATTGCGACGCTGTCATGCGCGAAAAGGTGCAGTGTGTCGAGCGACATCGCGAGGGGCGAGCGACGTTGGCACCAGCGAGGACGTCGATGCCATGGAGGGAGAGTGTTGCGATGGACGAACGACTGCGGTTTGTGCGGGCGGCGAAACCATCGCAATTGTGCGCCGTACGACGTTCATGACGAACGCAACGACGTCGTACTCTCTTCTCGTGCTCTTGCTTCTCGGCGGATGCGGAGCTGAGCGGGAGCACGTCGTGCCAGGCGCTGCGATCGTGGACGCTGCCGTCGCGCGGCTGATGAAACGCGAGAACGTCCAGGGCCTGGCGTTGGCAGTGATCGACTCTGGCAAGATCCGGTACGTCGTCTCGTACGGCGTACGGAACGCGCAGCGCCTGCCGCTCACGACCAACACCATCATGTACGGCGCGTCGCTGACGAAACCCGCGTTCACGTGCCTGGTTCTGCAGCTCGTCGACGAAGGGCGCCTGAATCTCGACGCTTCCGTTGCAACGCTGCTGCCGAAACCGCTGCCACAGTACGACGACTATCACGACTTGGCGGGCGACAATCGGTGGCGCGCGCTCACACCACGCATCATGCTGACGCATACCACGGGCTTCGCCAATTTCCGCACGCTCGAAACTGACCGCCGCCTGCGTTTTCATGCCGACCCCGGCACGCGCTACGGATACTCGGCCGAAGGCTTCTACATCCTCGAGCTGATCCTCGAGGAGGGCCTCAACCTCGACGTCGGCCGCGAAATGCAGACGCGTGTCTTTGACCGCTTTGGCATGACCCGCACTAGCATGCAGTGGCGCGCGGATTTTGCGGCGAACCTCGCCGACGGCTTTCGACTCGACGGTTCAACAGAGCCGCACGATGAGCGCAGCAGTGTGAGCGCCGCGGGATCCATGGACACCGACATCGACGACCAAGCGCGTCTCTGGGCCGGGGTCGTCCGCGGCGACGGTCTCAGCGCCGCCTCACGCGCCGACGTGGTTCGCGGCATCAAGCTGATCGCGTCACCGTCGCAGTTCCCCACGTTTCAGCCGGACACGGCAACAGAGTACGCGTCGGTCAACCTCGCGGCCGGCCTGGGCCTGGTGACATTTCAGGACGCCAGCGGTCCGGCGTGGTTCAAGGGCGGCCACAACGACTGGACCGGCAACATGGTCATTTGCCTCGAGCGCTACCGGCGTTGCGTGGTGATGCTGTCGAATGACGTACGGGCCGAACGCATGTACCCCGATCTGGCGCGCACCATCCTCGGTGAGACGAGGATGCCGTGGACGTGGGAGTACGAGTGGCTGAAGCGGTGAGGGCGCATGCCTACCCGCTTCGGTCGAGCCTCACCTCGGAGCATCTGAGTTCGCCTCATTAGCAATCTTGATAAAGGCGCGATTCTCTGCGTTCGAGACGCCGAGTCCAACACGCTCGTACCCCTTACCCTGACTGCTGCCAACCATCATGCCGGCGAATCCATCCGGGTAAACGACCAAGCTGACGGCCTCTCTCCCGTTCGGGTAGTCGAGGCCCAAGACAACTCGACCGTTATCGAGATACCCGTATCCAGTTCGCTCATTGCCAGCCGAGTCGTTGATGGCGAAGCCAACAGCCGATGCGATGCGTTGCGAGACGCGACCGCCCATTTGAGGTGACGGATAGTAGCCAACAGCGAGCCGATCGTTGCCGGACTCGCTGAGCACAATCATGCCGATACCGCCATCGCGGCGAGCGCGCTCACCGATCTGAGGCACCGGAGCGCCCAGTAGGACTCTGGCGCGCCCGGTGCTGTCCTCTATGATGAGGCCACGAACCCGAAGCACTTCGGCAGTCGGATGGCGAAACCCAACGACCACGGCCAAGAGCAGTGCGGCAGTGACGCAGTGCGCGTAGAGCCGCATGCGTCGGATCTCATGTTGCAAGGACTCGAGAGTGGGAGACATAGTACCCCGTGTTTGGAGTCTCGAACGGCGGTTAATCACGAACAGCGCTCCGCGAAACCCTGGCTCGCGCAAGCGCCAATACAACTTGATGTTCCTGAGCCCTGCCACGTATTACTCGCGGACCTTCGCAGCCGCTGCACCGGAATCCGCGACTTCAACCTGCCACGGGGCCTGGGACCGATTGCGTTGTAACGAGATCGTGACACCAGGGTCAACGCGAAAACGAAGCGTCTCATAC
>JAERMM010000017.1 GCA_016844585.1 Chloroflexota bacterium | reverse complement strand
CGAAGGACGGCGTTTTAGACACGCTCCGGTTGAACGCCACTTGTTCGGTCTCCGTTTTGTGGAAAATACAGGGCAACGCGAGGTCGGCTAGCGGCGCCAGACGAGCGACCCAGAGGTGACACCCCAGTGTACCGAGTTTGTTCCCCCAGTGGGTCAGTGGTCGATTGATACGGCCGGAGTTGGCAAGCTTGTGCGGACGGCTGTCCAGGATGCTGTGAACGTGCCTTTTCGTCCGGCGCAATGGCGATATCTGCAATCTGGACCGCGCCCACCGTTGGCAGCCTGCCTGCTTTTGCTTTTCGCCGTCTCGTGCTCGTTCGGGGGTGGTCTCCCGGCGGACACACCACGCGTCCCAGAGGGGATGAGCGGGCGGCTGCTCTTTACCTGGAAGGACGGGCTCGAGGTGCTGGACCTGGGCACGAGCAAGCTTACTCAGCTCGTGCCGGCCCCTTCTGGGGCACGCGTCGCCTCGGCCCGCTGGTCGCCATCTGGGTCCCAGATCGCGTACGCCGTGTCGCCTCAGCAGGTGGGGTCCGCGACGGTCTCCGCGATAATCGTGGCCTCTTCTGATGGAAGTAGTGCGCGGCCGGTTGCATCTTCCGATGGGACGAACGTCTTCTACCAGTGGCCGGTGTGGGGCCCCGATGGGTCGCACCTCTTCGCCCTTCGAGCGGAACCGAACAGCGCGCGGATTGAGCGCATCAGTCTGGCCACGGCTGAGCGGCAAACGGTACTCGACCGCGTGGCTGATTACGACGTATCGCGCGATGGCCGGATAATCGTTTTCGTTCGGAACGCCGACGCGGGCGCCAGCCTCAACCTGGCTCGCATCGATGGTGGCGGCGAGCCGAGCGTACTGGTGAGCCCGCAGCCGCTCCGGGTAGTGGCGGCGCCACGGTTTACGCATGACGGGCGCTCGATTCTCTTCTCGCTATCGCGGCCGCCGGCGCCAGAATCGTCCCGCCCGGACTCGTCGCGACTGGCGATCCTGATTGGCGTTCCAACGGCGCATGCCCACGGTTTTCCCCAGGACATCTACTCAGTACCGATCGAGGGAGGGCCCATGCAGCTGATGATCCGCCTCGGGGTCGACGATCCGGTCGGAACTTGGTCGCCGGACTCGACGCGACTGGCCGGGCTAACCCCTGACTCTCTGGGCCTCGCCACGCCAGGAGGTACGTTCACTCCTATCCTTGCCCCAGGGGGTCTGGGCAGCGTCGACTGGGCGCCATGAACTCGTTCCACCCGAGCCCACACCGCCACGAACGGACTGGACAATCGGATTGTGCTCCCAATAGATGCTTCGGACCAGGGGAAGCACACGAGGAGCCGACCGCCGGCGATGTTACCTACCCGCGTATCGCCCTGGGTGGCGCCGCCGCGATGTTCGTCTTGGGCGCGCTCATCCTGGTACCATCTCGACTGTCGCAACCCCGGGGTGGCATATCTTGCCGGTCGAACGAACGACGCTCATCCCGATCAGATGTCGGGTCGAGATCGAACGGCTAGGCGGAGCATTTTGGCCCCTTGAGCGGAGACACCATCGCCGGTGTTGACGACCGATTCCGCATCGATGTAACGACCGCCGCGCGGGCGGTTGTCTCAGGCCGCGGCAAGGAGTTGAAGATGCGCGTGTCGCCAGATGGAACCACGATCATGGGCGCCCGTCACGGTGACCGCATGATCGGAAGCGTTAGCAGATCTCTCCGCAGGCCGGCGGTCGCGATAGCGGTGATTCTGGGCATCGCGATGCTGCCCCTCACCCTTCGCCACGTCCAGGCCCATGCCCTGATCGAGCGGACAGCCCTCATCTCGCTCGTGGGAGAGTGGGAGCCGACTGCCGAACCACCGCCTCCGACCGAAGAGGCGGTTCCGGAACTCCCGGCTGCGCGCTATCGTCCGGACCGCGGGCCGGTCACCACGGACTTCGAGATGATTGCGAGCGGGTTTACGCCAGGCGAGCAGGTTGTTGAAGTATTCGTAACCCCTGGCGGAAGGCGTGACAGCTCAACTCATGTAGCGAACGCGGAGGGCGCCGTTCGATTCATCGTCGAGATGGATCCGACGAGTCCGCCAGGAGCTTACGTTTCCAACTTCACGGGGACAAGCTCGGGAGTGCAACTCAGCACGTCGTTTACTGTGACCAGATGAATCCGAGGCGTTGGCAGGTCGCGGCGCTCAGACTGGGCGCCGAGCGGGAGGTTCGTCCATGACCGCGCCCGCCATACCGCGACAGTCCTGGCTTGGGAAGTCGGTCCTGCGAAAGGAAGATTCTCGCTTCCTTACTGGACGCGGCCAATACGCCGACGATCTCCGCATTCCCGGCTTGCTCGAAGCTGCCATGCTGCGAAGCCCTTACGCTCATGCGCTCATCAAGCGGATCGACTACTCGCGGGCCCTTGAGATTCCGGGCGTATACGGTGTGATCACGGGCGCTGACGCCATGGAGCACCTCAAGCCCGGCACGGCCTGGACGTATCCCGCCGGTGGCAGCTGGTACTACATGGCCACCGATCGGGCCCGCTTCGCCGGCGAGATTGTTGCCATCGTCGCGGCGGAAGACCGCTACATCGCCGAGGACGCGCTCGAAGCCATCGAGGTCGAGTACGAGGAGCTGCCCGTCGTCTCTGATCCGGAGCGTGCCTGCGATGCAGATCAGCCGGTCCTGCACCCGGGCGCGCCCGGCGGCAACGAGGTTCTCAACCGAGTGTGGGACTTCGGTGACGCTGAAACAGCTTTTGCGCAGGCAGACGTCGTGGTGAGAGAGCGCCTGGTTGTCCACCGCCACAGCTCAACGCCGCTCGAGGGCCTCATCGCCATCGCCAGCTTCGACACGGTGACCGAGGAAACCACGGTCTGGACCAATATCGGACACCTTGCCCGTTTCTCGTCCGCGGTGGATTCCATGCGCATGGACAACGCCGACGTCCGCCTCATCGTGCCTGATGTGGGAGGAAGCTTTGGCCTGAAGGTCTACGTCTACCAGCGATGCGCGCTGATGTCGGTACTGTCACGGAAGGTCGGCCGGCCCGTGAAATGGGTGGAAGACCGAATCGAGCACCTTGGCGCGAGCAACCACGGGACCGGGCGGGTCGCCTGGATCGAGCTGGCAGCCAAGCGAGACGGCACTATGCTCGGCATGAAGTACCGCACGCTCGACGATCAGGGCGCCTACGTGGCTCTCACCGAGCCTTTCGGGCCGCTCTTGATGCTACCAACCCTGGCGGGCCCGTACCGATTCAAGGACTTGCACGTCGAGAGCCATTGCGTAGTGACGAACAAGTGCCCGGTGGCGCCCAATCGCGGCTATGGGCGTATTCAGCCGGTCTTCGCCCTGGAGCGAATCGTCGATCGGCTCGCTCGCGAGCTGAACATGGACCCGGCTGAGCTGCGCATGAAGAACCTGCTGGCGAAGGAGGCCTTCCCTTATGTAACGCCGACGCGGTTCCTCTACGACAGCGGCGACCCCTCCACGCAGATGCGCCAGCTACGCGGCCTGCTGGACTATGACAGGCTGCGAAAAGAGCAGGCTGCCGCCCGCGCTCAAGGGCGCTTGCTCGGCATCGGCCTTGCACTGTCGGTCGAGGGGGGCGGGACACCGCCATTCGACGTGGCGACGGTGCTGCTTGGACCCGATGGACGCCTGATGGTCCAGGCGCCCACGATCGCTCAAGGCCAGGGGCACGAGACGACCATCGCTCAGATCGTGGGCGACCGCTTCGACGTGGACCCGCAGAGTATTCACGTGACCGTTCAGCTCGATACTCGTTCGATGACCTACTCGCTCGGTTCAGGCACCTATGCCTCGCGGTTCTCGTCGACTGCCGGACCGGCGGTCCACGGCGCTGCCAAGAAGCTGTCCGATCAGCTCATCCAGCTAGCGGCGAATCTTCTGGACGCAGATCCCCGATATATGGACCTGCGCGACGGTCAGATCGTTACGACGGAGGGCCCCGAACGGGGTATCAGCCTCAAGGAGATCGCCGGGAAGGTGAACAGCACGCCGAACGTCTTCGGCCTGGAGGCTGACCTTTCGCTTCAGGCGACGTATTTCTGGCAGTGGCCGCCCGCTCCAGGTACCGCGGTCGGAAGAAACGCCCTCGCGGGGGCGGCCGCATCAGCCGCCGGGAATCGCGGAACCATTACCTACAGTTTCGTATGCCACGGCGCCCTGGTTGAAGTGGACCCCGAGACGGGCCTCGTCAAGGTACTCAAATACGCATCATCGGAGGACTGCGGGAAGATCATCAACCCGATGATCGTCCGCGGCCAGATCCTCGGCGGGCTGATCAACGGCCTCGGCTGGGCGCTCACCGAGGACTTCGTCTACGACCAGAATGGCCAACTGCTCACCGGCACGTTCATGGACTACCTGCCCGCCCGCTTCACGGACATCCCGCCCGTCGAGCTGGGCCACATCGAGTGCCCCACCCCATTCAGCCCACTCGGCGCGAAAGGCGTTGGTGAGGGTGGCGCCATCCCGCCCGTCGCCTGCATCGCCAACGCCGTGGAGGATGCGCTTTACCACCTGGGCGGCCGCATCATGGACTCACACCTCACGCCTGAGCTGGTGCTCCGAGCGGCGCAAGGGCTGTCGGCACGCTGACTGGGCCCACTCCGACTTTAGTCGGTCATCCGATAGATACATTTCCTCAAGCTGTTTGAATAGCCGCTCGCCCTCATCCACCGTCGAGCCTCTCTTCCCGAAACCCGGAACCCCAACCCCGACGCGCCTACGCCGCGTCGTTGGCCTCCTTAGTCTAGCGCATGTCCTACTTGTGGATTGTCCCACCAACATAGCCTGTGCTCTGGGGGCTGACAGCTGGGCCCGGTCAGTACTGAGATGTTGGTGGGGCCGGGTTCCAGTTGTAATAGAGCATCAGGACCGACAACTCCTCGCTCTAGCTCGTCTCCAGATCCTCGCTATCGCGGGCTCGCTGCTGGCTCCGCTCAGCCGGTTGCACTGGCGACTACGGAGATGCCATTCCATCGGTTATCTGGTCATGCCCCCTGGGCTCTAAAGGAGACGACCATGGTTGGGCTGGATGGATTACGCGCCGGCACGGTTCTCGATGTCCCGCCAGTCACCCTGGGGCACATCGCGTGCCCCGCCCTTTTCGGCCCGCTAGGCGCGAAAGGCGTCGCATCATGGACTCACACCCTATGCCTGAGCCAGTGAGCAGAGCCCGCGCCGGGGCTCACCGCGAACTGAGGATTCACAGCAGGGGATCATGTCGCGCTCGCAAGGTTGTCTGCCAATTGTATGTACAATATTCGGATAATTGGCCGATACGGGGGCGCGCGATGGCTGTGGGAATACGAGAGCTGGCTCGCCAGGCCAGTCAGATTGTCGAGCAGGTTGAGTCGACGGGTCGCCCGGCACTGATCACTCGACACGGCAAGCCGGTAGCTGCGCTGGTCCCAATCGACGAGTCTGAGCTCGAAGACTGGATCCTGTCGAACGCACCGGAGTTCGTTCGCGCGAGGCGACAGGCAGATGCGGAAATCGCTGGGGGCGAGCGCGGGCGTCCACTAGAAGAATTTCTCGCCGACGTCGAAGCGGAGGACGTTAGCAAGAGACCACGCCGAAGTCGTGCCTGAGGTTCTGCTTTCGCGTCGCGCCGAGCGGGACTTGCGACGGGTTGGGCGTGGGACCGAGCGGAATCGCGTAGTGACAGCGCTTCGCGGCCTGGCGGCCAACGACCGCAACCTGGACGTACGGGCCCTGCAAGGAGCAACCCCCTGGCTGAGGCTACGTGTTGGTGACTGGCGTATTCTCTACCGACCTATCGAGAGAGGATTCTGGATTGAGCGCATCATCCACCGACGGGAGCTGGACCGAGCTATCGAGACGCTCTGATGTCTACGATCGGGCGGAAGGCGATTGACGGACTCCTCCTAGATCTCGACCGATCCACTTCAGATCAACGCCTCACATCCCACGCTTGCGCATCCCAGGTTTTCGAGGACGTGCCGGACGCCTTTGACGGCTGCATGTTCTCCACCCGATTCGCGATCACCGCGAACTGCGGCGTGTAGAACAGCGTGAGCACGGGGATCTGATCGCTGATGATTCTGACAGCGGTCTGGAGCACCTGCGTCCGCTCAGTACGCGGAATTGTCACGAAATAGCGGTCGATGGCGACGTCCAGCTCGGGGTTGCTATAGCGCCCGCGATTGCCTCCCGCCCATCTGTTCTCCGGTAGGGGGCTCTCTTTGCTGCTGTAGTTCAGGAAACCGGATCGGATGCGGCTCGAGTGCCCGCGAAGCTGAAACGCGGGATAGGTGAAGAGGTACTCCAGGTCTCGCGCTCGCTGCGTCGGTATGACCACGGTGTCGACGTCTACACCAAGCTGGCGCCAGGCATCGGCCACCGCCAGCGATGACTTCTGCTCGGTCTCGCCGGGATCCGAACGCACCTCGATTGCGAGTCGCTGGTTCGCTCCGTCGCGCAGGAGGCCATCCGGGCCCTTGCGGTGTCCGAGCCCCTCGATGAGCTGCGCGGCCCGACGAGGGTCGTAGTCGTAGCGCACGACGGCGTTTTCGATGTCTTTGTATTCGGGCTCGTTGGGCCCGATGAACATGTGTGCGACAGGTGTGCGTCCCTCCACCAGGACATCGGCGATCTGTTGGCGGTCGATACCCATCAGCAGTGCACGCCTGAACTGGACGTCGGTAACGCCGGCCGGGCTTGCGCCCATGAACTGGGTGTAGATCACGGTGCTCCCAGAGATCCTGGTGTCGACCCGCCCCTCTTTCCATTGCTCTTCGAGGACGGACGCTCGATCAGCATTCACCCCTCGACCGAGAACCAGATCGACCGTCCCCGCAAGAACCGCGGCCATCTGCGCGTTCGGGTCCGGGATGATGGCAATCTCGATTTCGTCGACGTTCGGTCGGCCCAAAACGTAGAGATCATTCGCCTGCAGCACGATGCGGCTGCCGGCCTCGAACTCCCGCACGCGGAACGGGCCCGTGCCGATGAACTCGTCTGTCCAGTAAGGGAGATTTGCGAAGCTCGCCTTGTCCTCTGTAACTGCCTTTTCGAGGAGGTGCCGCGGTAGCGGCAGGACCAGCTCACGGCTGAAGAACGAATCGGCGTCGATGAACGGTCGCGACCAGATCACCGTTACCGTGAGTGGGTCGGGCGCCTCGACCCGATCGATCGAAGCATAGACCGGGCGCTGTCTCAGCGGAAGCTCGGGATCCATGGCCGCTTTCATCGTGAACGCCACGTCGGCGGAGGTGTACGGGGCGCCATCCTGCCAGCGCGCGTTCGGCTTTATGCGCCAGGTCGTCTCCATTCTTCCGTCGGCAAGGAGTTTCCACGACCCAGCATCGATGCTGGGCATCGTCTCGGCCATCACGGGCCTGAAGACGCCAGTCGGATCGGCCTCGCTCAGACCACGGTTGACCAGCTCCTCGAGATGGTCGTCGCTAGGCAGCGTGACCTGCATGTCGAAATAGAAGACTTGAGCGTCGCCCTGGGCGGCGATGACCACGCGCTTGGGCGCGCTCGGGGGCTGCTGCTCTCGGGGCACGTCGCCGGTCGACGGCGTCTGCGCAGGCGCCGCGCAAGCCGCAAGAACCAGCGACAATGCGATCGCGAGCGGTTGCCTCAGCAGGGTTGTCACCGTTGTCACTCCTGTCCCCTATCCCCTGTCCCCTACTTCATGTCCCATTCATGGATGTTCCAGCCGACGTAGCCCATAGACTCAGGGGCCGGAAACGTGGGCCCCGTCAACACCGAAAGATGTGGCGCCGCGTTCAGGTTGTAGTACAGCATCAGGCCCGGCAGCTCCTCGCTCCACACCCTGGCGATGGTGGCTCGTGCTTGAATCCGTTCGGCAGGGTCGAGCTGCGTGTTGAAGGCTTCGGCCGCCCGATCGTATTCACCGTTCGTCCAACCGCCGCGATTGATGCCGTTCCACCGATTTTCCGGCCGCGCCACCTGGCCCGCGGTGAATGAGGCGACCATCGTCGGTTCCGTGGAGCTTTGAGCGTTCGTGCTTACGCCGGTGAAGGTCGCCCGTGCCTGGCCGTCGGACGAGAGCGCCACCGAAAGCAGGCTCTCCTGTGTATCGAATCCGGCCTGCCGCCATCCGTTTGCAGCAGTTGTCCGCTCCGCCTCCGACTCAGGCCCAACGGTGGCGCGGACGTCCAGGGTGAAGCGGCCCTCGGCGGGGCTTACGTAGAAACCATCCGCGCCGCGGGCCCAGCCGGCCTCGGTCATAAGACGCTCGGTCGCTCGCAGGTCATACGGGTATTTGACGATCCCTCGATCGATGGTGGGGAAGAAGTCCAGGCGCGGCGAGAAGAAGCTGTCCAGGTTGACCCCCTCACCACCCCAGAGCGCATCACTGAGCGCCTGCCGATCCAGCGAATGAGCGAGCGCCCTCCGAACCCGCACGTCGAGCAGGCCATGCGACGTGAGCACGTCGGGGCGGAACTGGAACGCGAAATGGCGAGTCGATGCGGGAGTGAACAGAAACACGCCACCATTCGTCGTCGCCCACTCACGCTTCAGCTCCAGCGCCTGCTCGAACGTGAGCACTTGCTCGGCCGCCAGATGGATCGAGCCGGCGCGCATGTTGGCAAAGGCGGCGTTTCTGTCGCCGATGAAAACCAGGCGGAGCCGCTCGATCTTCGGCTTCCCGAGCGCGTGGCCATCAAAGGCGACTGCCTCGATGAATGAGCCTTGCTCCCAGCGATCGAGCTTGTATGGGCCAAGGCCAATGAACTCGGTGGTCCAGTAGGGCAGATTGGGGAAGCTGTCCCACCGTTCCTCTTTGTACGGCGCCTCCAGGATATGCTTGGGCAAAGCTGGCAAGCCGAGGTTGGTTGATCCATCGACCGGGAGCACCCCGGCATTCGGATAGGGCCGCTTCCAACGAATGAGGAGCGTGGCCGGACTCGGGGCGCTGACATCTTCCATGATGTTAATGGGGGCCGTGTTCGCCTGCGGAACCCCGATTTCGGGGGTCGTGTAGACCCGCCACGCGAAAGCAAAGTCGTCGGCCGTGAGCGCGGCGCCATCATGCCAGGTCAGGTTTGGCTTGAGCTGGTAGCGCGTTTCCATCCTGCCGTCGGGAAATACGCGCCAGCTATCTGTGTTGAGCTGAGGGAGCGCCGTGGAGAGATAGGGTCGGCCCGCGGCCTTGTCGTCGACCAGCTCGAGATATGCGTTGAATGCGCGTGCTGGGAAGTTGGCGCCGAAGCCGCTCGCAAGAGGGTTGATGGCGGCGAGCCCAACCGGCTCTCTGTTAAGCGCTACGACCACGGTGCGGGGAGCCCGCTCCGCGGGGGCGGGAGCATCGGACGCGGCCGGCGCCTCCGGACGTGAGGCCGGCGCGCAGTTCATCGCAACCACGCTGACCAATGCGAGGAGCGGAGCTGCGAGACGAATCCGAGCTTGCACGAGAGCACCTCCCAGCAGATAAGATCGGGCGCCATTGAACGGCGAACGAACGTCGTCTCTTGGTGGCGCCAATGGTAATCAGTGTGGGACGCGGTTGCAACACGCAGCCGTGCCAACCGAAGGATCGTCGGGCTCGGCGCCGCTGCCAGTTTTCAGGAAGCAATCCGGCTCCAGCTCTGGAGTAGACTGTCTCGCACGGAGGGGGAAGATGAGCCTGAGGACCGGAGCGCAGTACCTCGAGAGTCTAAAAGACGGACGCGAGGTGTGGCTGGAGGGCGACCGAGTGGCGGACGTGACGTCCGACCCGCGACTGGCCGGTTGCGCCCGTTCGGTGGCCGAGGTGTACGACCTGCAACATGACCCATCTTATCGCGACGTTCTCACCATGAACTTGGATTCGGCGGGCGAGCCGGTAAGCGTCGCCTATTTGATTCCGCGCTCCACCGATGACCTGGTACGCCACCGTTTGATGGTGGAGTGCCTCATGCGGCGCTGCGGCGGCACCATGGGTCGCTTACCCGAGTACTCCGCCGCCATGCTGCAGGGTCTCTACCACGCGCGCGACATTCTAGGCCAGGGGGATCCAGCCTACCCGGGGCGGGCTGAGCGCTATATCGAGCATTGCCGGGACAACGACCTCTGTCTGGCTACAGGATTTACTGACCCGCCGAGAGACCGCACCCGGCCCGCTGAGGAGTGGGAGCGCCTCCACGTGGTCAAGCGAGGCCCGGACGGGATTGTCGTGCGGGGCGCCAAGGCCGTTTCAACCATGGCTCCGTACGCCAATGAGTTCCAGTGCCTCACGTCTCATCGGCCGGACCTCCGTCCGGAAGAGGTGCTTTATTTCGCCGTGCCGATGGCAACCCCGGGGCTGCGGATCATTTGCCGCCAGCCGTTCGCGCACCAGTCCCGAGAGGAGCACCCGCTCAGCGCGGCCTTCGACGAGATGGACGCCTGGATCATCCTGGAGGACGTCTTCGTTCCTACAGAAAGAGTGCACTTCCTCGACCGCGTCGATCTCAACCAGCCGCTGTTCGCCGCCCTGCCAGTGCCCCTCGTCAACTTCCATATCCTCATTCGGCAGGCCGTCAAGGCGGAGGTCCTGGCCGGCCTCTGCGTGGCGATTGCGGAGTACCTGGGGCTGACGTCGCAACCCAACGCCCAGAACGCGATGCAGGCGCTCCTCGGCTACCTGACGACGCTGCGCGCGTTCCTTTTCGCCGCGGAGCAGCAACCGATCTATTCCCCGTCTGGACAAGCCATTGCCAACCCCACCATTGTGAACCAGGGCCGCATCCACGCCATGGAGAACCACGTCACCATGCTTCACATGGTGCGGGAGATCTGCGGCGCGAGCCTCTTGATGACGCCGCGCCTCGCGGACCTCCGCCATCCAGAGATCGGCCCCGCCATGCGCCGCTACATCGCGGGTACCGACGACCTGTCGATGGAGCGGTACCACTTGATGAAGCTCGCGTGGGACTACCTGGGCGATGCGTTTGGCTCGCGGCAGCTCATGTTCGAGCTGCACAACGCCGGTACTCTGGACATGACCAAGCTTCGATTCGTCAGCGCGTACGACAAAGCGCCGCTGGTCAAGTTGGCCAAAGAGCTCGCGGGGATTCCCGCCGGCAAAACTTAAGGGCCGACGGGTGCTTGATGCTATCGGAAAGTCGGAAAGTATGAGAATTGACAGGGGAATTATCTGATGCGGACTACGATCGCTCCAGCAGCAAGCTTGCGCAGCCGGCAGGGCCAGCGACAAATACGTGGCGCTGGCCTGTGCATCGTCGGTCTCTCCGTCGCTGTGCTCGGGTTGTTCTCTGCCGCTGCGCACGCGCAGGATGGCGTCGCGACCTACGAGAGTCCCATCAACGGCTTCTCCTTTCAGTATCCCGCCGACTGGCAGATCGGTCCGATACCGGTGGAGGTTTCGACCGGGAATGTCATCGAGCGCGTCGGGCTGAGCGCCCCGGATGGTGCAATTGGCCTGATCAGCGTCATTCAGCTGAACGCACGTCTTAGCGACGCGGACGTCCCGGTCCTGAAGTTTGAACTCGACACGGCCTTTGAGGCCGGGGCTGCACAAGTTGGTGGCGAAGTAGTCCTGGGTGAGATCTTCGACGCAACTGACTTCGGGCTCCGGTACCTATTCGCTTACCAGATTAACTTCCCCCGGGATGGCCGAGTCATCGCCAGCCGGCAGTACGCGTTTGTCCTGGCCGACCGTCAATACAACATCGCCCTGGAGGCCGATGAAGCCGGACACGAACGCCATCAAGGCGTCCTCGAAGGAATACTGCGCTCTTTTTGGGTCGATGAGCGTTAGTTCAGAAGCCGGTTCTGGCGTTTGAGGATCGCGGCAGGAGGACCGCCGCGCGATCGGCTGTGCCGGCCTCCTCATCCCAGCGGACGTGCAAGCCCAGTTGCCCAGCGAGCTGCACAGCCTGCATGGGGTCAACGACGGTCCCTTGCAGCTCCTTATGTCCCGCCTTCAACCCATCGATCTTCGAGCCGCACAGCTCAGTCCCGACCAGCTTAGCCGCAGACATCTCGGCGTTCGTCAGGTCGCATCCCACGAAGACGACGCCGGACAGGTCCGCGCCGTAGAAATCCGCCTCGCTCAGGTTGCAGCCCTCGAACCGTGCTTGCTTGAACGTCGAGAAACGAAACTGCGCCAGCCTGCAATCGCAGCCCGTCACCGTGACGTCGCGTAGCGTCGCATCCGCTGCGCGGAAGCCTGTGAGACGGCAGCCGACCAGCTCAACACGGCTGAAAGCGCCTTTCTCCCAGTCGGCGTTTGAAAGATCGCACGATTCAAGCCCAACGTCAGTGAGCTGCACGGCCCGAAGGTGCGTGCCGTTCAGGTCTACGCTCCGCAGCCGCAAGGCGGCCAGCGACACATACGCCGCAAGCTGGCCGGACAGGTTAATGCCAGAGAGCAGCCCATCGCTTATCGTGTCTCGATCGGAGAGCCCATCGGGGGCGTCCTGCTTCTCCAGGTTGGTGGCAAGCCGCGGCATGGCGACTGGAATCGGCTTCTTGCGGCCGGTTGAATCACGCGGGCGATCTGCCATGGCTTCGTTACTCCTGAGTCGATTCGAAGTGAGCTCGGTGGACCGAGGTAGCGCAAAAAAGGGTGCGTGACAGCAGGACACCTGCGACACCTGATGCGTTTCGGCGCCAGGCCGTCGCCGTTGGCCCAGAACGGACGAGCCAATGCTGGTTGCATTGTCCGCGAAGGAAGCGCGCGGAATTAGAATGCATGCGACGTCTATATGCGAGGGGTGGGATGGAAAAAGTCACGAAGACCGACGCGGAGTGGCGAGCGCAGCTTACTCCTGAACAGTACAAGATCGCGCGAGGCAAAGGGACCGAGCCAGCTTTCTGCGGACTGTACTTCGACAATCACGAGCCCGGGGTGTACGACTGCGTCTGCTGCGAGCTGCCTTTGTTCGCGTCGGATGCGAAATTCGAATCCGGTACCGGTTGGCCCAGCTTCTTCGCCCCTGTCGCGCCCGAGAACGTGGAAACACACGTGGACTCGAGCTACGGAATGCGGCGAACGGAGATTCTGTGCGCTCGCTGCGATGCTCACCTCGGACACGTCTTCAATGATGGGCCGAGGCCAACTGGGCTCCGCTACTGCCTCAACTCTGCGTCGCTCGTGTTCAAGCCAACCGTTCCGTCGAAGCACGCCCCGTGACCGCCCCCGATCGCGAGCGCGCGACCTTCGCGGCGGGATGCTTCTGGCAGGTAGAGAATGATTTCCGCCAGCTCCCCGGAGTGACACGCACCACGGTAGGCTACACCGGCGGAACACAAGAGAGCCCAACCTACGAGGACGTCTGCACCGGGCGAACCGGCCACGCCGAGGCGGTCGAAGTCGAATACGACCCCACCCGCGTCTCGTACGAGAGCCTTCTGGACGTCTTCTGGCACGGCCACGATCCAACCACTCTGAACCGACAGGGACCGGACGTTGGCACGCAGTATCGTTCCGCCGTCTTCTTTCATACCCCAGCACAGCAAGCGGCGGCCTTGGCTTCCAGAGAACGGCTCGATGCCAGCGGCAGCCACCACCGTCCCATCGTGACTGAGATCACGCCGGCCTCAACCTTTTTCCGCGCCGAGGACTACCATCAGCAGTTCCTCGAGAAGCGCGGCATGGCCACCTGCCGAATCCTGGAGTCCGAAGCCTAGCGGCCAAGTGACCGTGCGCGTCGCCATTCATCTATGCCAACTCCACAACGTTGTCACCCTGTCAACGTTGTCACCTAGGTCTTTTCCGCGATTCAGGCACGAAATGGTCAGCTCGAATGGCCAATCGTCGGGCTTACGGCCGGTTCGACTGGAGCCAGGTGGGCGAATCACCCCCACCCCGCCCTCCCCCGTCGAGGGGGAGGGCGTTATCCCTTCCGCTCGCGTCGCATTTCTTCCGTCCCGACGGGCTGCTATAGTCGGGGCTCACATCTATGGAGGAACGTCGTGGCGAAAATGACGGTCGGCGATCTGCAGCAGATGAAGCGGGACGGCAAGAAGATCGCCGTTGCGGTTGTCTACGAGCACAACATGACGAAGATTTGTGAGAAGGCGGGCGTAGACCTACTGTCGGTCGGCGACAGCCTCGGCCGCTATTTCCTCGGCCACGCAACGCCCGATGACACTACCGTCGAGGACATCGTCCCATTCGCCAGGGCGGTGGCCCGCGCTGCTGAGCGAGCGGTCGTGAATGTGGACATGCCGCGACCGACCTGCATGGCTGGGCCAAAGGAGGTCGAGAAAGCTGCCAGGCTGTACAAGGAGGCGGGCGCCGACTCGGCGAAGGTCGATATTCGCGGCCACGAAGAGGAGCTCCTCGACGAGATCCATGCCACCATAGAGGCCGGGCTGGCCTCCTATCCACAGATCGGGTTTGCTACCTTCGAGCTCGAGCGGAACGGACGTCACGGCAGCCCGGCCGAGCACGACTACATCCTGAAATGGGCCAACGCGGTGCAGGACGCCGGCGCCTCAATGCTCGATTTGAGCATGACGAGTGCAGAGATCTATGCAGACGTCTGCCGCGGCCTCCGCATCCCGGTGCTCAACGGCCCCGCCGTCCCCGAGGCAGACGGCAAGATCCTCTCAATCTATGGCGCATCCGGTTACTGGATATCGAGTATGGATCAGACCGCTCGGCCGAGCGCGGCCAGGTATATCTACGACGTTGCCAAGCAGACAATCGACGACATCCACGCCGGAAAGTGGGAGTCCCGCTAGAGCAGATGAAGGATGGGTACATGAGCGCTAATCCGACCGGGGGACTGGGCACGCGAGAGCAACCGTGGACGTTGAGTACGCCGGGCGGGCGCTCGGAATTTCAAGCATTTCGCGACGAAACACTCGATCCGCCCGCGCTGGTTGTGCGAGTCGGAAAGACCGAGCTGCGCTACCACCTGCGCTGCCTTACGGACCTGCATACCATGCTCAAGACGCGTGGCGACTGGGTCGCTCTCGGTGGTACTGATGAGCAAAAAACCGCGCCAGAAAGAACGGTTGAGGCATGGAGCCGAGCGGAAGACAACCCGGTTGGTGGCTGGTACGGGCTCAAAAAGGGGCTGCGCGGCCGATTCGGCGTTTACGTGCCGCCCGTGATGGAAGCTCTCAAGCTTGCTGAGGTCGAGAACCTTCCGAGAAACAACCGCATGCGGGCACTGTAGTCGAGCGGATTGCTCTCTTCTCAAAGGGCGTCGCATTGAGATACGGGGGCAGTTCGCCATCGGCCGGCCATAGAGCGCTACAATTGTGTTCACTTACAAGGTCAGGTCGAGGGTCATCATGGACACTGTGGGCGCGCGCGATCTCAAACAGCATACCGGCGCGGTGATCGCCCGGCTCAAGCGCGGTGAGCGCCTCGTGCTGACGGTCCGAGGACGACCTGTTGCGGTCATTGCGCCCATTGATCAACAGGCTCTGGACGCGGCGATCTCCCGCGAGGCGCAACGGGTCGAGGAGAGGGGCTGGCTCGCGGCCTCGGAGACTACCTTTGCGTTCTGGGACAATGAAGACGATGCAATCTGGGACGGCGTGGCGGTGAAGTGACCGATGGCACGCGGCGACGTTGTCCTCGTGCCATTTCCGTTCACCGATCTCTCGGGTCAGAAGCGACGGCCTGCCCTCATAGTTTCTCCTGACAGCTTCGACCCCGAAGACCTCGTCCTTTGCGCGATCACCTCACGCCTATCCGGCGTGCCGCTTCCGTGGGACGTGCCGCTCGAAATCCAGGATCTCGCGGAGGGGCGATTGCCGCACCCTAGCGTGGTCAAGGTGGGCAAGCTCTTCACGATGCACCAGGCACTAATCGTCGGCCGCTTCGGAGGGGTTCGACCGCAGAAGCTCGCGAATGTGCTCGAGGTGCTGCGGCGCTTCTTTCAACCCACACCTGCATCGCCGTAGTCTTCAGCCACCGCTCTCGAGTGCATAGTACAGCTCGGCGAAAGAACGCCCGTGGCTTGGGGCGAGCTTGTCTGCCCCTCTCCTGCCGCAGCGGGAGGGGAGGGGGGCCACCCCTCTGCCAGACCCGGGCGACTCGGAGGCGCCCACAAGGTGCCCTCACCTAGCCTCTCCCGTTGCGATGGGGAGAGGGACAGTACGGCTAGCCCTTGAAGCGAGTGAAGACCTTTCGGGCGACATCCTCGAATACGTTCTTGCGGTCCTGCTCGCTAATCTCTGCAATCGCATCGATGGTTGGCTTTATGTCATCCAGCATGCGGCCGGTCTTGGCATCCTTGTGGGTTCCGGTCCCCGGGTTCTCGGTACCGAACATGCAACGATCGCTGCCGACGATCTTGAACAGAAGCTCCAGCGCTTCCTGGTTGTAGAGAACGGTATCGAAATAGAACTTCTTCAGCTGGATGTCGAACCCGTCCGTGTCGCCGAACTGTCTGACGAAGAACGCTCGATAGCGGCCGACCTGGTAAGGGACGGCGCCCCCGCCGTGAGCCACGATGATCTTCAAGTTCGGGAACTTGTCGAAGACTCCGCTGGTCACCATCGAGATGATGCAGCGGGTCTCGACCGCAATGAAGTAGTTCGAATACGTATCCCAGGGATCCTTGCAGGAAGCCGAGTGGATCAGGGCGGGAACGTCCAGCTGGCACATCTTCTCGTAGAGCGGGTACCAGTATTCGTCACCCATGCCAGGCGCGGGGGTGCCGTCCCCCTCGTAGGGATCCGGATTGATCATGAGGCCGACGAAGCCCAGGTCGTTGACGCAGCGGTCGATCTCTTCGAACGTGTTGGTTATCGGCACGCCTGCGCATTGCGGGAGTCCAGCCACCCCCCGGTAGCGGTCCGGGGCCAGCTTCACGCTAGTTGCGATGGCATCGTTGTTGGCCTCGACAAACCAGTGGACGATCCGCTCAGGCTTCTCCGAGTGCATGAGCTGGAACGGCCTCGGAGACAGGAACTGAATGTCCGTTCCCACCTTGTCCAGGTTGTTGGCAAGGTGGTTCTTGACCAGGTTTGCCATCGCCTCTTCGGTAACCCCAGGGTTGCCCTTTCCATGAGCGCCTCTGCTGGAAAGCAGACCTGACTTGTAGGCGTAAAGCGACGGGGGCGCATTCGTATGCCCGTGGATATCAATGATCATTCCGGTCCTCCTCAAGAATCCTTGCCGTGTTTATCGCGCCTGGATGATACAGCGATTGCCCCTCTTGCGTGGATCATCGGCGCGCGATAAGGTGCATCCGCAACTGGGCGACAAGCCCGGACACGTGAATGGGAGATGTCGAATGCCGTGGGAATTCGATCCTGGCCACTCGATCGTTGAATTCAGCGCCAAACACATGGGAATCGCAATATTGAAGGGGCGATTCTTCAAATCCGAGGTGATCGTCCACATCGACGACGACGACATCACTCAATCCACCCTGGAGGCGACGATCGACCCCGCGAGCGTCAACGTCTTCCACGAGCGCGCGACGGAGCTCTTCAAATCGGAAGCGCACCTGGACGTCGCACGCTATCCCGAAATCACGTTCAAGAGCCGTCGCATTGAGCCTCGCGGCGACAACTACGCCATCATCGGCGATCTGAGCCTACACGGCGTGACACGCGAAGTCGCGTGGGACGCGACCTACAACGGCGAGGCCAACGACCATTTCGGACGCACGAAACGCGGCTTCTCGGCCTACACGACCGTCAATCTCCCCGACTATGGAATTTCAGGAAGCAGCCGTGCCGGCGAGGGCGGCGACGAGCACGTCCGCGTGGAGCTCCAGGTGGAGCTGATCAAGCGCGAAGAAGGCGAAGCCGTAGCGCGTCGCGGCGGCCCAGGACCGCGCCACTGAGTGCGGCGGCGATGCCCCTATACTCCTTAGAGGTCTGAGGAAGCACATGAGCGACGAATCAGTTCAGGCGTCAGAACGACGCGGGGTCGTTGCGGTGCTGCGGACATCGCCCTCCACCGTCTTGAACGACTACGATCGCCTCTTCGAGCTAGGGGGCGCGACGAACGCGCTCCAGGCGGGCGCCACCACGATCCTCAAGGACAACATCTCGTGGCACTTCCCCTTTCCCGCGGCCAACACGACGCCGTGGCAGCTCGAGGGGAGCATTCTTGCCCTGCGGGCGCGCGGGTTCCAGGACCAGGTCTGCGTGCAGAACAAGACGGTGGTTACTGACGCGTTCAAGGGCGAGGACCTGAACGGCTATCGACCCATCTGCAATGCCTATGGCGTCCCCATTCTCTACAACTTCAAAGAAGAGGACATGCGCTGGGTGAACTACGTTCCGCACCGGCGCATGCGCGTGCTCGCGGACATCTACCCGGGTGGCATACAGATTCCGGACTACTTCTTCGGCAAGAACGTCGTTCACCTGCCCACCGTGAAGTGCCATATCTACACGACCACGACCGGCGCGATGAAGAATGCGTTCGGTGGCCTGCTGAACACTCGACGGCACTACACGCATAGCTGGATCCACGAGACGCTGGTGGATCTACTCGCCATCCAGCAGGAGATCCACACAGGGCTCTTCGCCGTCATGGATGGCACCACATCAGGCAACGGACCGGGCCCGCGCACCATGCACCCTGAGGTGAAGAACGTCATCCTCGGATCAACCGACCAGGTGGCGATTGACGCCGTGGCCGCTCGGATGATGGGGTTCGATCCCATGACCATCGACTACATTCGCATCGCACACGAAGAGGGGCTTGGCATCGGGGACCCGAGCCAGATCCGCATTGTTGGGGACGAGGACGCCGCGGCGGAGCGTTGGGGCTTCAAGGTGGGGGACAACGGCGCGAGCCGGGTCGGGGATTTCGTCTGGTTCGGGCCGCTCAAGAGCATCCAGTCGGTGTTCATGCGCACGCCGCTGGTCCACGCGTTCGTGCTGGGGTCTGAGGTCTACCACGACTACTATCGCTGGCCTTACCGGGACCGCCAGGTCTTCGAGAAGTGGCTGGTGAACACGGAGTGGGGCGAACTGTTCAGCACCTATCGTCGCCAGGGAACGCTCGCAGGCGCGTCTAACGCGAGTGTCTGATCGAGTTGTCAATGCCATTCTGAAGGCCGCAGCCTGAAGACTAATCGAGGGAGCGGCCCCTCGGGCTGAAGTCGATTCCGAAGGGCTGTGCGTCGGTGGGCGTATCCTCCTCGCGCGTGAGATCGCGATCGAATACGCGGGCCAGTGAGTTTCCAGCCAGATCCTCGAGTCGTGGGTCGGCGATCAGTCGGTAAGGCCCGGCGCCCCACGGTGAGAGCGGCTCGAACCGCCAGCCTCGCTCTTCGAGAGCGACGGAGGCCCGGCCGGGCACCAGCGCACCAACCGCATCCTCGACCCGCAGACTGTGCTGCAAGAGCGCATGATCAAGCGGACGGTCGAACTCAACCACCAACGACTCCGTCGATTTCGCGGCGGGCCACCCAAACGTCCACTTGGCCGGGTCCACTCGCGCCCGAACAGCCGGCCCGATAACGTATCGTCGCTCGCCTGGGCCACTCAGCGGTCGGCCGGCGGCGTCACGGAATGCGCAGTCAACGCTGACGATGACGGGCACGCCCTCCGTGAGAGGATAGCCAGCCTCTTCGTGCGGGGCGAGTCCGCGCTTGATCCGACCAGGGTCAAGCAGCACCGTCAGACGCCTGCGATCCGGGTCCCACAGCTCGGGCTCCATCGGCAGGAGGACGTCCTCGATTGGTTCACCGTCCTCGGCACGCCGAACGTGAATGGCGCGAGTCGCCCATCCGTCGCTCATGGGGCTGGAGAAGTGGATGTAGAGCTTCAACTGGTTGAGCGGCAGTTCCACTGCGCTGGGGTAGATGCCGAGAACCTTCGTAGTTGGAGCGCCGCTCAGCGGAGGCCGCTCGATCCTCCACACATCGACGTTGCTGCCAGCGTTCATCTTGCCTGGATCGAGGTCGACAATCAGCGAGTAGCTCCGGCCCTCCACGAATGGAAACCGCGGAGCAAACCAGGCTGCGTCTTCACTGATCTCGAAGCGGCCGGCCGCGGGCTGAAGGGCGCGAAGATCGGCTGCGGCCTCAACCAGCTCGGTTGGGAGAATGGCAAGCCGCCGCGCGACTTCCGCGCTCCCGAGCCCAGCTAGGAGGAACAGATCGGCCGCGGTCCAACCGCGCACGCAAAGGCAGGCATGCCCGTCTCGCTCCGACCACGTCAGCTCGAGCTGACGATTTACGGTCAGAGCGACGCGCTGCTGTAGGACCGCAGGTGAACGTTGGCCGCTTCATCCTGCTGCATCATCAACACATAGCTCGCATTCAGGTTGGCCATGTGGCTCACGCCCTGGTGGGGCAGCTCTTCACGAGGCACGCCGCGCGGCTGCTTGGGCTGGGTGAGCCCTTCCTGCCGATCGACGTCTCTGCAAGCCAGCTTCATCAAGGGATGTTTGGTGTTGGACACGAGGAGGAACTCCTGGCCGTCTCGCTTGTACGACAGGATGTCGACCGGTGTGTTCCCGGACCCGAGCTCCGCCACGGTCCTTCCCTTGAGCTGGCTGGCTGATCCGATGTCGCTCAGCGAAAAGTGCACGACTGGTGTGCATGTGTAGCTCGCCAGAATGCTGCTGTTGCCGCCGTAGGGCATGAAGGTGCGGATCGGGGCGTGCGTCTCGTACCGGCTGTGCGACACGTGGTAGATCTCGAGAGAGCTGGACTCAACGCCGCCGTCGAACGGGAACGGAATCCTTCGAAGGTTGGAGACGAATTCTTCATTAGAAGCCCCGGCCACCAGCAGAACGCCGTCGACGTACGCCAGGTCGGTAATAGCTACGTTGCGCTCACGATTGCGGGCTGCCCGTACCGGGTCGTCGTCCGCCCCGGCGTCGGGGTTCGGCGCGTTCATGATGGTCGTCCGTGAGAACGGCACGTCTTCGAGCGGTGTCTCGGCGAGAGTGCCATCCACGCCTATCTTGACAATGAGCGGGATGGCAGCGTCACCACTCCCACGCATGACGGACAGGTAGACGTTCTGCGACCAGGGATGCACGGCCATGTCCTTGATCGCAACGTCCTCTCGCGCACATCCGAGATACACGGCGAGGCGAGTATCCAGATTTTCGACGTTGATCGGCTCGGCCTCGACCGCCGCGTCAGTGTCGTCCACGTCGATCGCAAAGACGGTTGCCTGAACGTTGTCCGCGACGAACAGGATGCCGTTCGGGCCGAACGCCAGCGGACCCGCCGACTTCAGTCCAGGCCTCCCAACGGTAAGTCCGTGCTTGCCCGTGTCAACTGCCACGCTCATGATCTCCTCCTTCGCCTGCCACCGGAATGAGCTACCGCTTAGCATACATCGCCGAGTTCCTGTTTGCGGTCCACAAGCGTTCCGAAGCCTTGTTTTGGAACGCGGGCACCTCGGCCCTTGGCGCAACCGTTATCGGGAACTGACGGCGGACCGAAGCCGCTGGCGTCGGCGCCAGAAGGGAGCATCTGACCAGCGGCGCTCCTCGGCGTAATACGCCTGGCGCATGAACTGATAGCGGGCGAACGAGCGCGTCACGCCCACTGCGAAGGGTTGAAAGGCGTCGCGAGCACCGTCGACGTAGGCGCGCACAGAAGCCGCGGCACGCAGGCCAGTCGATAGAGCAGACGCAATGCCGTGCGACGACAGCGGATCGAAGGAGGCCGCTGCGTCTCCCACGGCGAGCCATCCGGGACCCGCCGCGCCGTCCAGGAATGCGCTGCCCGCGGCTACAACCCGGGGCGGCTGAGCCAAGCCATACGCGTGCTTGGCGATGCGTAGGCGCGTGTAGGTCGTCTCGGCCAGAGCGGCCTCCCAGCCCGCGCTGGTCCCGCATTGCGTCGCCGCGAGCAGGTCAGGGTCGGTCAGATACGCCGTAGCCAGACAACCATCAGGCAACAGCGCTGAGTACCACCAGCCGTCACGGCAGGCCTCGATCAGCGTGGTTGAATCCAAGATCGGAGGCCCTTCCGGCTCGAGGATAGCGACCGCGGCAACCAGATGATCTTCGAAGAGACGGCGCGCCCCTTGGCCGCGGGCGAAGAAACTTGCTCGCCCGCTGGCGTCCACGACCACCCTTGCGGTCACCGATCGCGGACCATCAGGTCCTTCGAGCGTCAGCGGCCAGGAGCCATTCTCGAGGCGGCTGGCAGCAACCACGGTGCTTCGAAGTGCGACGTGAGCGCCGGCCAACCTAGCGGCATCGATCAGCATGGCATCGAACCGGGGACGGTCGACGTGCCAGCCGTGGCCGTATGGGTCGCGGATGAAATCACGATGGTCGAGCCGGTCGCTGCCCCAGGCCGAGCGATTGCCATAGCAGGGGAGCGGATCTGTGGCCAGAAACGCTTCACGGAGACCCAGCCGCTCGATCAGCGGATTGACCGACGGAGCGAGGCTCTCCCCGAACCGGTCGCCCTGGTCGCCATTTCGCTCGACTACCAGTGTGGGGAGGCCTTTGCGGGCGAGAGCCAGTGCGGTCGCCGCGCCGGCGACACCGCCGCCGACGATGACCGCGGCGAAGTCGCGTGCGCTCAGGTCGGCAGAACCGGTGGTGCGTCGAAGCCCAACTCGACCCACACAGTCTCGGGAAAAGCTGGATCACCCGGACCGGGCCGACGGGTGACAACACCGTAGCGGGCCCAGTCGCGGATGAACGCGTTCATGAAGTTGGTTCTCTGGGCGTCTTCGACCGGGAGCTGGCGCAGCCATTTGATGCGATGGGCAAACTCCGCCTGCTTCAGCTCCGGGCTCGCAGTAGGGTCCAGAAGCACCTGGAAGCTGTTCAGGGCTAGCACGTCGTTGGGCACGCGAGCCGGCCAGAACGTGGGGAGATACTCATCCTCCTCCGCGACGTAGGCGGAGAGGCAGCTCGAAGTGTCCGTCTGCCAGGGCACGGCCATCCATCGCGTCAGCGCGCCCGGGCCGCTGCCGCTCAACGGACCCGTCTGAGAGAGCGCGATCGCCGACGTCATGACCGCGCCCCAGTCTGGCTCAGGGCTGGGTCGGCGGCGCAGACGAAGAGGCGCCTCATACATAAAGGTCGAGCGGATCGGCCAGGTAACCTCGCACCCAGGATGGAACGGCCCACCCAAACACTCGTCCAGCACTGCCCGGTCCAGGGCAGACGGTTGCTCCTCTACCGGAAGGTCCTCGAGGTGCTCCGGAAAGACGAGCCCACCGTCCGGCCAGTCCGCCTCGAAGTCGCCCGCCGCCCACTGCCGCAGCCATTCGTGCTGGATGTCCAGCACGGCCATCCACTGGCGTGGGCTGGTGGGCAATCGGGCCATCGCATCGCCGTAGTACGGCGGCAACGCATCGAAGTCCTGTCTGACGTAGCGTGGGTCGCGAAAGCGGCGGAATAGCTCGGTCCGCACGAACCGGTTTTCTTCCGACGGATCGCTGGGTGGACGGTTCCAGGAAATTGCCGACGCTCCCCCACCCGAAGTCCCTAGCGTAGCCAGCGTTCACCCATTGGTGGTCGACGTGTCGCTGGAACAAAGGGTAGATCTGACGCGTGAACGAGGGCCGAGGCGGCCGGCGGCCAGGATCGAGCCGGGTCCCCACCTCGAAAAGGACATCGTAGAGGGTGACGATGGACTGGATGCCCGGCGCGTAGTTTGGTGGAGCCACAACCACCCAGGCACCCGTTGCCTGCAGCAGGTATTTGATCCCGAGCGGCCCGTACCGCCCAGAACGAGCAGGCGACCCCCAACATCCGTGCGCAGCTCGCCCAGGGGGACGGCCTGATCGAAGAAGCGGCCGCCATCGAATGCGAAGCGCCCGTCGGCGCCGCCCGCGTTGGCGTTGACGCCGGCGATGGAGCGAGGCCCCGGGTCGACAACGAGCTTACTGCGCTCCGCCCCCGTGACGCTGGCGTTCCGTCGTGGAGTGCTTAGGGGCGTCGTCCGCGCCGCCATCGGCTCCACTGGTTCACCGCGGGCCTCTGGGAGATCGAACGCCTTGTCGAACTCGTACCAGGCGGCTTTGGCGTTGGCCAGATGCACGGTCCAGGTGAGCTCGGCGTCGGCCGACGTGATCTCTTTGATCACGTTGCCAGCGGCGTCCAACCCGTAGACGCGGAAGCGAGCCGCCTGGCGCTTCAAGCGGCCCACGGCGTCTTTGAAGCCATCCACCGGCTCCGGATGGGGGCCGGGGACCTCCGGACCGAGGAAGAATTCAGTCGGACTATTGCCCACCCGGGCGACGCCGATGGCGGGGTGTATCGCGCAGCTCACAATGTCGCCCGTCGTCTGGCGCGCCCCGGGGTGAGCACGAGCCGGCCCTCCAGGCAGGGCAGCGGTGACGAGCCCCATGGCCCCATAACGAAGGAACGTGCGCCGCTTCATCCCTTGGCAATCAGACCGCGCCGGCTCGCTCCGAAGTCGTCGTCAGAGCGATGCGCTGCTATACGACCGAAGGTGAACGTTCTGGGCCTCGTCCTGTTGCATCATCAACACGTAGCTGCCGTTCAGATTGGCCATGTGGCCAACCCCCTGTTGGGGCAGCTCTTCGCGGGGCACACCACGGGGCTCTTTAGGCTGCGTAAGTGGCTCTGCTCGATCGATGTCCTTGCAGGCGATCTTCATGAGCGGGTGGCGGGTGTTGGACACGAGGAGATATTCCTCACCGTCACGGTCGTAGGACACGATGTCCACGGGCGTATTGCCCGAGCCAAGCTCCGCAACAGTCTTTCCTTTTAGTTGGGTTGAGGTTCCAAGATCGTTCAACGAGAAGTGGACGACTGGCGTGCAGGTGTAGCTTGCGAGGATGCTGGTGTTGCCGCCGTACGGCAGGAATGTGCGTATCGGCGCGGCCGTCTCGTAGCGACTGTGCGACACGTGGTAGATCTCGAGCGAGCTGGATTCCGTGGGGCCGCCGAACGGGAACGGAATCCGCCGCAATGTGGAGGAGAACTCCTCGTTTGAAGCACCGGCTACCAACAGAACTCCGTCGACGTACGCCATGTCCGTCACTGCGATGGTACGAAGCCGGTCGCGGGCGATACGCAAGACGATCCCCGACGGCATCTCTTTCTCTGCGCCCTCCCGGTCACCACGCACAACCCGGCCATCTGCGCGTTCGTCGTCAGTGGATGCCGCGTCGTCAATCGTCACCTGCGAGTAGGGTACGTTGTCGAGCGGCACCTCGTTGAGAACGCCATCGGCGCCGAGCCTCACCAGGAGCGGCATCGCAACATCTCCGTTGCCGCGCATGACCGAGAGATAGACGTTATGCGAGGCGGGGTGGACGGCCATATCTTTGATGAAGATGTCCTCGCGCGCACACCCGAGGTATGCAGCCAGGCGAGTGTCGAGGTTCTCCACATTGACGGGGCGCGCATCGCGCGTCGCGTCGGTGTCGTCGACGTCGATCGCGAAGATCGACGCGCCGAGATTGTCGGCAACAAACAAGATGCCGTCTGGACCAAACGTCAATGCTCCCACTGACTTCACCGCTGGCCTCCCGATAGCCAGCCCGTTCTTGCCCGCATCGACCGCCACGCTCATGATGTCCCTCCACACTATCCTTGAGTGACCGTTCCTGCGTAGCATAGCAGGCTTGTCTGTCACGCGCTGTTCCTGCCTGTCACGCGGGTGCCCCAAAGCTGAACGAATGAGGCGCAGGATGATTAGGCCAGCTCTGACGTGAAGTCCGTTATCTCATGGTGCCGGTGTTCCGTGGGTTGCACGCCTGGCCGCAGTAGTCTGCACGTCCGCATGCCCGCTGAAAGCGCGGCGTCCAGTTCAGAAACCGTGTCTGAATAGAACAGCGCCTCACTTGGAGGGACACTCACGTCCTCAACGATACGCCGATATGACCCGACATCGCTCTTGGAACCAACCCGAGTGTCGTAGTTCCTCTCGATGAGAGATGACACGTCCCCTTCAACGGAGAACTTCAAGAGCAGCTGCTGCGCAAGCACCGAACCTGAGGAATAGATCGCGAGACGGAGCCCTCTGGACCTCGCCCGGTTCCAGAAGGGGACGACGTCCGGATAGAGGTGCCCGCGAAACGCGCCTTTACGGAACCCCTCCTCCCAGATCATGCCTTGCAGCTCTTTGAGGTCTGTGTGCTTGCGGTCTTCGTCGATCCAACGTTGGAGCGTCGCTGCGACGGCGTCAACGTTCGACGGATCCATCCGAATCTCTTCGGCGAGCCGTTCAACGATCGCATGAACTTCCGGACTACCGGCGTGCTGCCTGAGGAATCCTGGCATCGCTCGGCGGGCGTACGGAAAAAGCTCAGCTCTGACAAAAGCGAGGGATCCGATAGTCCCCTCTACGTCAAAAAGGAGCCACTCCAACTAAACAGCGGCCGCGGAGCCGACTGGGGTCGCATACACGGGGTTGTACTTCTGGTCGATACCTGATCCGGTGTAATTCGCAACCCATCCGGCCGGATCATTGAACAGACGGATGCACTTGACGAAGCAAGTGGGCCCGAAATCGAACCAGTGCCGTGTGTTTTTCGGAACGGCGATGAGGTCACCCCTCTCGCATCTCACACGGAACACCGGTGAACCCGCAATGTTGAACCAGAACAGCCCCGAGCCCTCGACGAAGTAGCGCACTTCGTCCTCGCTGTGCGTGTGCTCCGGCAGGAACTTAGCGCGAACCTGATCGAGGTTCGGCGTGCCGGATGTGACGCTGATCACGTCGCAAACGACGTAGCCGTCCTCGCGCTTCAGGCGGTCAATGTCTGACTCGTACGCGCCAATTACCTCCTCGGCCGAAGCATCGTCTGCGAGCGGGGCTGACGCCGCCCATTGCTCGAAGCGGACGCCGCGCGCCGCGAGGAAGGCGCTGATCTCGTTCCAGTCGCTGATTTCGGTGTTTTCGTCAGGAATTGTGAGCAGTGCCATTGAACGCCTCCATCCGTAGCGCGTACTCGAACAGGAATTCGAAGACCTCGACGTGCCGACGCGCTTCGGCCAGCGTCTCCCCCCAGGTGTACAGGCCGTGGCCTTCTATCAGAAACCCGTACGGGGCATCGCCAACCAGACGATCCCGAATAGATACCGAAAAGCGCTCCATGTCCTGGTCGTTCGGGAAAATGGGCACATCGATGCAGGTCTCGTGAGTAGTCACGCCGCTCAGGCCCTTCAGCAACTCGATGCCCTGGAAGGCCACCTTCCCGAATCGGCCCTTCAGCACCGAGAGCGCGGTGGCGCCCAACGAGTGCGTGTGCAGAATGGCGCCCGGAGCGAACAAATCGTAGATCAGGGTGTGGATCAACGTCTCGGCCGAGCTTCGCACCCCCTCCGGCCACACCGTACGGCCACCGCCGTCAATGAGCATCACATCGGATTCGCTGAACGCGGCCTTGTCGACACCAGATCTGGAAATGGCGATCGTGTCAGCGAAGCCCGGAAGACAGGCTGAGAAGTTCGAGCTGGTGGCCGGAGTCCAGCCCCTGGCGTTGAGAAAGCGAACCGTGTCGACCATCTGCTCGCGGATGGCCGTGAATGACGACGATTCGACCGCGGAAAGCACATCGATCAGCATGGCCCGCTATTGTATCGGAGGAGGTCTACGTCCTCCCGCCTCCTCGCGGATGAGGCGCTGCAAGCCGCGCTCGCCCCCAGCCGCCGCCGTCGCATGATTGAACGAGAAGATTCGGTTGGCGAGCGCCCGCAGCGGACCGGGTAAATGCCAATCGGCCGTGAGCACTTCGTCCTGGATGACATCAACGTAGGGCCCCTGCTGCGACAGCCGAACGGTGGTGGACCCAGACAGCCGCAAGCGCCCACCCAGGACGAGCTGATTATCGGTTCGATGAAAGAGGGCGGCTCGATACGGGTGACCGTCATTACCCAGTCGACGTGGTAAGGCAGCGACGACTTTACGTGCATGCGAACGCTGGAGCCGACAGCCGACTCATCGCCGCCACTGAGCATATCAACG
>JAERMM010000161.1 GCA_016844585.1 Chloroflexota bacterium | reverse complement strand
CGGCGTCCGCCGGAATCAGCCGTGTTACGAGTCGCGCGGTCGTCGACTTTCCGCATCCGCTTTCGCCGACGAGCCCGAGAGTCTCTCCTCGGCCGACGTTGAAGCTTATTCCGTCAACGGCGCGCAGGATCCGTGGCCCGTGCAACATTCGATCGAGCGGCCCGCGCGAAACGTCGAACGTCTTTACCAGATCGTGCACCTCGAGCAGGGCCTCGCCGTTGGACGGCTGCGCTGGTCGTTGTTCCAGAGTCGCTATCACGCGACCGGCCTGTCCCTAGTGAGGCCATCATTCTCCTCCAGAGTGATCGACATCGTTCCCTCCCACTACCGGAATATCTCAGGAAGGTCAAATAGGACGATCGGCGCTGCTTCTTCACAGACCATCCCGTAGAGAAACCCGACAGAGGACACGGAGCAGCGGAGGCCAGGTATCGGCTGCAGCAATGGGTCGTCTCCGTCTGCCTGATTCACCGCGGCGACCGGCTCCGATGGCTGGACCACCTGCTCGTCGTTCACAACGCCGGCCGTCGGTTCGTCCTGCTGGGCAACCACCCGCGGTAAGTCCGCGTCGAGCGCGAACGAGAAGGACAGCAGCAGAACCGCCAATAGCCCGATCCGTGCCCTCATGTTCACCCAGATCATAAGCTTCTCACCCCCCGGCCGCTTGTCACGTGGCCCCAGTCATTCGCCAAACAGATGATAGCCGGGCCTCGGCCGGTCCGATTCTTCCGTTCGACGCTACAGCGGGATCAGCGCGGTGGCCACAAGCCACCCGTCAAGTCCTTCCACGGTCCGGACGCGCGCCCACGGCAGTCCATCGGACGCTGCCGATGCGCCGAGCAGGAAAGCCGTGGTGCCCCCTGGGATCGATCTGATCACTCCGCCCTACAGCGTCGGCTTGTCGCGGAGGCGCACCGCGGCGGCGCTGCCTGCTGGACGGGCCGTACGCTCAACCCCTTCGGTCTTGCCGCGGTTCGCTGCCGGGGAAGGAGCCCACTTGCTCCGGTGGTATATTGCCAGCGCCCACCACAGCCTAATAGGGAATCGCTATGGCGGCCTTCCGAAGTCCGCGGGTTGCCCAGGCTCTGGTAGCCTGGAACGAGACGCGTCAAACGCCCCTGGTGGAACGGGGGCGCATTGCGCGCTCCATGTGGTCGCGGGGCAAGGGGTTGCTTGGTACACACTTGCTCGCGCAAGGCGATGGGCTCCTGATCGATCCGTGCCAGAGCATCCATAGCTTTGGAATGCAGTACCTCTTCGACGCCATCTTCCTCACGCGGCAGGGAAAGGTTGTGCACCTCATCTCCGAGATGAAGCCGGCGCGGATGAGCCGCCACGTGTTCTCGTCGCGATCCGTGCTGGAGTTGCCCGCCGGTACGATTCGTGCCTCGGGCACCCAGCACGGCGACATCGTTCGCTGGAAGCTCGAACCGCCGCGGCCGACCGCCGTCTAGCCGCGCCGGATACACTCACTCCCATCGATCCTGAGCCTGCGCGCCAGGCCCGACACTGCTCGAGAAAAGTCGGACACGCCCGATTTTACCGGTTGAATCGCGTCTCACGGGACGCTTGCCGATAAGAACCGATACCTTTAGGGTTGCCAGAGGCGCTGTGTTTCGCTGACTGCCTTAAACGACCCTTCAGAGGATGCAATGGGAGCCGTTGATGGACCTTAGTCGCCCCGGCGTTTCCGACCCTGGGATCAGCCTCGGTGGCCGACGCCACGGCGTGAACTACGTTCTGTTGCTCTGGGCGCTCGATTTCGCTTGCATCAACCTTGCGCTGTCCTGGGCCTCGTCGGTGCGTCCCGTTCTGGGGATTGGCGCCGAGGTCACTCCGGCCGATTCCGAGATTGCGCCGCCGCTGCACTTCCTTGTGACGGTGGTCTGGTTCGTGGTCTTCAATGCCATGTCGGTCTACAGTCCACGGCGCCTCGCCCGACTGGCCGACCAGCTTGGCTCGGTCTCGCTGGCAACGATAACGTCGACGGTGATCCTGGCAGGGACCCTCTACCTGTCCTACCGCGATGTCTCGCGCGTACTCTTCCTGTCCTTCTTCTTTATCGTTCTCATCCTGCTCGTTGCCTATCGCCTGGTCCTCCACTTGTTGGAGATACTCGTTCGAGGCGCCCCAAGGCCGACACGAATTCTGATCGTTGGCGCCGGACAGATCGGGCAAGATGCGGCCCATATGATCGGTACTCATGGACCGCCGATGATGAAGATTGTCGGGTTCCTCGACGACGATGATTCGCTCCGGAAACAGTCTGTTCTTGGGGTTCCGGTAAAGGGGGCGCTCGCTGACCTGTTGGACGTCATCGATGACGACGCGATCGATGAAGTGGTGCTTGCGTTACCGACGGGCGTTCGCAATCAGCTCGTAAACCTGATTGCTGAATGTCATCGGCGGCCAATCAGCGTCCGTGTCGTACCCGACTGCTACGACCAGGCCTTTCATCGCACCACGCTCGAGCTTTTTGGTGGGATGCCGCTCATCAGCTTGCGCGACCCCGCGATCGACGGGTTCCCACGGGCGGTCAAGCGCCTCATGGACGTCATCGGTGCGGTCATCGCCGCTATTCTGCTTGCTCCCATCTTCGCCGCTATTGTGATTGCCATCAAGCTCGACTCGCCTGGCCCGACTATTTTCAGGTCTCGCCGCGCCGGCGAGAACGGGCGCCCGTTCTGGATGTTCAAGTTCCGCTCCATGAGCGAGGGCGCCGAAGAGAGACTCGCGGAGGTGGCCGCCACCGACGACGACGGCACCTGGATACACAAGCGCGCGGGTGACCCTCGGGTAACGCGAGTGGGCGCCCTCCTTCGACGCACCAGCCTGGACGAGCTTCCCCAGCTCTGGAACGTCCTCAAAGGCGAAATGAGCCTCGTCGGTCCGCGCCCAGAGCTGCCCGAGCTCGTCGAGATGTACCAGCCCTGGCAGCGAAAGCGATTTGCCGTCCCGCAGGGGATGACCGGCTGGTGGCAGGTCAACGGTCGGAGCGACAAGCCGCTCCACCTGCACACTGAGGACGACATCTTCTACATCCAGAACTACTCGATCGGCCTGGATATCTCGATTCTCGGGAGAACTGTGTGGGTTGTCCTGCGAGGCCGAGGCGCGTTCTAGCCGCGGGATCCTCAGCACTGGACAGTGCGACAGCCCTACACCCACTTCCACTCGTGCACATTCCAGGGGTGTTTGGGGGTACCATCCCAGGATTGTGGGGTCTTGATGTGGTGAAGCATCGCCGCGATCTGCTCGTGTTCGCCCTGCCATTCCTCATCGCCTGCGCTCCGGTTGGCCCGGCGTCGTCCCAGCCAGGTGCGGGGACGGGCGCCACGGCCGCCGACCCTGCCCAAGCACCGAAGACACTGACCATCGGGCAGCTCAGCGCCGTAAAAGCCTACGCGCTGTGGGATTTCAGCAACACAGATGGCGGAGGCACAGCGCTCGCAGAGATTCACAGCAATGGGCTGGTGTCCGCGGATGCCAGTGGGAACCTCGTAGGGCAACTGGCGCTACGCTTGCCATCTGTCGAAGATGGCTCCATCGTCGTGCTGCCGGATGGCCGGATGCGAACCACATGGAAGCTTCGGGCCAACGTGAAGTGGCACGATGGGGCCCCGTTCACGGCGGACGACGTCGTGCTGGGTTGGCAGATCATCACCCACCCAGAGCTTGCCTCGGGCGGCGCCTTCGTGCTCACAAACATCGACTCGGTTCAAGCGATGGACCCGTCGACTGTGGACATCACGTGGAAGTCGACCTTCTTTCAGGCACTGCTGATAGGTTTCAAGGACCTGTGGCCATCCCCCGTGCACCTCATTGGCGAGGCCTTCAAAGGCGACAAGGACATTTTTCGCAGTCTCCCCTACTTCACCACTGAGTACGTCCACCTTGGAGCGTTTCGGCTGGTCGACTTCGGACTCGGGGAGCAGCAGGTCTTTGAGCGGTTCGACGACTACTTTCAGGGACGCCCGAAGCTCGACCGGATCATCATTCGGACGATCCCGGACCCAAACGTGCTCCTGGTCAACTTGCAGGCAGGCACTGTCGACATGACGTCGGAGAAGACGTTGCCGCTCGACATCGCATGGCATCTGCGGGAGGAGTGGAATCAGAACGGAATGGGAACGGTGGTGCAACGGCAGGACAACTGGCGCTACATGTGGTTCCAGTTCGACCCGCAGTGGGCGCGGCCCATTGAGGTGAGCCAGGACGTCCGTATCCGACGGGGGCTGCTCTACGGCCTCGACCGCGATGCCCTTCGTGAGTTCCTCTTTCCGGGCGTGCTGGGTACCGGCGCCGACTCATTCATGCCAGCACCGGACCCGAGGGCAACAGCAGTGGGACAGCCATTTGCGCGCTACCCGTACGACCCGGCTCGGGCGGCGCAGGAGCTGTCTGACGCTGGTTGGCGGCGTGCCGCCGACGGGTCCGTCTTGAATCAGGCCGGCGAGCGCGTGCCGATCGAGGTCCGCGGCGTGGCCACCGACACGAAAGAGGTTGCGATCATTGCGGAGAACTGGCGTCGCCTTGGCCTCGACGTCAAGGAGACAATCTCACCGCTGGCCTTGCAGCGGGATCTGGAGTACAAGTCCAAGTTCTCTGGCCTCGAGGTCACCGCACGGTCGACTGGCGACCAGATCTTTCCAAGATTCGACAGCCGCCTCCACGCCCGAGCGGAGAACCGATGGGGGGCAGCAAACAATGGCCACTACGGCAACCCGGTCCTCGACGGCCTCATCGACAAGCTGTACCGGACCGTCGATCGACAGGAGCAGGGCGTCGTCTTGCGAGAGATGGGGGAGTTGATGGCCGATGAGTTGCCCGCGCTTCCGACGTACTATCGGCTGATCTTCGCGGCGGTGGGCAAGGGGGTGCGGGCCCTGGACGATTACGCCGGGACGGGTGGCGGCGGCGGCAGTGGTCCCGGCCTCCTCTCGCGCAACGCACACTTATGGGACCGTGACTAGGATTGGCTCAGTTACGATGTCGTCCTGAGCGCCAGCGAGAGATCCGTCACCTCACGGGTACGGATTCTTCGGGCTGCGGCCTTCACAATGACATTGACACCCTAGCGGAGGCTTTCCCACGCCGGGTCGTCCGGGTAGATCATGCGCGGCGGGCGCTTCCACTGCGTCAGCGGCAGGCCCTGGGTGTACAAGATGTGCGCGTCGCTCGACGCAGTTCGCCCGGGGTCCCGTGGAACTTCGACGGGGACGCCCAAGTCGCCGACTTCTGCCGAACCACCGGCGGCGAGCCGTTCGACGTGCCGCTCCACCCAGGCGCCGAGCGTTGCTGAACGCGCCTCGGAAAGCCACGTAGGGCAAGGCGAGTGGTGGTAACATAGCCCGACCATGAGCTTGCGTTTGCCGCGAATTACTGCGGCGGAGTTCTTGCGTGCGCTGTTTAGAGACGGCTGGTTCGAGCACCACCACGTCGGGGGCCACATGCAACTAAAGCACCCAACCAAGCCGGGGCGAGTCACGGTGGCCGTGCACGCCCATGTCATCCTCAAGCCGAAGACCCTGTCTAAGGCGCTCGACCAGGCCGGTCTCACCATATCGGACCTCAGAGACTTGCTGTGAGCCTAGGCTCATCGATGATCCGGCGGGAGTACACGTATTCCATTGTTCTTGACCCCGACCCCGAAGTGGGGGGCTACACCGTTTCGGTGCCGGCCCTTCCGGGCGTTGTCACCCAAGGAGAGACACTTGATGAGGCAATCGCAATGGCCAAAGAGGCGATTCAGTGCCACATCGAGGGGCTTATCAGGGACGGCGAGCCGGTGCCGGAGGAGCGCGAGCATCCGCGTGTCGTGACGGTCAGCGTCGCAGCGTAGCAGCTTGTCGCGCCGTGGTTGGGTTGGGACCACCAGATGCGGGCTGTTGCGAACACCGCTCTTCATCTTCCTGGCGGCCGACGTCGGTCTGTTCCCTCTCCCAGGGGGAGAGGGCTAGGGTGAGGGTATTCACTCGATCACCTCGTCCACCTGGGCGAAGAACGATTGCGGGAACCTGATGCCAAGCTCCCGCGCCGTCCGCATGTTGACGATCAGGTCGTAGCGCGCGGGCAGCTCGACCGGCAGGTCGGCGGGCCGCGCGCCGCGCAGGATGCGGTCGACGTAATCGGCGCCGCGCCGATCGACGTCGGACGACCGCGGCGCGTAGGCAATCAGGCCGCCAGCCTCGACGAAGCGCCGGTTCGGGAAGATGCCGGGCAGCCGATAGCGCGCCGACAGCGCGCCAATGAGCTCGGCGTTGGGGGCAGTGCCTTGTCCCCCCCGGGCGAGCAAAGCGTCAGCTCCCCGCCCGATGGCGCGCGCAAGGGCTGTCTCGAATCCGCCCTCAAACCCCACGGGCGTTGCACTGAATACCTCGACAGCCAGCAGCCTCGTCGCCGGCTCCCAGAACCGCGGACCACCGAAAACGCCAAGCACCGCCACCATCGAGACGCCGGGCACGGCCTCGACCAGCAGTTGCAGGCGCTTCAGGTCGATCTCCACCGGGGGGCCCACCACGCCGGTGACGTTCCCACCGGGCCGAGCCAGGCTCTCCACGTAGCCAGCCGC